>DASVYJ010000032.1:0-30579 GCA_036392215.1 Candidatus Limnocylindrales bacterium | reverse complement strand
CAACTACGAACGCATTGTGACGGATGCCTACCTGGCAGAGGTCGAGCGACTGGTCGAACGCGCGACGCCGGCTTCGCCTCAAGCGCGAGCCGTGGTCCTATCCGGCGGGAAGCTCCCGAAGGGTGCCAGGATCGAGGACGGCGCGCTCTACCTCCATTGCCGCTGGGCACTCGACGGAGCCATCAGCCGACGCAATGGTCCGCGGTTCAACGGCCTCGACGACCTGCTGGTCTCGTTCAAGCGCCCCGACGAGGTCAAGGCCATCATCGCGAGAGCGGGGGCCGACGTCGACCGCGCCCTTGACGTCATTGACCGAGTGCGCGAGGACGGGGGTGCGGGTCGTATCGCGGCGCGCGGCGGAGGGTGTCTGCTCCCGCTCGCGCTGCTCGCGTTCCTAGTGATTTGGACTGAGTTCCGGGTGCCCTAATCGCCTCGCCCGGCGCGCGCAAATCGTACGACCCGTCACGGTCGCACCTGGCTGAGGGGCATTCTTCTCTGCTCCCTTCGAAGATGGCCCCCGCGGGGATGGAGCACCGCGCGGGCCAGTTCCGGCCGGGCGACCCGACCGCCGAAGGAGGATGCGGGGGTCTATCGGCCGGTCGGGGCCTGTCGCTTCGGCTTCGCGAGGTCGCCGAGCTGGTGGGGCGCCTGGTTGGCGTGGATAGCGCACACCGGGAGGCGTCCGTGGCAGAGGTCGAGGGCGACGCGGGCCGGGCGCAGAAATGGCAACGGATGGAGGACATCAGGAGGCCGCTTCGAAGTCATCGGGATGGCGACGCACGGCGGGATGGTTCGAAGGCAACTCGTCGTCCGAACGGACGCGACAGTTGGCGGTCTTTTCCTCGCCACCGTACCCCCAAAGCGGCCGCCGGAAGACGAAGTCCCGCTTCGCGCGCATCAGGACGATCGCCTCAGGGGCCGGCGCGGGCGTCCACGGGACGCTGGGCGGCACCATGAGTGCGCGCCGCGCCGCGGCCTTCACGTCCTCCGGGGCGCTGTCGGGGACCCACATGCCGCCGCCGAACGTGGCGCGAACGACCGACTCGTCGCCGCGACGCCGGGCGCCTCGAGGGATGGAGACGGGCCCGCTGGCCTCGCCGGCGTAGGCGAAGCCGAGGACGGCGATGTAGGTCGTCGCGGGGTCGGGGCCCGGCTTGCGGTTCAGGACTCGGGCGACCCTTGGCGGCCGGGACGGAGGCCATCTAGCCGCGAACTGCGGTCAAGTCTGCGGTCAGACCCCCGGCGGGACGCCCTGCCGGGGGTCATTTCACGCCAGGGCCCGCCTACTCCTTGGGGTCGCCGAAGATCTGGTAGTGCCAGGCCTTCTCGGCCACCCCCGTCAGCTCGATCATGACGTGCTTGACCCGCGTGTACTCGTCGAACGAGTACTGCGACATGTCCTTGCCGAACCCGGATTGCTTGAAGCCGCCGTGCGGCATCTCGCTGGCGATGGGCAGGTGGTCGTTCACCCAGACCGCCCCGAAATCGAGCGCCTGGGCGGCATGCATGGCCTTGAAGACGTCGTGCGTCCAGACCGAGCTGGCGAGCCCGTACCTGGTGTCGTTCGCCTTGGCCAGGACTTCCTCCTCGGTCTCGAACGGCAGGACCGTCAGGACCGGGCCGAAGACCTCCTGCTGCACGATCTCGCTGTCCTGGGCCGCATCCGCGACGATCGTGGGCTGGTAGAAGGCGCCCTGCTCGAACCCCGGGACGGAGGCCCGCTGGCCGCCGGTCACCACGGTCGCACCCGCCTGGCGGGCACGCTGGACGAACCCGTCCACTCGCTCGACCTGCGCCTGGCTGATGAGGGTGCCCATGTCCGTCGCGCCATCGAGCGGATCGCCGACGCGGACACCTTCGACGTACCCCTTGAGCAGGTCGAGGAATTCGTCGTAGACCGGGGACTCGACGTAGATGCGGGTCGCGGCCGTGCAATCCTGACCCGCGTTGATGAAGCCGCCCGCCACCGCGCCGCGGGCCGCCGCATCGAGGTCGGCGTCGGCGTACACGATGAACGGCGCCTTGCCGCCGAGCTCGAGGTGGACCCGCTTGAGGTTGCCCGAGGCGAGCGCCTGGATCTTCCTGCCGGTCGCCGAGTCGCCGGTCAGCGAGACGAGGTCGATGTCGGGATGGCCGGCGATCGCCGCGCCGACCACGTCGCCGCGGCCGGTGACGACGTTCAGGACGCCGTCCGGTAGGCCGGCCTCTTTGGCCAGCTCGGCGAGCCTGAGGGTCGTCAGGGGCGTCGCCGTCGCGGGCTTCAGGACGACCGAGTTGCCCGCCGCGAGGGCCGGCCCGATCTTCCAGATCGCCATCATGAACGGATAGTTCCAGGGCGTGATCTGACCGACGACGCCGAGCGGCTCACGCCGGATCATGCTCGTGTGGTCCGTGCTGTACTCGCCGGCCGCGCGGCCCTCGAGGTGGCGGATCGCCGAGGCGAAGAAGCGCAGGTTATCGGGCGCGAACGGCGTGTCGTTGTCCATCCGGAACTTGAGCGCCGTCCCGGTCTGCTCGGTCTCGAGGCGGGCGATCTCCTCATGGTGCTCATCGAGCAGGTCGGCCAGCCGCTCGAGGATGCGGACGCGCTCGGGGATCCACAACCCGCGCCAGCGCTTGTCATCGAACGCCCGCCGCGCCGCTGCCACGGCCCGGTCGACGTCGGCCTCGGTCCCGGCCGGGACGCGGGCGATGGTCCTGCCGGTCGCCGGGTTCACGACCTCGAGCCACTCCCCGCTGACGGACGGAATGGGCGAGCCGTCGATGAACATCGGGATGTCACGCGCTACCTGGACGGCCATGCTGTCACGCTCCTCCGAGACGTGTTCGGGGACGCGGGCCGGACAGGCGCCGCGGGCAGCCAGTGTAGCCGAAGGTCCGAGGCGCGTTCCACGGTGACGGGCACGACTCCCGCAGGATGAGCCGGCCCGCAGCGCGAGAATCGCACGGTCGTTCCCCTTCGGCACCTCGTTTCGCGATCGACGGCAGCCGGGAACAGACGCTAGGCTTGACGCCGTCCCTGTCCCGTCGACATCGGTCGGCCCGCGCCCGCCTGCGGAGGCTCACGTGCTCAGCTCCCTCGTCGCCTGGGTCCCGCTCCTGAAGCTCGTCCACGTCCTGTCCGTGATCACCGCCGTCGGGGCGAACGTCACGTATGCCTTCTGGCTGCGCTCGGCGGGGACGGACCGCGACCGCGTCCTGTTCGTCATCTCGGGCGTCCGCCGCCTCGACGGCCGCGTCGCGAACCCCGCCTACGGCGTGGTCCTCCTGACCGGCGTCCTCATGGTCCTGACCGGCGCGTACTCGTTCGAGCAGGGCTGGATCGCGGCTGCCATCGTGCTGTACATCGCCGTGGCCGTCCTCGGCATCGCCGTCTTCGCCCCCGCGATCCGGCGCCAGCTCGCGGCGGCCGAGGCGGACCCGACCACGCCCACGTACGCGGCAGCGGCGCGGCGGACCGCGCGCCTGGGCTGGCTCACGACGGCCGTGGTCCTGGTCATCGTCGCCCTCATGGTGACCAAGCCCTTCTAGCGGACGGGCGGGTCACCAGCCGGGAAGCGCCGCTTCGTCGTCCCCATCGAGGTCGACCTCGGGGTCCGGGTCCTCGTCCCGCTCCACGTCCGGTCCCCTGCCGGCTCGTGCAGGGGCCGCCTCCCGAACCTGACGGCGCAGCGCGTACATGCCGTGCCGGAACCGACGGAGGCCCCCGGACCAGGCGGCGCGCCGCCCTGCTCGGGTGCGCGCTGGCCCAAACCGGATGACGATCGTCGGGAGGTCGAGCGCGAGCAGCAGCCGGGCGACCTGGTCGAGCTGGAGCCACGGTGCGCGGCCGCGTTCGAGCCGGCAGATCGTCGTCTGGTCGACGAGCGCCCGCCGCTCGAGCTCCCGCTGGCTCCAGCCGCGCTCACGCCGCCGGCGCCGAAGCGCCTCGCCGATGGCGGCGAGCGCGTCGTCGTTGGATGGCTCGGGGCCGCGGAGGCGATACACGCGGAGAGTCAAGCAGCGGCCGCTTCGCCGCGGCACATCTCCCGCTTTTCTGCGACTTCACCTTCCGTGTGACCGGGGTTTGCGGCATCGCCGAACCGGCGGCTGATGGCTGATGCGTACCGATGCATCGCGCCCCCCGCCCACTCCGGGCGACACCGCACGGCGATGCGCCGATCCGCATCAAGCGTCCCGAGTCGTGATGCGCCGATCCGCATCAAGGCGGTCCGGGCCCCCACCCCTTGATGCGGCGTACGCATCAACGTCCACCTCGGTAGCCCGCACGAGGGGCCAGAAGCAGGTCGAGCGGCTCGTGGCCGCACCGCCTCAGCGCAGGAGCCGGCCGCCGCCTCAGCCTTCGAGGCTGGCCGCCGCCTCCCGGAGCAGCTCCCAGCAGCGGCGGACATGCCGCTCCTCGGTCCGCAGGTTGCCGATGGCGACCCGCAGGGTGAAGCGGTCCGCCAGGCGGGTGTGCGACAGGAAGACCTCGCCGGTCGCGTTGACCGCATCCATGAGCCTGGCGTTGAGGCGGTCGAGCTCGGCAGCGAGCGCGGGCTCGTCCTCCCGCCCTCGAAGCGGGGCTGGCCGATAGCGGAAGCAGACGGTCGAGAACGGCACCGGGGCGAGGCGCTGCCAGTCGGGGTCGGCATCGACCCAGGCCGCGAACGACGCCGCCAGGGCGAGGTGCGCCTCCAGCCGCCGGCGCAGGCCCTGGAGCCCGAAGTAGCGCAGCAGCATCCACAGCTTGAGGGCCCGGAAGCGCCGGCCGAGCTGGGGCGTGTAGTCGGTGTAGTCACGGACGGGCGAGGTCCGGTCGAGCGTCCGCAGATACTCGGGCACCAGGCTGAAGGCGTCCCGCAGGACGTCCATCCGGCGGGTCAGCAGGAGCGAGGCGTCGAGCGGCGTGAACAGCCACTTGTGCGGGTTGACGACGATCGAGTCGGCCCGCTCCCAACCCCCGAACACCGCGCGACGCTCCGGGATGAGGGCGACCGCGCCGGCGTACGCGGCGTCGACGTGCAGCCAGAGACCCTCGCGCTCGGCGATGTCGGCCATGGCGGCGACGGGGTCGATGGACGTGGACGATGTCGTCCCCAAGGTCGCCACCACGGCGATCGGCCGCCGACCGGCGGCCCGATCGGCGGCGATGGCGGTCTCGAGCGCGTCGAGGCGGAGCACGTAGTCGGCGTCGACCGGGACCCGGACGACCGAGGCGCGGCCGAGGCCGATCGTCATCGCCGCCTTCTCGATCGAGGAGTGGCCCTCGGTCGAGGCGTAGACCCGCAATGCGGGGGTGTCGCGTCCCGCGAGCCCCGCCGCCGCCGCGTCGACCCCCGCGGCCTGGCGTGCCGCGGCGAGTCCGATGAGCGACGAGGTGGAGGCAGCCTCGGTCAGCAGACCGTCGAAGACGTTCGGCAGGCCGAGGGCCTGACGCAGCCAGTCGACGACCACCTGCTCCAGCTCGGTCGCGATCGGCGAAGTCCGCCACAGCATCGCGTTCGAGCCGAGCCCCGCGCTGAGCATCTCGCCGAGGACGCCCGGCCCGGATGCGGTCGTGCTGAAGTAGGCCAGGAAGCCCGGGTGCTGCCAGTGCGTCGCGTTCGGCTCGATGAGGCGGCGATAGTCGCCGAGGATGGCGGCCAGCGGCTCGGGGGTTTCGGGGGGCGCGGCTGGGAAGAGGGGCCGCAGGTCGCCGGGCTCGACGGGCGGGAAGACGGGATACCGCTCGACACCAGCGAGGTAGTCGGCTAGCAGGTCCACCACGCGATGGCCCGCCGCCCGGAACGCCTCCGGGTCCATGTCGCCCAGGCCGACGGTCTGCGCGTCGTCGAGAAGGGGCTCAGCCGCGGCACCGGCAGGTGTCTGCTCGCGGGGCGGGAGTCCGCGAGCGCCGGGGTCGCGCGGCGTCACAGGGCCGCTTCGAGGGTCCGGGCGCGGGGACGCCAGGCCGAGGCGCGCACGCCCGGGCCGAAGCTGTCGAGCGGGGTGAAGTCGACGATCGTCGCCTCGTCGGCCGTCTCGAAGCGATGGCCGGGGGGCCCGGGCGGGCAGTAGTAGGCATCGCCCGCGGCGATCAGTTCCGCCTGGTCCTCGGCATCGACGGTCAGCTCGCCGCTCAGGACGAGGCCCCAGTGCGGCTGGTCGCACCACTCGATGTCGTAGCCGGTCGTCGCCCGCAGGCGGGCCTGGCAGCAGAGCAAGCCGCCCATCCGAACCGCCTGGACGTCGACGCGGCCGGCCCTGCGGACGGGCGGCTGCCCGAGCAGCTCGAGTCGAGGCGCGGGCACGGTCGGCTGGCCGAGCGCCCGTCGCGCGTCGTGGACGACGTCGAAGCCCAGCCGGGCGATCGCCTCGTCGCTCACGTCAGCGCCCGCGTCGAGCCGGGAGAAGCCAGCCAGCGCGGCCGACCCATCCGCCAGGAATCGGTGCGGCGGCCCGCCCGGCGCGACGTGGAAGACGCGCCCGGTCGGCAGCGAGATGCGCTGGTCGGCCCGCTCGAGGGACACCTCGCCTCTGAGGACGAGACCCCAATGGGGCTGGACACACCGCTCCTCGAGCGTCGTCCCGGCGGATCCCGCCTCAGGCAGCTCGACCACGACGTAGGTCACGTCGCCCATGACGGCGAACCGGAGGAGCAGGTCGTCACGCTGGACGACCCGCAGGTCCGAGGGCGACGCGTGCATGGATTCCTCCCCCAGGGAGAGGGGCGACCGGATGGCCGCCGGCGTGACGAGTGCCGGTCGGGGGACCGGCGCCGGCTCGAGGTGGCGTGGAGTCTAGCCCGCAGGTCCGTCGTCGTCCACGAGGTCGTCGTGGCTGGCGGACCGCGGTCGTTCGATCGCAACCCGCGAGCCGGGCTTCGCGGGGGCGAGCGGTATCATGCGACCGCTGCGCGCGTCCCGGTGCGCTCCACCATGAGCCGCCACGCAGGTCCTTGTGGATGACCGATCTCGTCAAACCCCCCGTTCCCGGCGCGAGCGGGCGCGTCGCCGCGGATCCTGCCGCAGACGCGCTCCGCCTTCGGCTCGCCGTCGACGCCGCCGGCCTCGGGCTGTGGGAGCTCGATCCATCGACCGGGGAGCTGACGACGAGCGAGGGCTTTGCCCGCCTGCACGGCCGTTCGGCCGCCGAGATCCCGTCCGACCTCGAGGCCTACCTCGACCTCGTCCACCCCGCCGATCGCGCTGGCGTGCGCGCCGCGGCGACGAGCGCGAGCGAGGGCGGCGAGCCGCTCGAGACCGAGTACCGCGTCGTGACGCCCGACCACTCCGTCCGTTGGATCAACAGCGTCGGGCGCGGCTTGCGCGAACCGCCGACCCCGGCGACCCACGTCCTGGGCCTCGCCCGCGATGTGACCGATCGCCGCGAGGCTGCCGAGGAGCGCGACCGGGCACTCGCCGAGGCCCGGCTGCTCGACGACATCGCCCAGTCCGCGGCCGGCGAGGAGGACCTCGGCCGGATGCTGACGACCGTGCTCCAGCACCTCGGGAGCCTCGTGCGCTTCACCGGCGGGTCCATCGCCCTCGTCGAGGACGACGAGCTCGTCGTCCGGGCCGCGTCCGGGCCGTTCGCCGAGACCGCCCTCCGCCAGCGCGCCGCCCACGGGACGGGCGCGGCCTGGGGCATCGTCGAGGAGCGCCGGCCGCTCCTGTCGACCGATCTGCCGGCCGACGGCATCGCCCCTCGGGACGGGAGCCCGCTGCGCTCGTACCTCGCCGTGCCCCTCATCTGGCGCGACACGGCGTTCGGCCTGCTGGAGGTCGATTCGACGCAGCCCGACGCCTTCGACGCGGCCGACCTCCGCCTCGTGCAGGCCGTTGGGGCGCTCCTGGCCGGCCCGATCGAGGCGATCCGTCGGAGAGCGGCCGAGCTCGCCGCACTCGCCCGCGCCGAGGCCGATCGCCACCGCCTGCGGACCATCTTCGAGCAGGCTCCGGCGGCCATCGTCTTCGTGACCGCGTCCGACCACCGTATCGAGATCGCCAACGACCAGGCCCGGATGCTCTTCGGCGGACGGGACCTCGCCGGGCGACCGATCGGCGAGGCGGTGCCGGAGGTGCAGGCCCAGGGCATGCTGGCGATCCTCGACCGCATCGCCGCGAGCGGTGAGCCGTACGTCGGCTCGGAGATGCCGCTGGAGGTCCGCACCGCGGACGGCGAGCGGCGGCTCTCCTACCTCGACGTCGTCTACCAGCCGACGCATGGCCCCGATGGCCGGGTGGAGGGGATCCTGGCGTTCGCGGTCGACGTCACCGCCCGCGTCGAGGCACGCGACCGCCTCGCCCGCCAGGCCGAGGCGCTCGGCGAGTTCAAGGCTTCGCTCGACGCGACCGAAGACGGCGTGGTCATGTTCGATCCGGCCGACCTCCGCATCTTCTACGTCAACCGCGGCCTCGCCGATCAGGTGGGCCGGTCGCCGAGCGAGCTCGTCCGGCTCACCCCGCTCGACCTGTGGCCGGGCCTCGACGCGGACAGCTGGGCGGAGCTGCTCGCCCCGCTCGAGCGCGGCGGTGCGTCGCGGACCCTGACGAGCGTCCAGCGCCGCGCCGATGGGACCGAGCAGCCCGTCGAGATCGTCCTCCAGTACGTCGCTCCGGAGGGAGGCCGCGGCCGGTTCCTGGCCGTCGTCCGCGACGTGTCGGAGCGGGTCGAGGCGCGCATCCGCCTGCAGCGCCTGGCGATGGCCGAGCGCGACCGAGCGGCCGAGCTGCACGCCATGATCGAGGCGATCGGCGAAGCTGTCGTCGTCTGCGCGGCCGACGGCACCGTGACCCTTTCCAACCCCGCGGCGGCGGCCCTCCTCGGCAACGCTCCCCGGCGCTACGACGAGGTCCTGGCCCGATTGGACCTCGATGACGAGACCGCTCCGCGCCTCGGGGCGCCGGAGCGGTACGGGCCGCAGGAGGTCCGGCTGCTCGGCGCGGCCGAGCGCTGGGCCGAGCTCACGGCCTACCCCGTCGTCTCGCGCAACGAGCCGCTCGATGAGCCCGCCGACGGCCCGACGCCCATCGCCACCATCCTCATCCTGCGCGAGGTGACCCTCGCCCGCGAGGCACGGGTCGCACGCGACACCTACATCGGCGTCCTCTCGCACGAGCTCCGCACCCCGATCACGGCCATCTACGGCGGCAGCAAGCTCCTCGCTCGGCCGACCGCCTCGCTGACCGAGGAGCAGCACCGATCGATCCACGACGACATCGAGGTGGAAGCGGAACGCCTCTACCGTCTCGTCGAGGACCTCCTGGTGCTGGCCCGCTTCGGCGAGACCCAGGAGCACGTCCTGGGCCGCGATCCCGTGCTCCTCCAGCGCATGCTGCCGGCCATCGTCCGCTCGGAGCAGCCGCGCTGGCCGGGGACTGAGTTCCGTCTCGACCTCGGCGAACGCCTTCCCACGGTCGGTGCTGACGAGACGTACGTCGAGCAGGTCGTCCGCAACCTCCTGGCGAACGCAGCCAAGTACAGCGGAGCGGGCTCCACCGTCACCGTCCGGGCGCGGACCGCGGGCGATGAGGTCGAGGTCGCGGTGCTCGACGAGGGCCCCGGCATCGTGCCCGACGAGGCGGACCGCCTGTTCCAGCTGTTCTATCGCTCGCCCGCGACAGCAACTCGGGCAGGAGGCGCGGGCATCGGGCTGTTCGTCTGCAAGCGGCTCGTCGAGTCGATGGGCGGGCGCGTCTGGGCCAGGCCGCGAGAGTCCGGCGGGGCGGAGTTCGGCTTCAGCCTGCGCGCCTTCGTGGAGGACGAGGCGCTGTAGCCGCCGCGTCGCCGGCGCGGCGTGGCTGCTACGCCCGGCTGCGCCGATCCATGAGCGTGGCGCCCATCGCCACGGCCGGCACCAGCGCCAGGGCCACGGCCAGGCGGTTCGTGCCGCTGATGAAGAGCCCGATGGTCACGCCGAACGCGAGCGCCGCGCCGACCGTCAGCATCTCGTCAGAGCTCGCCTCCATCCGCCGGCTCGCCTCGTCCATCGCCGCGCGAGCCGTGTCCGTGGCGGCGGGCAGCTGGCTCGCCACGTTCTGGGCGGCCTCGCGGGCTGTGCCCATGGCGGCTTTCGCCGTGCCGCTCACGCCACCGGCCGCGCCGGCCATCTCCTCGGCCATGTCCCCGGCGGTCGTCCGATCGTCGTCGCTCGCGCTCCGTCCGTTGCGGCCGCCCGTCCCACTGCCGGTCCGTGCCTCAGCCATCCCGCACCTCCTGCCGTCGCCTTCCGGTCCGCAGTGCGTGCCGGACCCCGGAGCCGCGGCGGCTCCCGGAGCACGGAGACCGTAGGCCGGGGCCGGTCGCGCGCTCGTCAGCGGGCGGCCGGACCGGGTATCACGCCCATCGCAGCCGCCGCCCGCAAGGCCTGCGTAACCGCCGCTGGCGCAGCGCCGCACGGTCCGCAAGCAGCGGCCGCCTACGGTGGCCCGGACTCGGCCGGCTGTGCGGCCGACGGAAGGGAGGCACCACGTGGACGACCTCAAGCGCACCTACCGCGAAGGCGAGACCGGAGCCAAGGAGTCCTGGCGCGACGCCGACGGCACCGACCTCAAGGATCAGGTCGGGAACATGGGCGATGAAGCGCGCAAGGACATGGGCAACGTCGGCGACAAGCTCCGCCACGGCACGGACCACGACCGGGACGACGCGGACACCCGCGACACCGGCGGCCTCTGATCCTGCCCCTCAAGACCGACGCCCGCCGGCGATGTCCGGCGGGCGTTCACCGTGCGCTGGCGCGCTCGGTCAGTGCCAGCGCGAGCGCCGGCCCGCGGGCTCGACGTGGCGGGTCTCGAACTCCTGGCGGGTCAGCCGGTCGGCCTCGAGGACCCGTTCGAGGGCGACGATCTCGGCATCCGCGGTCAGCCAGGCCGTCGACCCGGCGCGGGCGACCTCCCGCCTGCCCTGCGCGTTGACGAGTCGGCCGAGCAGCCGCCGGCGCACTCCCTCCTCGAGCACGCCCCCGATCGAACTCCGGCCGTCGATCGCCACCTTCGATCTCCATCCGTGCGCGGCGAAGGCGGCTCTGCCGCACTGCCGGCACGGCGGCATCGTGACAGGCGCACCTTGCACCGCCATCACAGCGCGGCCTCGTTCCGAGACAGCCGTGCCCGGCAGGCTCGCCCGGTCCGGCGACCCCGACGGCCGGGAGGTCGGACCCGTCTGCTAGACTGCTGGCCGTCGGGGCGTGGCGCAGCCTGGTAGCGCACCTGAATGGGGTTCAGGAGGTCGAGCGTTCGAATCGCTCCGCCCCGACCACGATCCGCCCGCGCTGATGACGGCCCTCGGACACGCGTCCGGGGGCCGTTCCCTATGCTCGACGGCCGGAGCAGACACCCGGGCTGTCGGGTGGCGGATATGGCCGCCGCGCGGCGGCGGCCTATGGTCGGCCGACGGGAGGCGTCGACGCGCGGTCCATGCCCTGGTCGCCGGGACCGCGTCAAGCCACTGGCGAGACCGACCCGCGGGGGGAGATGCGTCCCGAGGAGGCCGATCGCATGCGTCGCTGGATGGTCTGCCTGGGGGCCGTGATCCTGGGGCTCACGGTCGCTTCGCCGGCCGCGGCCGGCGGACCGCTCGCCCAGATCCACGCTCGCTTCGACTACTCGATGACCGCTGCCGAGAACTGCGGCGTCGCGGTCGACGTCGTCGAACACGACGTCATCAACATCCTGCCGATGCACAGGGCGCCGGATCCCGACGTCATCGGCACCTACACCGGCCACATCTCGTCGCTGATGACGAACCCGGCCACCGGGAAGTCCGTTCTTCTCGTCAGCAGCGGTCCCCTCCAGCAGGAGCTGGTGAGCTGGGATCCGGTCGCTGACGAGTGGATCCAGATCCTCCACCTCAAGGGCATGAACCAGCTTCGCTCGCCTGACGACGGGATCCTGCTCGGCCAGGCGGGTCACCTCGCCTATCTCCAGGTCTGGGATGCGACGGGGACCGAGCTGCGCTCGTCGACCCTGCTCTCCTCAGCGGGGCAGCAGCCGGACTGGGAAGCGGCGTACTGCGGCGTCATCGTCGGCGCCCTGTCCTGAGCGCATCGCCCTGCCGACGGCCGCGCCCACGGTCGTCGACTCGCGCGAGGCGCCGCGCCGGACCCGGGACACCGGGGGTCCGGCCCAACGGATGAGCCGTCCCAGGAGGTTCGAGATGCACCGGATGATCGTCGCGCTCAGCGCGGCCGCCCTCCTCATCGCCGTCGCCGCGCCCGCCGCCAACGCCTCGGGCCCTCAGGCGGTCACCATCAGCTCGGTGATGACCATCACCGGTAACGGGACGAACACGGGCTCGTTCGAGGCCAGCGGTCCTGCGGTGACCCGCGGCCTGATCTGTCGGACGGGGGCGGTGACGGACGTCTACATCGACTTGAGCGACCCGACCGACTTCCCCGTCGCCAAGGCCTTCGTGTGCGCCGGCGGCGGTCCGACGATCCTGGTGCGGCTCCAGGTCCGCGAGGGGTTCAGCTGGGCGGTCCAGGGCGGCTCGGGTCCGTACCGCGGCCTCTTCGGGTCCGGCGTCGGCAGCACGGTCACCGGCCCGGGGGTGTGGCAGGTGACGGACACCTACACGGGGACGGTCACGAGCGGCGCCGGTCAGAACCAGCAGTAGCGGGGACCCTAGCCGCGCTCGGCTGCCCGCCGTGACGCCGACTGGTAGGCGGCCTTGGCCGCGAGCTCCTCGGCGTCGCGGAGATCCGAATCGGCCTGGGCGTCCACCAGGTCGGCCATCGTCGCGCTTGCGGCAACCTTCGCGGCCGCCGCGGTCGCATTGGCGGATCCTTCGGCATGCGAGGCCGCCTCGAGGGCCGCCTTCGCAGCGGCGGCGGTCGCGATCGCCGCCTCGGCAGCGCTCGCCGCGGCGGCTGCGGCCGCCTCCGCGGCTACCCGGCCACGCCGCGCCACTGCGGCTGCCTGCTCCGCCGCGCGCCAGCGCTGCAGCGCGTCCAGCGTCGCTTTTCCTTCTCTCTCTGACACCGCGGCATCCCTCCCTCGGAAGCGTGCGGGCCATGCTACATGGCAGAACGACGCGCAACGCGGGCGCCGGACGAGGAGGCCGAGCGACGACGACGGGCTAGCGCTGCGGCGGACGGCCGGCCACACCCGCTGCCTGGCGGTCGCGTGGAAGGGCGGGGGCGGTCGGATCGAGGTCGGCGAGGACGGCCCGGATCTCGGCGACCTCCTGGTTCGCCTCGTGCCGGGCGACGGAGCCCTGCGGCGCGGCGTCCCGCCGCGCGAGCGCCTGGCTGAGCCGCTCGCTGAGGAACCCCAGAGCGGGGTCCGGGGACGGGTCCATCGCTGCCGCTCGAGCCTCCTGAGAGCGATGGGTGGGCGGAGGCCCGACTCCTCCCTGGGCCCCTGGCCTCCGGGCTCCCCCGCCCCCCATCGTCCGCGCCTTGACGACCCGGCCGTCGTCGAGGGGAAGCATCGTCCCGCCGCCTTGCGACACCGTCGAGGGACGCGCGTGGGACCTTGCAGCCGCATGACGGCGCCGCGGACCCGCCCCGGAGTCGGATGGGCCGCCAGCTAGCGGAACAACTCCCTCATGTCGTTCGCCCCGCAGGCGTTCGCGAGACAGCCCAGACCCCAGGCATCCTCGACGGTCCGCAGCAGCGAGTAGTGCGTGTGCGGGAGGGCGGAGACCGTGCCGGGCGCGACATGGGGACTGACCACCACGGTCGCCACGTGCCCGCCTCCGCCGGTACCGCTGCTGCCCTCGTCCCAGGTGATGAAGAGGACGCTGTCGGCGAAGGCGGGACTCGCCGTGATGCGGGGCACGAAGCCGCGCAGGAACGAGTCACCTGTGGCGACCGAGCAGTCGTGCATGTCGTTGCACATATTGGGGACGATGAGCTCGAAGTTCGCCGCCGCCGGATCGAAGCCGGCCAGCGGGCCGACGTGCGAGCAGCGGGCGGCGCTGCCCGAGATGTCGGTGAAACTGATCGCCGGCTCATGCTTGCGGGCGTACGTCCCCGGGCCATCGATCCCCGCGGTGTACGTCGGCCCCGTGTAGCAGCCCGGGCCGTCGTTCTGGGCGTAGATGCGCCAGGAGCGGCCGTGCGCCTCGAGCTGGTCGGCCAGGTTCGAGGCGCCGAGGTTGTAGACGCCGTCGTCCGTGACGCCCTGGGTCGAGCCCGAGAAGAGGGCGAGGTAGTTGGGCTCGGACGGATGGGCCACCGCGTCGTAGGCGGCCGCCAGGCCATAGCCATGGATCAGGCCGTTGATGTAGGGCGCGGCGCCGCTGCCGACGATCGAGCCGTACTCGTGGTTCTCCATGACGATCAGGTAGATGTGGCCGAACGCCGGGAGGCCGCCGGGCGGAGCCGTCCGCGCGGGCGTCACCGGGGCGGCCGTCGGACGAGGCGTGCTGCGGGTCGTGGGCGCGGCGGTGGTGGCAGGCGCGCGGGTGGCCGCGCGCGAGGTCGTCGCCTGAGGCCCGGGACTCGCCGCGCTCGCGCCGGGTCGAGCGGTTCCCGCCGTCGACGGCGCGGCAGAGGCCGCCGGGCCGCTCGGGCCGATCGCCAGGACGGATGCGGTCGGGCCGGGAGTGGCTGCCGGACTGGCGGACCGGAGCGGATCGAGGAGCGCGGCGCCGACCCCCGCGAGGAGGACGATGAGGGCCAGCGTGAGCAGGGCGCGCGGGGACCGCGTCAGGGACGCTCGAGGGGACACGACTGGACCTCGCGCCGGGCGGCGGTGACAGGGCGCCGGAGCGATGCCGCCGCCGACAGGGTAGCCGACGAGGCGGGAGAACGACGTCCGGCGGTCCGGCGCGGACGCGACGAGCAGCGTCCGCGGGCGCCTTCGCGGCGTCCGGCCGCTGCTACGATGCTCGAACATCCCGACGCGCCGGAGAGGGGTACCGCGTGATCACGCTCGCCGTGCTCAACCACAAGGGTGGCAGCGGCAAGACGACGACCGCGGTGAACCTCGCCGCCGCCCTTGCCGAGCGCGTCGGCCGCGTCCTCCTCGTCGACCTCGACCCCCAGGCGTCCGCCTCGACGTGGCTCGGCATCCGCGACGACGACCGCGGGATGTTCGACGCCTTGATCGGCACCCGCGACCTCCAGCCCCTCATCCGTTCGACACGGGCACCGGGCGTCGAGGCGATCGCGGCCTCGCCCTGGCTGGTCACCGCGGAGCGCACGCTCCAGCTCGACCTCGCCATCGGCCTCAACCGCGCCCTCCGCCGGCTGCCTGCCCGCTGGCCGATCGTCCTGCTCGACTGCCCGCCGTCGATCGCGTTCCTGGGCGTGGGCGCCCTGACCGCGGCGGACGCGGTCCTCGTCCCGGCCGAGGCCCGGACGCTCGCCCTCGCGGGCGTGGAGAGCGTCCTGCGCGAGGTGGAACGAGTCCAGGGCGAGCTCAATCCCCGGCTCGGGGTGGCGGGGATCCTCGTCGGCAGGATGAACCGGACGCTCCACGCCGGCCGCGTCCAGGCCGAGCTCCGCGGCACCTGGGGCGACCTCGTGCTGGAGGCACCCATCCGCGAGACGGTCCAGCTCTCCGAGGCCGCCGAGGCCTGCCTGCCGATCACGGTGTACGCGCCACGAAGCCCGGCAGCGGGCGATTTCCGGGCGGCGGCCACGGAACTGGTCTCCCGGCTCCAGGCCCGTCCCGCGGTCCCCGCCGGCCCTGGCATCCTGCGCCTCGTCCGCCAGGCCTTCGGGAGCTGACCGGCGCGAGGGCCCGCCGGCGGGCCGCGCGTCTACCGCCTGGCGGGACGGGCGCCTACCGCCCGGAGCGGCGGAAGCGGGCGGGCCCGGCGCGGCGACCGCCTGGCGGGCCTGCGGCTCGGCGCCGAGGCGGCAGCTTCACAGCCTGCCGCTCCCGGAACACGAGGCGGATGGGCGTCCCGTCGAAGCCGAAGGCCGCTCGCAGCCGGTTCTCGAGATAGCGCCGGTAGCTGAAGTGGACCGCCGCCGCGTCTCGGGCGAAGAGCACGAACGTGGGCGGCACGACGGCGACCTGCGTCCCGTAGAAGAGTTTGGGGCGGTGACCCTTCACCAGCGGCGGGGTCTGGCGGCGGGCCGCCTCGCCGAGGACGCGGTTCAGCTCCGCGGTCGGGATGCGCTTGCGCTGCTCGCCCCAGATGTCCACGGCCAGCT
Organism: Candidatus Limnocylindrales bacterium; assembly: GCA_036392215.1. Lineage (GTDB taxonomy): Bacteria > Chloroflexota > Limnocylindria > Limnocylindrales > CSP1-4 > JAJYJO01. The sequence goes on along the minus strand of DASVYJ010000032.1, from coordinate 14,504 downwards.
CGAGGACGCGACCGACGCGTTGCCCCGACCTGGCGCTGATCGAGACGATCGGGGCGAAATCGAGGAACGGGGCCGCGCTCCGGACGGCCGCGGCGTACTCGTCGAAGGTGCGGTCCGTCTTCTCGGCCAGCAGGTCCCACTTGTTGACCGCGACCACCAGGCCCTTGCCCTCGTCCACGACGTAGCCCGCGACGTGGGCGTCCTGGGCCGTCAGCCCGTCGGTCGCGTCGAGGAGGAGGACCGCGACGTCCGCCCGTGCGATGGCCTTGAGCGCGCGCAGGGTGGAGTACCGCTCGGCCGCCGGGCCGTTCGCCACCTTCCCCCGCCGCCGGATGCCGGCCGTGTCGATGAGCAGGACGTCGCTCAGGCCCCAGGCGAGGTGGGTGTCGATCGTGTCGCGCGTCGTGCCCGGGATGTCCGAGACGATGGCGCGGTCCTGGCCGAGGAGCGCGTTGAGGAGGCTCGACTTGCCGACGTTCGGTCGGCCGACGAGGGCGATCCCCACGGGCTCGGCCTCGCCGACCGCTTCGCCGGGCAGCTCGAACGCCTCGGCCAGAGCGTCCGCCTCGGCCGCCAGGTCGGCCTCGTCGCCCGCCTCGTCGCCCGCGGCGGGTTGCCGCGGCGAGCGCCCGGCCCGGGCTCGCTCGAGCCGACCGGCCGCCAGGTCGCGGGCCCAGGCGTCGGCCTCGGCCTCGCGCTGCTTGCGGGCGAGCTCGTCCGCCGACTCGCGCGGCAGGGCCCAGACCAGCGCGTCGAGGAGGTCGCCCGTCCCCCGGCCGTGAAGGGCGCTGACGGGGTAGGTCTCCTCCCAGCCGAGGGCGTAGAACTCCGCGGCATCGAGCTCGCGCTTGTCGCTGTCGGCCTTGTTGACCGCGACGAGGACGGGCGCGCTCGCATGGCGCAGCAACTCGGCCGCCTCGAGGTCGGCGGGCGTGGGGCCGACCGCCGCGTCCACCACGAAGAGGATGACGTCCGCTTCCCCGATCGCCAGGCGGGCCTGCTCCTGGACCCGCGCCTCGATGTCGTCGGCCGGGCTGATCTCGAGGCCGCCCGTGTCGACCACGGTGAAGCGGCGGCCATTCCATTCGGCGGTGCCGTAGATGCGGTCGCGGGTCGTCCGGGCGCGGTCCTCGACGATGGCCTGGCGCATCCCGACGATGCGGTTGAACAGCGTGCTCTTGCCGACGTTCGGCCGGCCCACGACCGCGACGACGGGCAGGCCGGCCACGAGGGTCAGGCCGCGCCGTCGAGGCGGGCGAAGACGGGCAGCGAGGTGGTCCGGCCCGCCGGCGTGGCCGCGGACTCGAGCGCCGCGCGGGCGAGGGCGGGTGCCTGCGCCGCGGCCTCGGGCGTGCCCGCCAGCGAGAGGATCCGCTCGGCGACCCGCTGGAGGTCCTCGATCGGTGTCGAGGTGCCGCCGGTCACCCCCACGACGCGCGCCTCACCGAAGGCCGCCGCGTCGTCGAGGTCGGCCGCCGACTCGATCTGGAGGGCCCGCGTGCCAGCGATCCCGCAGAGGCGGGTCAGCTCCTTGGTGTTGGCACTGTTGCGGCCGCCGACGACGACCATCAGGTCCACCTCCCCGGCGGCGTCGAGCGTGTCCTGCTGGCGCCGGATGGTGACCGGGCAGACGGTGTTGACGATCTTCAACTCGTGGCTGCGGGCGACCATGAAGGCGGCCAGCTTCTCGAACTTCCAGGGCGGCTGGGTGGACTGGCTGATGAGCGCCATCTTCTTCTTGTGGGGGATGCGCTCCCAGTCCTCCTCCTCGTCGACGACGATGGCGTCCGGCGCGAAGCCGAGGAGCCCGACGACCTCGGGATGCTTGGGCGTGCCGAGCAGGACGATCGTGTAGCCCTCCTCGACGAGGCGGACGATCTCGCGCTGCTCCTGGATCACCCAGGTGCATGTGCCGTCGATGACGTCGAGGCCGCGGACCTCGGCGCGGGCGAGGACGTCCGGGCGCACGCCGTGGGCCCGGATGACGACGGCCGCGCCCTCCTGCACGTCGTCGAGCGTGTCGACGGTCCGGATGCCCTGCGCCTGGAGGTCGCTGATGACCCCCTCGTTGTGGACCACCTGGCCGAGGGTATGCGTCCGCTTGCCGGCCGCCGCCGCCTCCTTGGCCTTGTCGATCGCCTCCCGCACGCCGTAGCAGAAGCCGGTCCGGTGGGCGATGCGCACCGTCGTCACGTTCCCCATGTCGCGAGGATTATCGCACGGAACGCGTCGAAACCCCGTCGCTGCTCCACTCGCGGTCGAGCCTGGAGCTGCCCGCGGCTCAGGCCGGTCGTCGAGCGGCCTCGGCATAGAGGCCGCGCTGCGAGGGCGGGAGCAGGCGGGCGATGTGGGTCATCAGCTCGTCGGTCGCGGCCTGGAGGGCCGCCCGGTGATCGGGCCCGCGGACCGGCTCCGGCAGGCTGAATGGCGGGCCGATGCGCAGCACGAGGCGGGCGCCCGGCCGCATGAAGCCGCCCTTCGGCCAGAAGCGGTGGCTGCCGCCGATCGCGACGGGCAGGATCGGGGCACCCGTCCGGACGGCGAGCAGCGTCGCGCCGTCCTTGCCCCGCCGAAGCGCGCCGTCGGGGCTGCGGGTCCCCTCGGGGAAGAGGGCCAGGACCCGCCCCTCGTCGAGGACGCGGCGAGCTGTGCGGAACGCCTCCACGTCGGCGGCCCCGCGACGGACGCCGAAGGCGCCGTTGGCGCGCATGATGGCGCCCGCGACGGGCCAGTGGAGCGCCTCCTCCTTGGCCAGCCAGTGGACGGGCCGGCCGAGCGCGGGCGTGAGCCACGAGGCGATGAGCAGCGGATCGGCGTTCGAGGCGTGGTTGGAGGCGACGATGAGCGGCCCCGAGCGCTCGGCCGGCAGCTCCTCGAGCCCTTCGACCTCGATCCTCGCGACGCAGCGGCCGATGAGCCGGCCGGTCCCGCTGCAGAGCCGCGGGAAGGCGGCAAGCCGGTCGGGCTCGGCTCCGCTCACGCGTGCACCCCGTGCGACCGAGGATCGCGGGCGCTCTCGGTACGTCGGACAGCCGCCACGACGGCGCGGACGGTGTCCTCGAAGCGGTTGCCATCGGTCCGGATCACGACCGCGTCGGGCGCGATCCGCAGCGGGGCGACGGCGCGGCCGCTGTCGAGCGCGTCGCGCCGCCGGAGCTCGTCGAGGATCCGAGTTGCCTCCCCGCCCTGCGGGTCGAGGTGGCGCTGGGCGCTGCGGCGCCGGGCCCGCTCCTCCGCCGAGGCGTCGAGGAACAGCTTGAGGTCGGCATCGGGCAGGACGACGGTCCCGATGTCGCGGCCGGCCATGATGATCGCGCCCTCGGCGGCGATCCGCCGCTGGCGCTCCAGGAGCGCCGCCCGCAGCGGGCCGACGCTGGCCACCGCGGAGACGGCCTCGTCCACCGCCGGCGAGCGCACCTCGTGAGTCACGTCGACGCCGTCGACCTGGACGTGGCGCAGCCGACCTCGCGCATCGGGCACGAGGGCGACCTCGTCGACCAGGCCGACGAGGCCGGTCGCGTCGTCGGCGGCGACGCCGCGGGCGAGGGAGAGCCAGGTCACGGCGCGATACAGCAGGCCGGTGTCGCAGAAGCGGTAGCGGAGCCGCCGGGCCGCCTCGGCGCCGACCGTGCTCTTGCCGCTCGAGCCTGGACCGTCGAGCGCGACCACGAGGCCCTCCCCTGCACTGCCCACCGGGGCAGGATAGCCGTCGACGGACCGGCGGCGCGGGGTGGGTGCAGTGCGGGCTCCGGTCGCGTTCGCCCGCGCGTCGATCGCTCGAGGGCTGGACGGGTCCGCGGCAGCGGCCGTCGCCGCGACACGCCGCGCCTCGCGGGCGCTCAGGGGTCGCACCTCGCCGCAGGCCAGGTCGCCGAGGCGGAGCGTCCCCACACGGACTCGGACGAGGCGCCGGACGGGGGCCCCGACGGCGCCGCACATGCGCCGCACCTGGCGCTTCCAGCCCTGGCCCAGCGTCACCCGGTACCAGGCGAGGCCGCCCGGGTCAGGGCCGTCCGCGGCGCCGAGGACGGCGAGCAGGCCCTGCGTCTCCGTCCGGGTCGCGGCGCGGAGATCGACGAGGCGGGCGACCCCTTCCTCGAGCGCGACCCCGGCGCGGAGCGCCTCGGCCTGCTCCGCCCGCAGTGGCCGGTCGAGGCCGACGGCGTACTCCCGCTCCACACCGTAGCGGGGATGGAGCAGCCGATCGGCCCACGCCCCGTCGTCGGTCAGCAGGAGCAGCCCCTCGGAATCGCGGTCGAGGCGGCCGACCGGGTACAGCCGGGCGCCGTCCGGGACCAGGTCGGGCGGCACGAGGTCGAGGACGGTCTCAGGCGCGTGCCGGTCCCGCACGGTCGCGGTGACGCCAGCGGGCTTGTGCATGGCGAGGTACGTCCGGACAGTGGGGCCCGCGACGAGCGGCCGGCCGTCGACCGCGACGGTCTCGACGGCGGGGTCGGCCGACTCGCCGATCGCCGCCACGCGTCCGTCGACGGTGACCCGTCCCGCCGCGATGAGCGTCTCCGCCCCGCGGCGCGAGGCCACGCCGGCGGCGGCGAGGACCTTCTGCAACCGTTCGCGCGCCACGATCAGCTCGTCTCCGGGACGCCATCCGCGCCGACGCCCGCCCCGGCGGCGTCGGCGACGGTCGCCGCATCGAGCTGCCCGGCGACCTCGGAGCCGAGCGGCGGCAGCTCGTCGAGGCTGGTGAGGCCGAAGCGCTCGAGGAACTCGAACGCGGTCCCGTACAGGATCGGCCGGCCGGGGGTCTCGGCCCGGCCGAGCTCGACGATGAGGCGGCGATGCAGCAGCGTCCGCAGGGTGTAGTCGGAATCGACGCCCCGGACGCGCTCGACGACGGCCCGCGTGCACGGCTGGCGGTAGGCGACGATCGCCAGCGTCTCGAGGGAGGCCGGCGAGAGGCGGGTCGCATCGGCCCCCACGTAGCGGGCGATGAGCGCGCCGGCCTCGGGGGCGGTGGCGAGCTCGACGCGCTCCCCCGCCACGACGAGGCGGATGCCGCGTGCCGTCAGGCTCGTCTCGAGGTCGCCGAGGCGGGCGTCGACGGTGTCGCGGTCGACGCCCGCAAGGCTCGCGATCTCCGCTCGGGAGAGCGGTCGCTCGGCGACGAAGAGGAGCGCCTCGAGCTGGACCTCGGTCAGCTCGGCCTCGGTCGGCTGGGGCTGGGCGTCGGTCGGCTCGGCGTCGATCGGCTCGGCCCCGGTGAGCTGCGGGTCGATCGCCTCGGCCTCGGCCTCGCCACCCGGTCCGCCTCCCTCACCCCTCACCCGTAGTCCTCCAGCCGCTCGTCGAGCGCCGGCCCGCCGTGCTCCCCGGCCAGGCCCTCCAGCCGCCGCACGGTGATCGGGCCCCAGGGCGCCGCCTGCTCGACGGCCACCTCGCGCCGCTTGACGAGCTCGAGCATGGCCAGGAACGTGACCGCCACGAGGACGCGGTCGCGGACGCCGGCCAGCAGCTCCTGCAGGACGATGGCCGGCGCGTCCCGCAACGCGGCGCGGATGAGGGCGGCCCGCTCGGTGAGGGTGATCGTCCGCGGGACGACGCCGGGTGGCGGCTCCGGCGGCGGGACCAGACGGACGAGGCGGCCGAGCGCCTCGACGAGGATGGCCGGCGGCAGCGGAGCAGCGGCGGGGGGACGGGCGCCGGCGAGGGCGGCGCTCGCTGCCGCCGACGGCTCGCGGCGGAAGAGGCCGATCCGCTCCTCGGCCATGCCCTGCAGGCGGCCGCCCGCGTCGCGGAACGCGCGGTACAGCAGCAGCCGCGCCCGCAGCTCGGCCTCGGGGTCCGCGCCCTCGTCGACGAGCCCGGCGGCGACCCGCGGCGGCCGCGGCAGCATCGCCCGACTCTTGATGAGGATGAGCTGGCTGGCGACCGCCACGAAGGCCGAGACATTGGCGAGGCGGTCGCCCTCGAGCGTCGCCAGGGCCTCGAGGTACGCCTCGGCGAGGGCGCCGAGGGGAACCGTCAGGACGTCGAGCTGGCGAGCCTCGATGAGGGCGAGCAACAGCCCGAGCGGTCCGTCGAAGTCGGCGAGCCGGACGCGGGTGGTCGTCTCCGGCCGACCATCGCCCAGGACGACGGCGGGCTGCCCGGCAGCCGGGGCCGCGACGATCGGCAGCGCGCTTCCGTGGGAAGCCGTCATCAGTTCGCCTCGTCGGCGAGCCTGAGGGCCTCGCCGTACTCGGGGTCGACGGGTGCCGCCTGGTGGCGGATCAGCTCGACGGTGCGCGGCGCACAGCCGGCCGCCGCGGCCAGCCGCGCAGAGCTCTCGGCATGGTCGCGCAGCCGGGTCAGCGCCGGCCCGAAGGTCGGCACCGCCGCCACGAGCCGCCAGACCCACGGCCCGTACGCTTCCCCGAGCGACCAGGCGACGCGGTGGGCGAGCCGGACGGATGGACCCTTCCCCGCGTCGTGGAGCAGCCCCGCCAGCAGGACGTCGGGCTCGCGCAGCCCTGCGGCGCGCAGATCCGCCACGACGTCGAGACCGTGGCGCTGGTCGGCTCGATGCATGGCTTCGAAGAGTCGCAGCTGGGCGGGCGTCAGCCAGCCCGCGAGCGCGGCCCGCTCCGCCGGCGTCACCCGCCCGAGGGCGTGGGAGCGGGCCTGCCGGACCTTGGCCGCCCACCACGCAGCGGACGCCATCGGCTCAGATGTAGAGGAAGGGGGCGCGCCCGACCAGGAAGCCGAAGAGCGGGTCGCCGATGGCGTGGAACACGGCCCCGAACAGCGTCTGGCCGCCGATCGGGAAGAAGACCAGGACGAGGAAGATGAAGACGCCGTACTGCTCGAGGACCGGCCGGACCCGGAAGGCCGTCGCCGGATCGAGCGCCGCGTAGAGGACCTTGGAGCCGTCGAGCGGCGGGATGGGGATGAAGTTGAAGAGCATCAGGGCGATGTCGATGATGACGAGGTAGACGAGCACGTTCGGCACGACGACCGGCAGGCCCTGCAGGTCGCCGCGCGCGAAGGCTGCGTCGATGAAGCGCAACGGGATGGCGGCGATCATGGCGATGACCAGGTTCGAGAGGGGCCCGGCCGCGGCCACGATCGCCTCCCCGTTGCGGCCGCCGCGGAGGTTCATCGGGTTGACCGGCGTCGGCTTGGCCCAGCCGATGCCGACCCCGAACAGCGAGGAGAGGATCATCATCCCCCCGCCGATCGGGTCGAAGTGGACGATCGGATTCAGGGTCAGCCGGCCGAACAGGCGGGCGGTGCCGTCGCCGAGGCGGTACGCGGCCAGGGCGTGGCTGAACTCGTGGACGGGGAACGCCACGAGCAGGATGACGACGACCGCGATGATCTTCTCGGGAGTGAGGCTCACGGATCCCTCGGTGATGACGGGCGAAGGCAGGCGCCGGCTATCGTACCCTGCCGCGCGGGCCGCGCCGGGACGGCTCCTTGACGACGCTACAGGCGGGCCAGCAGGTCAGCCTTCTTGGCCTCGTACTCCTCGGGGGTGATCGCGCCCCGGTCGCGCAGGTCGGCGAGGCGGGCCAGGGTGCCCGTGACCTCGTCAGCCGTCATCGTCCGCGGGGCGACGGGTGGAGCCGCGCCCGAGACGGACACGGCGGACGCCACAGGCGGCTCGGCCGCCGGCGCCGGCGCCGGCGGGGCCGGGGCGCGGAGGGGCGGCGACGGCGGCTGGGCGGGCCGGACGTACTCCTGCTCGAGCTCGTGCTTCATGTTGAGCATGACCTTCTTGAAGGTCGGCGCGCGGTCGAGCATCCGGTAGCGGTCCACGGTGACGTCCTGGCCGGTCAGGATGTCCAGGTCGCCGTAGCCGAACAGCCGCCCGAACAGGTTCTGCTCGAGGACGGCGTCGTTGATCTTCTCGAGCGAGCTGTCCGCCGAGCGCTTGTTGACGATGCCCTCGACCTTGATCACCCGCCGGTTCGTCACCAGGTAGTCCTCGGCCCACCAGTTCCAGTAGACCTTGAGCAGCCAGAGCAGGCCGATGACCCAGACCGCGAGGGTGATGTAGCCCAGCACGGACGCGATCCCCCCGCTCGTCCGGGCGACGGCCTGCAGGACGATCAGGAGGATCCCCAACAGGATCAGCAGCCAGGGGTAGCGCGCGTCGATGACCGTCGCCAGCCAGTGCTGGCGACTCCGCAGTGCGATCCGCTCGCCGTCGGCGAGCAGCGTGTCGGCGTAGCGCATCTCTCCCTCGTCTCCCTCGTCCGGCCCGCTGGTGGGGGCGCCCGGCGACCCGCTCAGGCCCGCGGGTGGGCGCGGGCGTAGACCTCCCTGATCCGCTCGCCGGTCAGGTGGGTGTAGAGCTGTGTCGTGCTGATGCTCGCATGTCCGAGCAACTCCTGGACGATGCGCAGGTCGGCCCCGCCCTCGAGCAGGTGGGTCGCGAACGAGTGGCGCAGCGTGTGCGGGCTGACCTCGCGATCGATGCCCGCCGCCCGGGCACAGCGCCGGACGACGCCCCAGGCGACGCCCCGGCTCAGACGCCGGCCGCGCGCCGAGATGAACAGCGGCCCGCCCCGGACGGGCGCGACGTGATGGCGGACGAGGTCGGAGGGTCGGACCTCGTCGAGGTAGCGCGCCAGCCACTCCAGGGCGACCTCGCCGACGGGCACCAGCCGCTCCTTGTCGCCCTTGCCGATGACCCGCACGAACGCACCGTCGAGCGAGAGGTCCTCCCGGTCGAGCCCGCAGGCCTCGCTGATCCGCAACCCGGATGCGTACAGCAGCTCGAGCAGGGCGCGCTCGCGGAGGCCCGCCGCCGTGGCGACGTCGGGCACGCCAAGGAGCGCCTCGACCTCCCCGAGGGTGAGCGTCTCGGGCAGCTGGCGGGCCCGCCGGGGCAGGTCGACGTGGGCGGCGACATCGAGCGGGATGAGCTCCTCCGCGAAGCAGAAGCGGTAGAAGCCACGGAGCGCGGCCGCCCGACGACGCAGGCTGGCCGGGCGGATGGCCGCCCCGCCCGTGCGCGGGTCGCGGGCCGCGCGGAGGGCGGCAAGATATCCGAGGACGGGGTCCGGCGAGCGATCCCAGACCGCTCCGCGAGGGAGCGCGGCACCGAAGGCAGCGAGGTCGGAGCGGTACGCGCTGAGCGTCGCCGGGGCGAGGCCGCGCTCGACGCGGAGGTGGACGAGGTACGCCTCGCAGGCGGCCTGGAGGCGACGGTCGCGCTGCGCGCCACGTCCCGGTGGCTCGGGTCGCAACGCTGTCGGCGCCCGCACCGTCGACGGCCGTCCCCCTGCGGCACGCCGCGGTCCGCTCATGCCGGGATCGCCGGCGCGCCCCGCCACGCCTCGGCCCGGGCCAGCAGCTCCTGCGCGCCGGCCAGCGCGGCGGGACCGGCTCCCTCGCCGCCCAGCATCGCGGCGAGCTCCGCCAGCCGCTCGTCGCGGCCGAGCCGTTCCACCTCGGTCACCGTTCGCCCGCCGCGCTCGTGCTTCGAGATCCGGAAGTGGGCGTCGGCGTAGGCAGCGATCTGCGGCAAGTGCGTGACGCAGAGGACCTGGTGCCGCCGGGCAAGTGACCAGAGGCTCCGGCCGACCGGTTCGGCGCTCCGGCCGCCGATGCCGGTGTCGATCTCGTCGAAGACGAGGGTCGGGGTCGCGTCGGCCTCGGCGAGGACCTCCTTGAAGGCCAGGGCGAGGCGCGAGAGCTCCCCGCCAGATGCGATTCGGGCGAGGGGTCGGGCCGGCTCGCCGGGGTTCGGGGCGATCCGGAAGACGATCTCGTCGGCGCCCGTCGCGTCGAACGCCACGGCGTCCCCGTCGAGCTCGATCGCGGCCTCATCGCGCCCGGCCGGCCGTCGCCCGACGGCGATCTCGACCCCCGTCTGGCGGAAGCCCAGGTCGGCCAACGCGTCGCCGACCGCCGCCGCCAGTCGGCCGGCGGTGGCCCGGCGAGCCTCGGACAACCGCCCGGCCACGTCCGCGACGACCGCGAGCAGCCGCTCCGCCTCGGCGGCCCGCGTCGCCCGCTCGTCGTCGAGCCCGCGTAGCCGCGCCACCTCGCCGGCTGCCCGCTCGCCGTGCGTCAGGACGGCGGCTTCGTCGTCGCCGTACTTCCGCTCCAGCGAGTAGATGACCGACAGCCGTTCCTCGAGCCGGGCGAGCGCCGCGGGGTCGTGCTCGACGGACTCGGCGAGGGACCGCGCTTCGGCGGCCACGTCCTCCAGCTCCGCGGCGAGCCCGGCCAGGCGCTCGGCGAGCGGCGCGTAGCGAGGGTCGAGGCGGGCCAGGTCGCGCGCTTCGCGTCCCGCCGTCGCGGCCAGGTCGCGGGCCCCGCTGCCCTCCGCGAGCAGCGCGTCGTGGAGCGCGGCGCTCCCGCCGGCGATCGCCTCGCCGTGGCGGGCGGCCTCGAGGGCGGCCCGGATCTCGTCCGCCTCGCCGACCCGCAGGCGGGCCGCCGCGATCTCGGCGGCCTCGTGCTCGTGGAGGGCGAGGCGGCGGGCCAGCTCGCGCGGCTCGATGGCCAGCGCGTCCAGGGCCTGCTGGTTCGCCCTCCAGGCGGCCACCGCGCGCGCCATCTCCGCGCGCAGTGGCGCGAGGTCGCCGTACGCGTCGAGCAGCTCCCGCTGCCAGCGCTCGTCGAGCAGGCGCTGCTGCTCGTGCTGGCCGTGGAGCTCGACGAGCGGGCCGGTCGTCTCGGCCAGGCGCGCCGCCGGCACCGTCTCGTCGTCGAGGCGGGCCGTGGAGCGGCCGCCCGCCGCGACGTCGCGGACCGCGATGAGCGGCTCGGGGAGGCGGTCGAAGAGCGCCTCCACCCGGGCGGCGTCGCGGCCGTGGCGGACGAGACCCGTGTCGGCCCGTGCGCCGAGGGCGAGACCGAGGGCGTCGATGAGGAGGCTCTTGCCGGCGCCGGTCTCGCCCGTCAGGACGTTGAGGCCCGGCGCGAGCTCGAGCCGCAGCGACTCGATCAGGGCGAGGTCGCGGACGGCGATCTCGAGCAGCCGGCCGGCAGCGACGCCCTGCGGCCGGCCAGGGGCCGTCTCTCCGTGCCGCTCGCCCGCCCCCGCCGTCGCGAGGTCGACCCGGTCCGTCGCGCCCGCGGCGCGACGCTCGGCGGCGGTCACGATGGGAGCAGCTCCACCTTCTGGCGGAGCAGGTCCCAGAACGGGACGGCGCCGCGCGGCTCGACGAAGCGGATCGAGCGGTACAGCGCCGCGACCGCCACGACGTCCCCGATCTGGAGCGGGCGGTCCTCGCGCCCGTCGATGCTCACCAGCGCCTCGTACGCGTCCAGGACGCGGCAGCGGACCGTCTGGCGCGGGCTGACCACGACCGAGCGGATGGCCGAGAGGTAGCCGGCGATCGGTGTCACGACGAGGTTCCGGCTCATCGGATCCACGATGGGGCCGCCGGCCGAGAAAGAGTAGCCCGTCGAGCCGGTGGGACTGGCGACGACGAGGCCGTCGGCGATGAACGTCGCCAGGTGCGAGGCGCCGATGGCCACCTCGAGCCGACAGACACGGGCGAGCGAGCCGCGGGCGACGGTGATGTCGTTGAGGGCGAAGAACGTCTCGCCCGATTCGGCCCGACCGCCCGGGTGGATGGTCGCCCGGAGGGCCATCCGCTCCTCGATGCGATAGTCCCCGCCGGCGACCTGGGCGAGGATCGTCTCGAGCTCGTGGGCCTCGACCTTGGAGAGGAAGCCGACCTTGCCGAGGTTGACCCCCAGGAGGGGCACGTCCACCTCGGCGACGGCCCGGGCGGCGCGCAGGAACGTGCCGTCGCCGCCGAGCACGACGACCACGCTCGTCGTCGGCAGCTCCTTGACGAGGGCCTCGAACTCCCCCGCGGGCGCGGCCCAGTGGGCGATCCCGCGCAGCTGGCACCAGCCCGCCGCGCGCTCGCGCAGCTCGAGGGCGGCCTCGCTGGTCGGGTTGTAGGCGAAGCCCAGCCGCTCCAGCTTCATCGGCCGACTCCTGCGAGCTCCCCGAAGCGGGCCTGCCACGATGGCGGCAGCGACGGGCGGGCGGAACGGTCCGGGGAGCCCGGCGCGGACGGCGACGTCCACCCGGCCGCCACGCCGAGGTGGAGGAAGAACTCGCGATTGCCCTCGGGGCCCAGGAGCGGCGAGGCGGTCGCGGCCCGGAGCTCCAGGCCGAGGCCCAGGCCGTGGCCGGCGATCCGCTCGAGGACGCGGCGATGCGTCTCCGGGTCGCGGACGACGCCGCCCGGCGCCGCGCCCCGACCCGCCTCGAACTGTGGCTTGACGAGGGCCACGATGCTCCCTCCAGGCGGCCCGACGCACCCCGCGACGGGGGCGAGGATCCGGTCGAGCGAGATGAACGAGACGTCGATGACGGCGAGGGCGACCGGCTCGGGCAGCGCGCCGGGGCCGAGGGTCCGGGCGTTCGTCCGTTCGATCGAGACGACCCGCGGATCGCTCCGCAGGCGCTCGGCGAGCTGACCCCGGCCGACGTCGAGAGCATAGACACGCTGTGCGCCGCGCTGCAACAGCACGTCGCTGAAGCCGCCGGTCGAGGCGCCGACGTCGAGACAGACCAGGCCGGTTGGATCGACGCCGAAGTCGTCGAGGGCGCCGGCGAGCTTGAGCCCGCCCCGCGAGACATACGGCAGGCGTGTCTCGACGGCGATCGGGGTCGCCTCGTCGACGAGGTCTCCGGCCTTGCGGTCCAGGCGTGCCGCGTCCCCCTCCCCCACCCTGACCTGGCCGGCCAGCAGGAGCGCCTGGGCCCGGCTGCGGCTCTCGACGAGGCCGCGGTCCACGAGGAGCTGGTCCAGCCGCCGCCGAGCGGGTCGCGTCACACGGCTATCGTGGCACAGGCCGCTGCACGCCGGCTCACCTGCCGCTCACCGGACTCCCCAGGTGCAGGCATTGGCGTCAACGAGGGGCTGGCGACCCCGCCTCCAGACCGGCGAGTGCGTCCGGAGCCGACGCGCCGGCGGCGAGCTCCCCGTCCGGGGCGTTCGCGGGGCGAGTCGGCTCGAGCCGCAGGGCGGCGAGCGCCTCGCGGATCTGCTCGGCGATCCCGGCCACGTCGAGCCGGAGCAGGCGCCGCAGGTCGGCGACGGCGCCGTGGTCCACGAACCGGTCGGCCGGGATGCCGATGAGCCGAACCGCGACGTCGCGCAGCCCCGGATCCGTCAGCCGAGCCTCCTCGATGAGCTCGAGGACGCCGGACCCGAAGCCGCCGGTCACGACGCTCTCCTCGAGGGTGACGACGAGCTTGCGCCCCCGCACCGCATCGAGGATGAGCCCGCGGTCGAGCGGCTTCGCGAAGCGGGCATTGACGAGCCCGACCGACCAGCCCTCCGCCGCCAGCGCGTCCGCGGCCTGCCGGCCCCGCTCGACGATCGGCCCGAAGCCGACGATGACGACGTCGGATCCCTCGCGCAGCGACTCGGCCCGGCCCACCGGGATCCGCCGCGGCTCGCGCTCGGCCACCCCGAAGCCCGCGTCGCGCGGGTAATGCAGGGCGAACGGGTGCTCCTGGGCGAAGGCCGTCCGGACCAGGGCACGCAGCTCCTGCTCGTCCTTCGGCGAGGCGATGACCAGGTTCGGCAGCTGGCGCTGGGTCGGGATCGTGAACATGCCCTGGTGGCTCGTCCCGTCCTCGCCGACGAGGCCGGCCCGGTCGACCGCCAGGAGGACGGGCAGGTCGTTCTGGCAGACGTCGTGGACCTCCTGGTCGAAGGCCCGCTGGAGGAAGGTCGAGTAGACGGCGACGACCGGTCGCTCGCCGCCCAGGGCGAGACCCGCCGCGAGGGCGACGGCGTGCTGCTCGGCGATGCCGACGTCGATGAAGCGGCCCGGGAAATCGGCCTGGAAGTGGTGCAGGCCGGTGCCCGTCGGCATCCCGGCGGTGATGGCGACGACCCGCCGGTCGGTCCGGGCGACGGCCATGAGCTCGGACACGAAATGGTGGGTGTAGTTCGGCGGCTTGCGGGCCGCTGCCGCCGCGGAGGCGGTGGACGGCGCCGCGTCGTCGGTCATCGATTCCTCGGGCGGGACGGCATCGCCGTTGCCGCCCGCCTCTGGACCGCCCTCGCTCGAGGCGCCCGGCATCGGGACGGCGCTGTCCACGCGCGAGGCCGGGTGGACGTGGCCGAGGTGGGCGGAGGCCTCGTAGGCGTCCGTCATCGGGGGCAGGGCCGCCCCGTGGAATCCGACCTGGTCGCGCTCGGCGGGCCGATAGCCGCGGCCCTTGCGGGTCCGGACGTGGACGAGGACAGGGCCTTCGACCTGGAGCGCCGCGCGGAACATGTGCTCGAGCGTCCGCAGGTCGTGGCCGGGGATGACCCCGAGGTAGGTGATCCCGAGGTCCTCGAAGAGCTGGCCCGGTTGGGCGAAGTTCACGACCGAGCGGCGGATCCGCTTCGACAGCGCGAGGGCCGGTCGGCCGACGAGGGGGATCGCCTCGACGAGCCGGTCATAGGCCGTCTTCGACTGGCGCCAGGCGGTCGAGAGCTTGAGGGTCGAGAAGTACTGGCTGAACGCGCCGACGGTCGGGCTGATCGACATCTCGTTGTCGTTGAGCACGATCAGCAGCT
>DASVYJ010000031.1:0-37801 GCA_036392215.1 Candidatus Limnocylindrales bacterium | reverse complement strand
GAGGGCCATCGAGAACCCGCCCGCCGCGCCGAGGACGCTCGCCGCGGGGACGCGCTCGGGGGCGACGCGGACCGCGCCGCCGGCCCGTTCGCCGCGCGCGACGAGGCGGACGCGCTCCCCGGCCGCGACGGCGGCCGCCGGCTCATGGTCGGCGACCGCGGCCAGGCCCGTCCGCACGACGTCGCCGGCCAGCACGTCACGGCCGAGCAGCTCCTGGGCCAGGATGGCGGCCTTGAAGGCTGCGTCCCAGCCGTCGAGGTCGAGGCTCGGGTCGGCCTCGGCGATCCCGAGTCGCTGCGCGTCGGCGACGGCGTCGCGACGGGAGCGCCCGCCCGCCATCGCATCGAGGACGTGGTTCGAGGTCGAGTTCGGGATCGCCGCGAACGCCTCCACGCCGCCGACCGGGATCGCCGCCTCGTGGAGCGCCTGGACCGGCAGGCAGTCCATCAGCGTCGCCTCGTAGCGCAGCCCGACGCCGGCCGCCCGGGCCAGGCCGCGCAGCTCGGGCCCGTGCAGGGCGATCGGCCCCTTGTTCGCGGTGATGACATGCCGGCCGGCGGCGATGGCCGCCCGGACGTGCGAGGTGGCGGGCTCGCCGGCCGCCGGGTCGAGCGGCGTCAGCTCGACGACGACGTCGAGCGGGGCCGTCGCGACGGCCTGCGCCCCGTGCAGTTCCCCGTCCCCCGCAGGCACATGTCCCTCGAGAGCGGTACGCAGATCGACGCCGCCGCCCGGCGGCGCCCCGTCCGCCGCGAGCGTCACCCCGCCCCGTCGCGTCGCGAGGAGCCCCACCGCGACAGTCAGCTCGTGCGCGGCAGCCAACTCGTCGGCGGCCTCGAGCAGCAGCCGCGCGAGCGCCTGCCCGACGGCCCCGAAGCCGAGCAGGCCGAGCCGCCAGTGGCGCATCGGGGGTCAGCCCGCGGCCGCGACGAGCGGTGGCACGGCCAGGGGCGCGGCCGCGGCCAGCAGCTCGCCGAGCCGGCCCACCTCGACGTTGCCGCCGCTCGCGATGACGCACACTCGCTCGCCGTCCCGGAGCGGTACGCGGGCGCTGAGGACGGCGGCCAGGGCAGCGGCGCCGGCCGGCTCGAGGACCTGCTTCATCCGCTCGACGGCGAAGCGGACGCCGGCGAGGATCGTCGGGTCGTCGAGGAGGACGATGCCGTCGAGGTATCGCCGGCCCATCGCCAGCGTCCACTCGCCCGCGAACGGCGCGCCGAGCCCGTCGGCCACGCTGACCGGCGTGAGATCGACGACCCGCCCGGCGGCGAGCGCCAGGCTCAGCGCGTTCGAGCGCTCCGGCTCGACCCCGAAGACCCGGACGCCGGGCCGCTGCTCCTTCACCGCGGCCGCGATCCCGCAGGCCAGCCCGCCGCCGCCGACCCCGACGACGATCACGTCGACGTCCGGCAGGTCGTCCAGGATCTCCAGGCCGACGGTCCCCTGGCCGGCGATGATGTCGGGATCGTCGAAGGGCGGGACGAAGGTGAGCTTCCGCTCGGCCTCCAGCTCCCGCATCCGCCGGAACGTGTCGCCGACGTGGCCGCCGTACAGCACGACCTCGGCGCCGTAGCCGCGACAGGCGTCGACCTTCGAGCGGACGGCGCCCTCGGGCATGACCACGACGGCGTGGACGCCGGCCTGCCGCGCGGCGAGGGCGATCGCCTGGGCCTGGTTGCCGGCCGAGAGCGTGATGACCCCCGCCGCCCGCTCCGTCGGCGTCAGGGCCGTTAGCCGAGTCGTGGCCCCGCGAGGCTTGAAGGAGCCGGTGCGCTGGAGGTGCTCGGCCTTGACGTACAGCCGGTCGTCGGCCAGGCGGATGCCGCTCGCCGCCTCGACGACGCGCGCCGCCGTCGACGAACGGAGGAGCGGCGTCCGGTCGACCCTGCCCGCGAGCTGCTCGCGCGCGGCCAGGATGCGGTCGAGCGGGACGACGTGATCGGGCGCCATCGGGGCAGTATCGCAGAGGGTCCCACCGCGGACCGCTCACGAGCGCGACCACGAGGACACCCGGGAACGAGTGACGCCCGACCCCTCGCGGGATCGGGCGTCGTGATCGGCGGTGCCTGACCGGGGTCAGGCGCGACGGCTAGCCTCGGCGGGAGGTGAAGCAGTCGCTGCAGTAGACGGGCTTGCTGCCATTCGGGCGGAAGGGCACCTGGGCCTCGCGGCCGCAGCTGCTGCAGGTCGCGCTGAACATCTCACGCGGACCCGAGCGGTAGCCACCGCCGAACCCACCGCCGAAGCTGCTGCCACCGGAGTCGCCGCGAGAGGCCTTGCGGGCCGCCCGGCAGGACGGGCAGCGACGAGGCTCGCTGAAGCCGCGGTCCGTGTAGAACTGCTGCTCGCTCGCGCTGAACGCGAACTCCTGGCCGCAGTCCGCGCAGACCAGCGTCTTGTCCGTTGCGTACAAAGAAAACACTCCTTCTCGTGCGGCTTCAGCGATCGTCTCGCCGAAAAGCCGTGAGAGGAGTGATCGTGCTGCCGCGTCTGACGGCCCGTCCTTCCGGGCCTTGCCTGCAGCCTACCACGCCGATCGGCGCCGCGCTAGCCCCTTGTTCGAGCGTCCAGGTCCGCCCCGCTGTCGGCCGCCGGGACGGCCGCGAGGGCGGCCTCACCGCCCTCGGCCGGGCCGACCCCGTCCCTGCCCGCGCGCCCACTGGACCCATGTTCCCGGCCGATCGGCCGCCCCTCGTGCGAGTGCAGCGCCGTCGGGTCCTGCAGCGTCGGGCCGAGCGCGAGCTCGGCCGCGCCCAGGAGCGCTGCGTCCGCTCCGAACCGGACGGCGGCGAGACGCACAGCGTCGCGAGCTCCGACCACGGCTCGGGCTGCCACCTCGCGGGCGATGGCCTCGCCACGACATGCATGGATCCGGGCGTACAGGGCGCCCATGGCGACCAGGTCGGGGTCGAAGATGTCGACGAGGGCGGTGATCCCGACGGCCAGCCAGTGGGCAACCCGGTCGAGCGCCTCGTTGGCCTCGGGCGCGCCGGCGTCGGCCGCCGCGAACAGCTCGTCGAGCGCCTTCGACCCGGCTGACCCGCTCGCGCCCCGCAGCAGCGCGTCCTCGCCGACCTCGGTCTCCCAGCACCCCGAGGAGCCGCAGTGGCAGGGCAGCCCGTCGGGGTTGACGGGGATGTGACCGACCTCGCCGGCGTATCCCGCGCGGCCCGTGAGCGGTCGCCCGCCGACGACGATCCCGGCGCCCAGACCTGCCTCGCCCCAGAGGCAGATGAAGTCGCTCCGTCCGACGCCCGAGCCACGGGTGTGCTCGGCCAGCGCAGCCAGGTCGGCGTCGTTGGCGACGAGCACGGGCAGGTCGCGGCCGAGCGCCTCGCCGACGAGCCGGGCGAGCGGCACCTCGCGCCACTCCAGGTTCGGCGCGATGCGGATGACGCCGTCCTCTCGGCGGACGATGCCGGGGATGGAGATGCCGATGGCCAGGACACGCGACCACCCGCCGGTCCCTTCGACCAGGGGCAGGGCGAGCGCCACGAGGTCCGCCACGACCGGCGCCGGCGGCCGAGAGCCCCGGCTGGTCGGGACCCGGTGCGAGGCGAGGACGCGGCCACCGAAGCCGACGACCGCGGCGGCCAGCGAGTCGGTGCCGATCTCCATCGCCAGGACGACGGGCCCCTCCGCGCGGAGCTCGACGACGCGCGACGGCCGACCCGGGATGGCGGCGCGGTGGGGCGCCGGCGGCCGATCGTGGACCAGTCCCCGGCGGGCCAGCTCGTCCACCAGCACGGCGACGGTGCTGCGGTCCACCCCGATCCGCCGGGCCAGTTCCGAGCGGGACATCCGGCCGTGGACGTGGACCTCGAGGAGCAGCCGGCTCAGGTTGTCGCGCCGCAGTCCGGCGGCCTGTCCAGGCGTCCTGGCCATCCGAGGATCGCTCCCCTCTGCCGGGCCGCGGCCCGGACTGCGCGCAGCGCTCGTGATCGATGGGCGGGACGGCGCGAGCGAGCGTTTCGCAGATACTCAAACAAACCCGCCGCGGGTGTCAACCCGGCGCCGCCCCGGTCATGAGCCCGACCGTCGACAAGGGCTTGCGTCGTTGCGCAAACCGTGAGACACTTTCGCCGTGATGGAGATGGCAGTCGACCCGGACGTCGAGCGGCAGCGCTCGGCCGCGATCGCCCGCGCCCTGGCCGACCCGAAACGCCTCTGCGTCCTCGAGTCGCTCTCGGAGGGCGAGCGCTCCGTCAGCCAGCTCTCGGCCTGCGTCGGCTGCCAGGTGCCGAACATGAGTCAGCACCTCGCCGTCCTCCGCGCCGCCGGGCTCGTCATGAGCCGGCGCGTGGGCAGCACCGTCCTGTACCGCCTCGTCGATCCCCGGATCCTCGAGGCCTATCGCCTCATCCAGACCATCGCCCGCTGAGGGCGGACAGCCGGCCAGGGACCGGCACGGCCCGACCTGCGGGCAGAAAGGATCATCGGCCGATGGCCCCCGAGATCAAGCACGCCACCGACGACACGTTCGAGGAGCTCGTCATCAACGCCGAGCGGCCCGTCGTCGTCGACTTCTGGGCCGCCTGGTGCGGGCCCTGCAAGATGGTCGCCCCCGAGCTCGAGAAGCTCGCCCAGAAGTACGAGGGCTCGGTCGACGTCGTCAAGGTGGACGTGGACGCGAACCCCGGCCTGTCGCGGGCGTTCAACATCATGAGCATCCCCACGATCGCCTTCTTCCAGCCCGGCAAGCAGCCGATGGGCGTCATCGGCTTCCGGCCACTGGAGCAGCTCGAGCAGCAGTTCGGGCTCAGCGAGTACAGCAAGCCCAAGCAGGCCAGCGCCTGACCGCCCGCCGGCGTCCCGCCGGCGGATCGCCACCCCCCGGGGCTCCCAGCCGAGCCCGCCACGACCCCGGCCCCCGTCCCCAGGGCCGGGGTCGTTCGCGCCCGGCGTCAGCGCTCCGCGACGCAGCGGTAGGCGGGTGGGAGCCGGGCCGGGTCCGCGAACGCGGCCAGGACCTCGGTGAGGCGGTAGCGGACGAAGCCCGCGCCCTCCGGATCCAGGAAGAGCGGCGCGTCCGGCGCGAGGTCGCCGAGGAAGGCGAGCGCGACCGACTCGTCGCGGGCACGGGCGGCGATCCGGCCGTCGACGCGGATGGTCCAGTGGTCGGGCGCGCTCGCCCGGGCCTCGTCGTGGCTGAGGGCGACGGCGAGGTCCGTCCGTCCCCGGAACGGCGCCGCGGCGACGTGGGCGGCGGCCTCGTCGAGCGTGGCCGTCACCAGCGACCCGTCGTCGACGCGCCGTTCCATCGGGGCCGGCTCGGGCGGGAGCTGCTCGACGGCGGCGCGCGGCCCGCAGCCGCGATAGCAGCGATCCGCCTCGGGCCGGTTCGCGGAGTGACAGCGACTGCAGACCCAGGGTGGCGGCGCGGCGCGGCGCGCGACCGCTCGACGCTCGGCCAGCCGCCGGCTCATCGCCCGCCGCAGCTCGACGAGGAACCCGAACACGACGAAGGCGAGGCCCATCCCGCCGAGGTAGACGAGGATCTGGTCGAGCAGCGGCACGACCGGCCTCGCGCTACGCGGCGGCCAGCCGCCAGGCGCTCTCGAACCAGGCCGCCGCGCGGTCGAGCGCGAAGCCGTCGGCGTCGATCGGAGCGAAGGACACCCAGCCGGGCCCCCGCGGCGAGGGGTCGGCGTCGGGCGTCTGGACGGCGGCGCGGGCGATCTCGGGCCGGAGCCGGAAGGCGGCCGTCGGGCCGGTCACGACGGCGAAGACTCGGCCGCCGCGGCGATACTCGATCGTCCCCTCGACCTCGACCCGCTCCACGTCGGGCAGTGTCCCGGCCACCCCGTCGAGGGCCTGCGCGACGCTGCCTGCCTCGGGCCCGCTCACGGCCGTCCGGCGCCGAGGACGGCCTCGAGGTCGGCCTCGTGCTCAGCGTAGTGCTCGGTCGTCTGGGCGAGGAAGAAGCGCAGGTGCTCCGGGTGCTTCACCCAGCGCGTCTCCGGGACGACGGTGAGATAGCCGCGCAGCTCGCCCGGCAGCTCCTCGAAGCGCCGCCGGAGCTCCGCCGTCGGCCGCCCGGCCTGCTCGGCCAGGAGCCGAGCGTTCATGGCGTCGCCGTCGGACCGCCATTCGGCCGAGACCGCGTCGATCGTCCGGCTCGCCTCGCCGACGGCCAGCTCGCGCGCGGCCTGCAGGGCGAACTCCAGCCAGACCAGCAGGTGAGCCATGAGGTCGCGCCCGGACCAGCCGTGGGCCGCCGGGACCGGCCGCTCGAGGACCGGGTCGGGCAACCCGGCGAGGGCCTCGAAGGGCCGCCAGGTGTCCCGCTCCTCCTCCAGGAACGAAAGGCCGTCGAGGTACATCGAGGCCATGGTAGCGCCGTGCCGGGGGCGGGATGGTAGAGTCGCCGCGTGCGCGAAGGCCGCGAAGGCTCCGCTCCGCCGCCGCTCCCGCCGGTCGACCCGGCGGCGGCGGGCCGCGTCCCCTCGACGACCCTGACCCCCGAGCTGCTCGCCAGCCTGCTCGTCGCCGGCGACGAGGAGTTGGCGACCTGGGCCATCCGGAACAGCCTGCTCGAGGAGCCGCGGGCGGTCGTCTTCGACGGGCTCGTCCGCGACGCGATGCGCCTCGTCGGGCGGAACTGGGAGACCGGCCGCTGGGACGTCGCCGAGGAGCACCTCGCCAGCCAGACGCTGCTGCGAGCGCTCGAGGCGGTCCGCGAACCGGCGGCCCCCGAGGATCGCGTGGGCCCTCGCGCCGTCCTGGCAGGCGTCGCCGGCGAGCGCCACGGCATCGGCCTCGTCTGTCTGGACCAGGTCCTGGGCGACGCCGGCTGGACGGTCGCCGACCTCGGGGTGGACGTGCCGGCGGCTGACCTCGCCCGCTTCGTCGCCCGCCACGGGGCGGACCTCGTCGCCCTGAGCGCGGCGGACCCCGCCCGCGTCTCGGCGGTCGGCGACGCGATCGCCGCCGCTCGGGCTGCGCGGCCCGAGACGCGCCTGCCCGTCGTCCTCGGCGGTCGGATCGCCGAGTCGGCGGAGGCCGTTGCGGATCTCGACGTCGACTGGGCGGGGACGTCGCTCCGGGAGGTGGACCGCTTCGCCCGCGAGCTGCGGGCTCGGATCGCCGCGGCGAGCTGAGGCTCGTCCCCAGGGCATCGACCGCGGGCGATGGTTGACGGGCCCCCTATCGTGGCCGGCACGATGGCCGTCACGTCGGGGGACTTCCAGCCCACACCGCTCGCGCCGCGCGGCGCGGACGCCGCCGCCCCGCGACCCACCGCGGGACCGGCGCCGGCCGGGCCGGCAGCGGCACCCGTCCCGCTCGACCACGCCCGGATCGGCGTCGTCTTCGTCCACGGCATCGGGACGCAGCAGCCGAGCGAGACGTTCCTCGACTGGTCCGCGCCACTGGTCGAGCTGCTCTCGGCGTGGCGGCTCGAGCACGGCCACGGGATCGATCCCGTGAGACGGGCGGAGTTCTCGTTCAGCGGGACGTCGAGCCCGTACCTGGAGGTGGATGTCCCGGCGGAGGCCGAACAGTCGGCCCAGACGTGGCTTCTCACGGAGGCCTGGTGGGCGGCCCAGGTCCGCGCGCCGTCCCTTGAAACCATGACGGCCTACCTGCGGCGCGGACTGCCGCGCATCATCGCGGGCATCAAGGCCGGCTACGAGCCGCGCGAGCAGGCCTGGCGGCTTCGTCGGGGCCGCAGCCTGGACACGGCGGCGGCCGCGGTCCGCGGCACGGCGCCGCCCGTCGGACCCAGCGGGCCGCCCGTGGCGGCGCCCGTCGTCGCCGCCGAGCCCGCCCAGGCGAGCCTCGCCGCCGCCGAGCTCAACCCTGATCGGCGATGGGCCTGGATCGAGACGCTCGACGCGATCCAGAAGGAACTGACGATCCTGTCGGCAGGCCCGGCCCTCGTCCTGGGCTCGCTCGTCCTGCTGCTCTACGCGCCGTTCCGGGCCCTGCCCATCGCCGCCCTGCGCGACGCGGCGATCCTCCGCTCCGCCGACAGCAAGCTGACCGACTGGTTCGGCGACCTGCCCGACCTCCTCGACGACCCCGTCCAGGCCGCCAACGTCCGAGCCCGCCTCGGCGCCTCGATCGCCGGGCTGCGGGCGCTCGGTTGTGGCCGCATCGTCGTCGTCGCCCACTCGGGTGGCGCGATCGTCAGCTGGACGACGCTCCTCGACGCCGTCTTCGCCGGACTGCCGGTGGACACGCTGGTGACCCTCGGCCAGGGCCTCGCGCTCGCCTGGCGGCTCGAGGATGCCCGAGCGGCCGTGCCGGCGGGCTCGAGGCTCGGCGGCTCGCTCGACGCTGCGCGGCCGACCCTCCACTGGTTCGACTACTGGGGCACGTACGACCCGGCGCCCGGCGGCTATCTCGCCGCGCCGCCCGGCGTCTCGTTCGCCGTCGACAGCCGGCCGATCACGAACCGGATGAGCATCCTCGACGATCACGGCTCGTACTGGGACAACGACGAGGGCTTCGTCATCCCGCTGCTCCGCCATCTCGACACCGCCGGCGCGGCGCCGGACGGATCGCGCTTCTACCGCGACGACGCACTCCGCGCCGTGCGGATCGAGCGGCGTCGGCAGCGGGTCGCCGTCCTCGCCCTGTGGCGCTGGGCCGCCGCGCTGGGCGCGGCCGTCCCGCTCGTCCTGACGACGGTCCTGGCGCTCGCCGGCGTCGGGGCGGGACCGGCGCGACTCGGTCGGACGGTCGCCGACTGGTGGGGCCGGCTGCCGTTCGCCGGTCTCGTCGGTGGCCCGCTCGACTGGGTCGCCTCGTGGGCGGCCTGGCCGGGTGCGTTCCGCGCCCTCGGGGAGTGGCTCGTCGGGGTCGTGGTGACCGCGCTGCTCTTCCTGCTCGTCGGGCGGGCGGGCACGTCCGTCTGGGACGCCTGGGACCGCAGCGAGCGTCTCGCGGCGCGCGCGGCGCGACTCGCCCCGCTGCACCGCCGTGCCCCGTTGCTGATGCTCCTCGGCCTCGGCGCGGTCGTCCTCGTCCTGGCCGTCCTGCTCACCGCCTGGCTGCTCTCGGCCTGACCGTCACGGCGACCGCCGGGGGGGACGAGCCGAGGCCTGCCCCGCTGACCGACCGGCCACTGCCCTGCCAGCGGCGGCCACCGGTCCACACGGCTCGCATCCGTCTACGGCGGGCTGACGAGGGGAACGTGGTCCCACCTGGCCTGGGGGAGCGACCGATGCGGTGATTGGCCCCGTCGCTCCGTCGGCCTACGGTCAGCCCATCGGTTGACAGCGACCGGCGTCCCCCGGTCAGGGACGGCGTTCGTGCTCGGCGCGTCGACGCTGGCGCCTCCCGCGTCAGGAGGATCGCCATGTCGTTCCTGGTCTCGGGGTCGCGCAGCCGCCGCGTCCTCCTCGTCCTCGTCGGTCCGACCCTCGCCGGGACCGCCCTCCTCGCGTCGCTGCCGTCGGCCGCCGCGGCCACGTCGGCCGCCCTCAAGCCCGTCGCCGACGCCTACGTCTCTGCGGGGGCGCCCAGCACGAACTACGGGGCGGGCACGACCCTCCGTATCGACGGCACGCCGGTCGTGGTCTCGTATCTCCGGTTCGACCTGCGGGCCCTGAGCGGGACCGTGAGCTCGGCGAGCCTCTCGCTGTACGCGAATTCCAGCTCGGGGATCGGCTACGCCGTCGCGGGCACGAACGGCGCCGCCTGGACCGAGTCGGCGGTCACGTACGCGACCGCCCCTGCCGCCGGCTCGCCGGTCGCCACCAGCGCACCGTTCGCGGCGGGCACGACGGCGACGGCGGACGTCACCACGCTCGTCCATGCGGGCGGGTACGTCGACCTGGCCGTCCTCGCCCGGAACGGCACCGCGATCAGCCTGGGCAGCCGCGAATCGTCACACCCGCCGGTCCTCTCGGTGAGCGTCGTCGGGGCGTCGCCGGCGCCCAGCGCTGCTCCGACGGCTTCGCCGGTCCCGACCCCGACGCCGACCATCGCCCCGACGCCCACGGCGGCCCCGACGGTGACGCCCGCCCCCACCCCCACGGCCACAGTCGCCGGCGACCCCGTCGTCGTCGCCGCCGGCGACATCGCCTGCGATCCGGCCTCCAACACGGGCGCACCGGCGACCTGCGACCAGGCCGCCACCGCCCAGCAGATGGTCGACCTGCATCCGACCGCCGTCCTCACCCTCGGCGACAGCCAGTACGAGGACGACACGCTGGCCAAGTTCCAGGCCGTCTTCGACCCGACCTGGGGCCGGGCGAAGAGCCTGATCAAGCCGACCATCGGCAACCACGAGTACCTGACGACGAACGCCGCCGGCTACTTCGCCTACTTCGGGGCAGCGGCGGGCGACCCGACGAAGGGCTACTACAGCTACGACCTCGGCGCCTGGCACGTGGTCACCCTCAACTCCGAGTGCTCCCACATCGGTGGCTGCGGGACCGGGTCGGCCCAGGAGACCTGGCTAAAGGCGGACCTTGCCGCCCATCCGGCTGCCTGCACCCTCGCCACCTTCCACGAGCCGCGCTGGTCCTCCGGCGAGCACGGCGACGCGACGGCCATGGCAACGATCTGGAACGATCTCGTCGCGGCCCGGGTCGAGCTCGTCCTGTCGGGCCACAACCACGACTACGAGCGCTTCGCCCCGCTCGACGGGTCGGGCGCGCCGAGCGCCACCGGTGTCGCCCAGTTCGTCGTGGGGACCGGCGGCAAGAACCACTACGCCTTCACCAGCGGGCCCCTGCCGGGCGAGGTCGTCCGCGACCAGACGAGCTTCGGCGTCCTGAAGCTGACCCTCCATCCGAACAGCTACGACTGGCAGTTCCTGCCGGCGCCCGGTTATTCGTTCACCGACTCAGGCAGCGCGGCCTGCCACTGAGCCATCGACGACGGCGGCCGACCGGCGAGGCCGGGTGGCCGCCGTCTACCCGCGCTTGACGACCGTCGCGGTCCCGCTGACGGCGTCGACGTCGACGACTCCGCCTCGAGCGTACACGCCGGGCTGGTCCGCCAGCGGCACCCCGAGGCCGATCTGCCACGTCCAGCCTTGGTGGCCAGCGTCGAACGTCGGCCGGAGCTCGGCCGAGAGGACCTGCTCGCTGGGGTCGGACAGCGTCCCCAGGGCCGTCCGCTCGGCCGCCGCCCGGCCGACCGTCGGCGCCGCCAGCTCGATCCCGCTCGAGCGATCGAGCAGGGCGAACGGCTCGCCGCGGACGGCCTCCACGTCGACGCTGAGCGCACGTCCGCCCGGCCCCGACGTGGCCGCCCATTCGACGCGATACCAGGCGACGTCGGCGCCGCGCGCGACGACGACCGCCGGCGCGCCTCCGGCGGAGCCCAGCCCGAGGCGGGCCACGTAGCGCTCGGCAGCGGCCCGCGCGGCGGCCGCGCCCACCGTCGTGGACGGGCCGATCGGCAGGGCGGGCACGAGGACGACCTCGAGCAGTCGCGCCGCATCGCCGTCGACGAAGACGTGGCTCGTCCGGGCGACATCGTCGTAGCCGTAGACACGGTGCCCGGCGACGTCGAAGGGCGCCATCGAGGCCGCGTCGACCGCGTCGACCGCCCGCCCGGCGACGACGAGCGCGTCGGCGGGCGAGACGGGCCACGGCGTCCCCTGGCCCGTCGGGCCGTGGGTGCAGGCACAGGACGGCTCCGGCGTCGACAGACGCGGCGCGCAGGCGGCGAACAGCAGAGCGGCCGCGACGAGCGCGACGAGCCGCGGGCAGCCACGGTCTCCGGAGCGATCCCGGCCGGCCATCGCGGCGCCTCCCCAGCCAGCGGCTTGCGGGACGCGGCACCAGCATGCACCCACCGTCCAGGGGCCCGACGGGACCCCGCCCCGCGGCGAGCTCAGACCGCGACGGGCTCGCGGTACTCCCCGAAGACCTGGCGCAAAACGCCGCACATCTCGCCGAGCGTCGCGTAGGCGGCCGCGCAGCGCAGGAAGTGCGGCATCAGGTTCGTCTCGGACGTCCCCGGCCGGGCCGCCGCCTCCCGCAGTCCCGCCAGCGCGGCCTCGACCGCGGCCGCGTCCCGCTCGCGGCGCGTCCGCTCCAGCCGATCGAGGTGGCGGCGGAGCGACTCCCCGGAGACCTCGAGCAGCGGGATCGACAGCTCCTCGTCCGGGTCGACGTGGCTGTTGACCCCGACGATGGCGCGCTCGCCCTCATCGACCTCACGCTGGAAGCGGTAGGCGGCGTCGGCGATCTCCCGCTGCGGATAGCCCGCCGCGATGGCCGCGACCATCCCGCCGCGGTCGTCGATCTCGTCGAGGTAGGCCCAAACCGCGCGCTCCGTCCGGTTCGTCAGGGCCTCGACGAACCACGAGCCGCCGAGCGGGTCGACCGTGTCGGCGACGCCCGTCTCCTCGGCCAGGATCTGCTGCTGGCGGAGGGCGAGCAGGGCGGCCTCGGCCGAGGGCACCGCCCAGGCCTCGTCGTAGGCGTCGGTGTGGAGCGATTGCGTCCCACCGAGGATCGCGGCGAGGGCCTGGACCGCGACCCGGGTCAGGTTGTCGAGTGGCTGCTGGGCCGTGAGCGAGACACCCGCCGTCTGGGTGTGGAAGCGCAGCCAGGTCGAGCGTTCCTGCTCCGCCCGGTAGCGCTCCGTCATCAGCTTCCACCAGATCCGTCGGGCGGCCCGGAACTTGGCGATCTCTTCGAAGAAGTCCGAGTGCGAGTTGAAGAAGAACGACAGCCGCGGCGCGAACTCATCGACTCGCAGCCCCCGCGCCAGGGCGGCCTCGGTGTAGGCCATCCCGTCGGCGATCGTGAAGGCGAGCTCCTGGACCGCCGTCGAGCCGGCCTCCCGGATGTGGTAGCCCGAGATCGAGACGGTGTTCCACCTGGGCAGCTCGCGTGTGCCGAACTCGATCGTGTCCGTCACCAGGCGCATCGACGGCTCGGGCGGGAAGAGGAACTCCTTCTGGGCCACGAACTCCTTGAGGATGTCGTTCTGGATCGTCCCCTCCAGCGCGGCCCGGGGCACGCCGCGCTTCTCGGCCGCGGCGATGTACATCGCCCAGATGGGCGCCGCGGGCGAGTTGATCGTCATCGAGGTGGAGATGCGATCGAGGGGCAGGCCGTCGAGCAGGACCTCCATGTCGGCCAGGCTGCTGACAGCGACGCCGCAGGTCCCGAACTCGCCCTCGGCCTCGGGGTCGTCCGTGTCGTAGCCGTACAGGGTCGGCATGTCGTAGGCGATCGAGAGGCCTGTCTGGCCGGCCGCGAGGAGCTGCTTGAAGCGGGCGTTGGTGTCCTCGGCCGAGCCGAAGCCGGCGAACATCCGCATCGTCCAGAGCCGGCCACGGTAGCCGGTCGGGTGGACGCCGCGGGTGAAGGGCGGCTCGCCCGGGAAGCCGACATCGCGGAGGGGGTCGAAGTCGTCCCAGCGACCCGGGTCGTGCCGAAGGGGATGGCCGTGGTGGTCGACGGCCGTCGGGCCCCCGGCGCCCCGCGGCTCGCCGTCCGGCCCGGACTGCCAGGACCACGGCCCGTACAGCCGGGCGACGTCGACATCGCTGATCGTCGAGAACCGCGGTCGCCGCTCCGGTGCCCGCTCAAGGGCCGGCCGCAGGCGCTCGCTCGCCCACTGCTCGCGACGGCGGGACCACGTCATGGCGCGGACTCTAGCACCCGCCCGCCGCCGCGCTCGCTCAGTCCTGGTCGTGCGGCGACGTCTGCCGGGTGGGGCGGACGACGCGGCCGTGACGCACGGATCGGGCGGCCTCCACCCGCTGGCTCGTCGAGGGTCGCCGCCGGCCCTGGAGGAGCCGGTAGGCGTCCCAGGCGACGAGGACGGGCACGAGGCGCCGGCCGACGAGGCGGAGGACGATGACGCGGAGGAACCAGCGCACCATCGACCGATCGTGGCGCCCCCGGCGCCGCGCCGACGCGGTCGAGCGGGGCGCGGAGGTTGCGGCCGGCTTGCGACCTCAGGCCCCGAAGGCGGCCGTGGCGGCGTCCAGGGCCGCTTCGGTCACGCCGGCGCCGATCACGACCTGGACGGCCTGGCCGTCGGCGGAGGGCCAGACGATGACCGCCTCGCCGGTCGAGGAGGTGTCGGTCGCCCGAAGGGCGTCGATCCGGAAGCCCGGGCGGCCATCCATCGTGAGGCTCGATCGTCGGACGCCCGTCGTCCGGCTGTCGGCCCGCGCACCGGCCTCGTAGGAGTCGGCCATCCAGGCCGCCGTCAGCCCGTCCGCGACGAAGACGACGGTCGAGAGGCCGGCCTGGCCGTCGCTGGCGGGGAAGACCGCCCCGGCGAAGCGGACCTCGTGGATGCCGTGGCCGACGAGGGTCCCGAGCGTCTTCGCCGAGCAGTAGCGGCCGGAGTCGACGGTCTGCGCCGCCTTCCCCGTGACGCTCCTGGGCAGGCGGGCCTCGAGGGCCGGGTAGGCGCCGGCGGCGCGCTGGAGGTCGACGCCGCCGCAGGGCGACGACGGATCGAACGAGGCGGTCGGGCCGGCGCCGCAGGCGGCGACGAGGAGGAGGACGAGCGAGAGCAGGCCGCGCGTGACCGGCGAGAGGAGACGGGACATCGACCGCAGGGTACGCCGGGACGGCGGCGCCGTCAGCGCCCCGACCGGGCGGCAGTGGGCCGTTGGCGTACGTCGCGACAGCCGCGACGCCCGTTCCGTAGCGCGGCCCGGTGCCGTGCCGCACCTGGTACCGGCGTCCTGGAACGGTGCGCCGACGCGCCCGACCATCGAGGCGACGGCTGCGGGACGAGCGAGCCATTGCCCGCGCCCATGGCCGAGCGTACGGTGACCACGCCGTCGATACGAGACTCCGGGATCACCTGGGGCGTCGGTCACGGGTCGGGATACCAGGAACCCTCTCGCTTGGGGACGCCCCGGGGGACGTCATCGAGGGTCCGGGGTCGCGGCCACGAACCGAGTAACCACGATCTCGGCCAGCAGGCCCGGCTCGGTCGGCGGCCGGCACTCATCGCTCGCCGCCCCCGACCTTCATCGACGGCCCGTGCCACCCAGCGAGGGTGCCCGGGCCGTCCTCCTTGTCCCACATCAGGTGGCCGGGCGGCCACGCCGTAAACCCGCGCGCCAGTCCGCTCAGGCGGTAGCGCGCCCGGCAACGGGCCCGCGCCTGCCCGACGCCGACTCGCCCAGCGGGTCGCCCAGCCGCTCGCCCGGCCGCTCGCCCGGCCGCCGGCGGACGATCCCGGCCCGGTCGAGGGCCGCCTGGACGACGCGCGCCGCCCCGACGAGCTCCGGGTCCGCCAGCGTCCGGACGATCCAGTCCACGTACGACGGCTCGAAACCCGCGATCTCACCGAGCGTGTGGCCGTGGAACTTCCCGAAGCGGAGCTCCGTCGCCAGCGCATCCTCGAGCGACGGCAGGATGGGCCGGACGCCCTTGCCCCGGCGCCGTTGCGCCGGTCCCGTCGGGTCGGACGCGCGCGGCGCCTCCTGGTGGAACGACTCGCGAGGGCGCGGCTGCCAGCCCGGGAGCGGGCTGCCCGGCCGCGGCTCGAGCACGGAGTTCCGGGGCCGGAAGAGCTCGGTCGTGTCGACCCGCGCAGTGACCGGCCGCTGCCGTGCCGGGCCCCGCTGGCTCCTCGCAGGTTCGCCGGGGCGTTCGGCCTCCGCCGCGCGACCTCGCTCGTCCGGCCGCCCCGCCGCCCTCCGGACCGGCGCCGGCGGCCGGCCGGTCGCCGCCGCCTCGCGCCACGCCCGGCGCCGATCCGGGTCCTGGAGCTCCTGGTACGCGTCGTTGATCTCCGCCATGCGGCGCGTCGCCCGGCGCGCCTGCCCGGCATCCTCGCCGGCGAGGTCGGGATGGTGCTCCCTGGCCAGGCGGCGCCAGGCGGCCTTGATCGTCGCGTCGGAGGCATCGTGCCCGACGCCGAGGACGAGGTGGGGGTCGCGTTTGGCCACGGCCCCAGTGTATCGGCCACCCTGCCCGGGGCTCGGCGGGGAGTCGAGGCGTGGCCCGGCGAAAAGGTCGTGGTTCGCGACTTGACAGCACGCCCGACCTCGCGTCCCCTGTGACGGTGACCAGTGTCCGCCGCATGGGGCTGGTCGCGGCAGCCGCCGCGACGCCCCTCGCCCTCGGCTACCGCTTCGCGGTGGTCTATCGCCGTCGCGCCGGCTTCCCCGCCCGCCGGCCGATCCTGGAGACGCCGCCGGGCGTCGGCCTCGCCTGCGAGGAGGTCGCGATCGATTCGCCGGGCGGGAGGCTGCCGGGCTGGTTCCTCCCGGCGAGGGGCGGCGCCCGCGGGCCCGGCGTGGTCCTCGTCCACGGCTGGGAGTCGAACCGGGCCCGGATGCTCCCCAACGCCCGCTTCCTCGTCGCGGCGGGGTTCCATTGCCTCTGCTTCGACGTCCGCGGCCACGGCGAGAACGGGCCAGAGCGGCTGCCGATCAGCGTCGGGGAGTTCGGAGCGGACGCGGCGGCCGCCCTCCGTGCCCTCCGCGCTCGGCCCGAGGTCGACCGCGTGGCCATCCTCGGCCACTCGATGGGCGCCGCGGGTGCGGTCCTGGCCGCCGCGGCCGAGCCCTGGCTCGACGCGCTCGTCAGCGTGGCCGCCCCGGCCGACCCACGACTGCTGACCCGGCAGACGTTCCGCCTCGCCCACCTGCCGATCCCCTCGCCCATCGCGGTCCCGCTGGCCTGGCTCGTCGCCCGCGTCTATGTCCGGCCGCGCGGGCACTCCGTCGCGGCGCTGAGCGCCCGACGCGCGATCCGCCACTACCCGGGCCCGGTGCTCCTCATCCACGGCGACGCCGACGAGGTGATCCCCTTCGGCGACCTGCATCGCCTGGAGGTCGCCGCGGCGCGCCGACCCGCCGGCCCGACCGGGGAGCGGCCGCGCCTGGAGGCGCTCGTGGTGCCGGCGGGCCTGCATCGCTGGCTGTACGAGGACGCCACGTATCGTCGGGTCGTGGCCCGCTTCCTGGCCGAGACACTCGGCGGCCCGCTCGAGCCGGAGCTCGCCGGCAGGGTCGCCGCCGAGCTGGACGTCCGGCGACCGGCCGACACCGAGGGGCCGATCAGCTCGCTCGTCGCGGCCGCCGCGCCGGGCGGCGCCGAAGCCTGACCCTCGCCGGCAGCCCCCCGCGACGAGGGCGCATCATTCGGCGATGGATACCTGGCAGGCCATCGACACGACCCGGACCATCCGCTCCTTCGCCGACCGCTCCCTCGACGAGGCCCACCTCCGCCGCATCCTCGATGCGGGGCGGCGGGCCGGCAGCTCCAAGAACCTCCAGCGCTGGGACTTCATCGTCTGCACCGACCGCGAGCACCTCCGCGAGCTCGCCGCCGTCGGCGACTACGCGGGCCACCTGGCAGGCGCCGCCGCCGCCGTCGCCCTGGTCACGCCCGACCCGACCGACCGGACGCGCGTCCCGCTGTCGGTCATGTTCGACCTCGGGCGCGCGGCCCAGAACATGACCCTGGCCGCCTGGGAGCTCGGCGTCGGCAGCGTCCCGGCGACGGTCTACGACCAGGCGCTCGCCCGGCGGCTCCTGGGCTACCCCGAGGACCGCTGGTGCGAGTACCTCCTCTCGTTCGGCTATCCGGCGGACCCGACGCAGGTGACGCGACCGAACCGCCCCGGCGGCCGCAGGGCCCTGGCCGACATCGTCCACCGCGAGCGCTGGCAGGGATCGACCCCGGCCCGCTGAGCAGGCGCTCCCCTATTCGAGGGTGATGCTCTCCCGGCGCCGCACCCGGTCCTCCGGCGCGCGGTCCAGCCGATCGATCCAGTGGTCGAGCATCGACCGCACGGCCAGCAGCTGCTCCTTGCGGGCGGCGCGCATGTGGCCCCGCACCTCGGCCGGGAAGATCCGCCCGAGCAGCGCTTCCAGGCCGTCGGTCCGCTCCCGCTCCCGTTCCCGTTCCAGCTCCACGAGGCGCTCCTCGAGGACCGCCAGGCGGGCGGTCAGGTCGGGCTGTCCCTCACTCGTGACCATGCTGCGACGCTCCTGACGTCTGGCGCGACCGCCCGGCCGAGGCCGGCCCGGTCGACTGGTGCGGCGAGGCCGCGAACTCGACACGAAGGGTGCTGTCGATGAGTCCCGCGCCGGCGGTGGGGAGCTCGGTCAGGACCCGGGGCAGGATGAGGTTGCGGCGCCACGAGCCGACCTGCAGAACGAGCTCGTCGCCGAAGCGGGTCAGCCGGACGTCCTCCCGCGACGTGAACGGCAGCTCCAGCTCCAGGATGTAGCGACCGTCCTCCCGGCGCACCGTGTAGGGCCGCCCGCGGTAGAAGAAGGCGGCCGGATCGTCCTCGCCGAAGACGGCCGACCCGAGCGCCCGGAGCATCCGCTCGCCGAGCACCTCCTCCTGGAAGAACGGGGCCGCCCTGACCGGGACCGGCGCGAACGACTCCTCGACGAGCGGCCAGTAGCGCTGCTGCGCGTCCCGCCAGGCCCCGAAGTACGGCCCCGCGTCCTGGGGCAGGACGCGGTTGCAGACGACGAGGTCGGTCGGGTAGCCGTACAGGTGGAAGTAGGTGAAGGAGCGCTGGGCCTCCTTGATGACCATCTTCTCGAGGTTGAGGACGACCCGGATCGAGGTCAGTTCGGCATTCGAGAGGAGCTCGTGCATGTGCTCGAGGCGGTGGAAGAGCTCCTCGCCGGCCGTGTAGATCTCGGCCCCCGGCATCGGCATCCCCGTGACCCGTCCGACGAGCGGGCTCGCCAGCTGGGCGATCCGACGCTGGATGGGGTAGATCTTCTCGAGCCACCACTTGCCGGCCTCGGGCAGGCTCAGCAGGCGCAGCGTCTCGCCGGTGGGGGCGGCGTCGACGACGATGAGGTCGTACGAGCCGTGGTCGTTGTGCTCGGCGATCCAGAGCAGGCTGGCGAGCTCGTCCATCCCCGGCAGGACGCTCATCTCCTCGGCCATGATCGCGTCCAGGCCGCGCCACTGGAAGACGCTCGAGACGTACGACTGGATCGTCCCCCAGTACTTCTCGATGTTGTGGAAGACCTCGAGCTCCTGGCCCCACAGGTTCGGGCCGAGCGGCGTCGGCTCGGGGCCGAGGCGGGTGTCGAACGAGTCGGCCAGGCTGTGGGCCGCGTCGGTCGAGAGGACGATCGTCCGCAGGCCGCGGTCGGCCGCGAGCAGCGCCGTGGCCGCCGCGACGCTCGTCTTGCCGACCCCGCCCTTACCCGTGTAGACGATGATCCGCGCCACTCGGTCCTCCGTCGCCCGGCCACCCGCCGCCCAGTCCAGTCTCGGGCTCGATGCCAGTGTCCCACCATGGTCGAGTGGGATGGGGCGTCGGTGCCCTCGGCCCGGATGCCGGGACGCCGCCCGAGGAGGGCGCTACTGCCAGCGGAAGAAGCGGGCCGAGATCCCGAGGCAGACGACGAGCCAGACTGCGAGGATCGCCACGTCCACGCTGAGCGGGGCGAAGGCCGCGCCGTTGACCATCACCTGGCGCATCGCGTCGCCGAGGTAGGTCAGGGGCATGGCCGCGCCGACCGCCCGCATGAAGTCCGGCATGATCTCGAACGGGAAGAAGATGCCGGACAGGAACATGAGCGGGAACTGCAGGATGCTCGTGGTCTGGCTGGCGGCCTCCTCCGTCCGGGCGAACGAGGCGACGACATAGCCGAGGGCGATGAAGGTGGCCGCCCCGAGCAGGACGAGGCCGGCGACCAGAGCCAGGCTGCCGAGGATCGTCACGTGGAAGACGGTCGCCCCGATGCCCAGGATCAGGATGGCCTGGACGACGCCGACGAGGAGGCGGACCAGGACGTTGCTGCCGACGAGCGTCCAGCGCTTGAGCGGCGTCGCGCCGAGGCGCTTGAGGATGAGCTTCTCGCGCTGCTCGACCAGCGGGATCGCTCCGAACAGGCCGAGCTGCATGAGGGCCATGGCCAGGATGCTCGGGACGATGTAGGCGACGTTCGAGATGTTCTCGGTCTGGAGCGGGCGCGGCTCGACCCCGAGCAGGTCGGGCGCCCGGGTGAGCTGCTGGTTGATCACGCCGGCCACCTGGCCGACGATCTGCTGGATGGTCTGTGCCGTGGTCTGGTGGCTCGGGTCGGTGTAGAGGACCAGCTTCACGGCTGCCTGGCCGGGCAATCCCGGCAGGCCGCCGAGGGGGCTGGCCGACGGACGCTGCGCGGCGGCGAGGGCCGCGCCGTACCCCTTCGGCACGACGATGACGGCGGACACGTTCCCCTTGCGCATCGCATCGAGGCTGGTCGGCTCGTCGCCGGGCTTCAGCTCGAGGATCGGCACGGCGCCGAAGGCCGAGGCGAGCCGGGCCGAGGCCTGCGTCCCGTCCTGGTCCACCCAGCCGACGCTGTACTTCGGATTCTGCGTCCCCGAGAAGATCATCCCGAAGAGCAGCACGAAGACCACCGGGAAGAGCAGCGTCCAGAACATGCCCGCCCGGTCGCGGACGAACGACTTCAGGTTCGCTGCGGTCAGGATGACCAGGGTCCGCATCGCTGCCCCTCCCGTCGCCTAGTCGCGCAGGGCGTGGCCGGTCAGGGCCAGGAAGACGTCCTCGAGGGTCGCCGGCCGGATCGAGAGGTCGCGCGCCTCCGCCCCGACCGAGGCCGCGGCCTCGAGCAGGCCCGCCAGCGTCGCCGGCACGTCGGCCGAATAGAGGACGGTGTGCTCCTCCTCGGGAGCGGCGGACCGGACGCCCGGCAGCGCCGCGAGCTGCTCCTGGTCGAGGTCGGGGATCGTGTCGAAGCGGACGGCGCGCTCCTGGAAGCGGCGGCTGACGAGCTCCTCGACCGTGCCCATCTCCAGGATCCGGCCGTGGTCCATGATCGCGACCCGGTCGCAGAGGGTCTCGGCCTCCTCCATGTAGTGCGTCGTCAGAAGGACCGTCTTGCCGTCCCGCTGGAGGCCCCGGACCAGCTCCCATAGGCTGCGCCTGGCCTGCGGGTCGAGGCCCGTCGTCGGCTCGTCGAGGAAGACCAGCTCCGGGTCGTTGACGAGCGCCAGGGCGACCGACAGCCGCTGCTGCTGGCCCCCCGAGAGTTGCATCGTCCGGGCGTCGCGCCGCTCCCCCAGGTCGAAGGCCTCGATGAGGTGCGCCGTCGCCAGGCGGTGACGGTAGAAGCTGCCGAACAGGTCGATGACCTCGGTCACGGTGAGGCGGGGGTAGAGGGCGGCGGTCTGGAGCTGGACCCCGATCCGCTCCTTGATGCCGTCGGGCTGCCGCGCCGCGTCGAGGCCGAGGACGAGGGCGCGGCCCCCGTCGGGCTGGCGGAGGCCCTCGAGGATCTCGACCGTCGTCGTCTTGCCGGCGCCGTTCGGGCCGAGCAGGCCGAAGACCTCGCCGCCGCGGACCTCGAAGTCGATGCCGTCGACCGCCTGGACGGGACCGTACCGCTTCCGAAGCCCCTGGACCTCGATGGCGGCCGGCGTGGCCGCGCCACCTGTGGCGCTCGTCATCGCCCTGGTCACCTCCCCTGCGGCGCCCGGTCGGGCGCGCCACGGCGGTGCCGCAGCGGGACGCCGACCCCCGCTCGGCCGCGGCGGAGTCTAGCACCTGCCCCCGGCCGTCACGGGTCGTCCGTGGTCACCGCGCGAGGCCGGAGGCGTCCCCGCCCTCTGCGAGTGCCACGTCCGCGGCGAGCCCGCGCTCGGCGGCGAGACCGGCGTCCGGGGCCGCCGCCTCTCCGACGATCTCATCCTCGGCCTCGGGAAGGGTCTCCGGGGCGGGCGCGCCCGACTCCAGGTACGACCGGACCGCCGCGTCGAGCCCGACGTCGCGGCCCACGCGTTCCGAGAGCAGCCACTTGTGCTCCAGGACGTCGATGTAGGCCTGCAGCGGGTCCCGGCCCGGCCCGAGCGCGGCGGTGAGCTCACGAAGTCGCGGCCGGACCACCTCGCGTTGCCAGCGGGCGGCCGCCTCGACCGGCGCGATCCGGCGGCCCTCGTGCCACTCCAGCCAGGCCCGATACTCGCCCAGGTCGTTGAGCAGGAGCCGGGCCTGGTTCTCGAGCGCCACGATGCCGGTGAGCCGCTCGAGCTCGTGGGCGTGGAAACGGCGGTTCGTGACCGCCGCCCGCAGCCGGAGACGGCCCTCGCCGCGCGGCCGCAGCTCCACCTCCTCCACCGCGAACCCCAGCTCGTTGAGACGCCGGACGCGGGCCGCCACGGCGAAGCGGTCGCCAGGGGTCAGCTCGGGCTCGGTGAACAGCTCGTCCCACAGGGCGTCGTAGCGGGCCCGGACGGACTCGGCCGCGCCCACGGCGTCGTCCATGTCCTCGGGACGACCGAGCGCCGCGGCCAGGTCGGCCAGGCCGAAGGCGACGTTCTCGACGAGCACGTCCAGGTCGACCCGGCGCTGGCCGTCGCTCAGGCTGGGATGCACCTCGCTCGTCTCCGCGTCGACGAGGTAGGCCTGGATCCTGTCGCCGTCCCGGCGGAAGAGGGTGTTGGCGAGCGAGCAGTCGCCCCAGAAGACGCCGTTGCGATGGAGGTCCACGAGCAGCCAGGCCATCGCGTCGAGGAGCCGGTCGCGGTACGGGTTCGCCCCGATCGGCAGCCGCATCAGCATCCGCCGGTACTGGAGGGAGTGGCGGAGGTACTCCGTGACGAGGACCGCGACGTCTCGCTCCGGCGAGTCGACGAGGCCGGCGGGCGCGACCGCGGGCAGCTCCAACTGCTCGAGGCGGCGCAGGACGTCGTACTCGCGAGCCGCGACGTCGCGCGGCAGCTCCTTCAGGGCGTATGTCGCGGCGTCGGCCTCGACGAACCGGACGAGGTGGCGCGACGGGCCGACCGGCAGCTCCCGGAACCGGCTCCCCGACCCCTCGAGGTCCTCCTCTCGCCAGTCCTCGAGCGGCCGGGCCCAGGGCAGCAGGAGGAGGCCGGGCGTCGGCCGCCGCAGCCGGAGGTGCGGGAAGGTCGCGCCGGGCCGGTCCGCCGGCGTCGGCGACGGGACGGGCATGGTCGGATGCTACGCGACCGCCGCCGACGGAGAGCGACGCGGGCGGGGAGCGACGCGGCCGGCCCGGCGCCGCGACGGGCTACTCGCCGCCCAGCTCCGCCCGCAGCGCCGCCCGCCGGACGTGGGCGATGAGGTCCTCGGGCGCGGCCGTGAGCCCGTCCGACAGCTCCTCGAGGAATGCGGCCAACGCCGGCTCGATCGCGACATGGACGGCTCGAGCGATGCGCGCCTCGAGCCAGGCCCGTTCCTCCGGCGAGAGCTCGCCCTCGAACGGAGCGACGATATCGGTGGCGACCTGCACGAGCGCGGCGTCGATCCGGTCACGGCCACCCACGGTCCGGAGGCGTCGCTCCAGGTCCTCTGGACGGATCGGTCGATGGCTGAGCGTGGCCATGACGCACCCCCGTGCGGCGTCTGCGAAGGTGGCAGTCTGGCGCCGCGGCGGGAACGGCGTCAATGGTCGAAGGTCAGGTCCGATGGTCCTGCCATCGCGCGAGGGCCCAGGCCGCTCAGAGGCGCTTGCGCAGGTAGGTCGTGACCCCGGCCTCGTAGCCGACGACCTCGTAGAGGTGGCGCGCCTCCGGCCGGTGGTGGCCGGCCGTGACCTCGACGAATCCGGCACCCACGGCGCGGCCGATCCGCTCGGCCTCCTCCATCAGCCGGTGCCCGACCCCCCGCTCGCGGGCGCCGGGGTCGACGACGAGGGCGACGATCCGGACGATCCGGTCGTCGTGCTCGAAGCGGGGCAGGACGTGGAGGGCGATGAAGCCGAGGACCTCGCCGTCGAGGTCGGCGACCCGGACCTGCGAGAACTCGGAGGCGAACCGCTCCAGGCGGCCCTCTATGTCCGAGGCGCCGGCGGGGTAGCCCTCATCGGTGAGCAGCGCCGCGAGCCGCGCGGCGTCGGCCGCGGTCGCGGCGCGGACGTTGACGATGGGCCGGTCCAGCATGCCTGGATGGTACGGCGCTGCTGCGCGTCGACGAGCGCCGGGGACGCAGCAGACGACGTGCGGGCCCGTCGCGGGGCCGGCCAGCAGCACGCCCGGTCCGAACGGCGTGTCGGCGGCGGTCGCGGCGCCACCGACAGCCGCGGCGAGGTAGAGCACCGCGGGCCCCTCCCCGTGGCGGGCGAGCGACGCCGCGAGGCGGCCCTCGCGGGCCGGCTCCAGCAGCACGAGCACGCCCAGGCCGACGGCGCGGGCGCCGAGTAGCCGGTCGTCGGGGAGCGGCATGGGCGGACCGAGGCCGGGCCGGACTGCGGCCAGCTCGGCGACGGCCCGCTCCAGGTCGACCGTCGCCCACCCCACCCCCAGCAGGTCGGGCTCCGGCCGCCCGACGCTCGTGCCGGAACCGAGCGACGGCCAGGGGTCGACCGACGTCACGGCGAGCGGGAGCCGGTCGGGCGAGGGCGTGACCAGCTCGACCGTCGCCGAAGGGAGGCGCAGCACGTGGCTCGGCTCGCCGCCGGCATCGAGCTCGACCATGACGGCGGTCCCGAGGGCCGCGGCCAGGCGAGCGGCGACGACGGCCGGCTCCGGGACGGCGAGCCGGAGGCGCAGGACCGCGGTCACACCGCCCGAGCCGCGCTCCACCGCTCAGCGCAGCAGCAGGTCGGCCGACCGCGGGCCGAGGATCTCGAAGCCGACCCGGCGGTACACCGCGATGGCCCGGTCGTTGTCGAGGTGGACCCCCAGGTACACGAGTCGGGCGCCGTCGGCCAGCGAGTCGCCGGCGAGGGCCGCGGTGACGAGGGCGCCGTAGCCGCGGCCGCGCCAGGCAGGCCGCGTGCCGATGGACGAGAGGTAGCTCGCCCCGTCGAAGGTGAAGCGCTGACCCGTCGCGACCGGCTGCCCCTCGACGCGGAGCAGGCAGGCATGGAAGGCCGCCGTGCCCATGGCTGCCTCGATCTCGTCCTCCAGCCCGGGACGCCGCCGGGGGTCCATCCCGAACGAGTCCTCGATGACCAGCGCCAGCTCGCGGGCGCGGCTCGTCCGGTCCGCTCGCGGGCCGGTGCCGATCCGCTCCAGGACGCTCCCGGGCGGGAAGCACGACGGGTCGAGTCGGTCCGGCGCGCGGACGAGCAGCATGTCGTACCCGCCCCCCAGGTCGACGAAGCCGTTGGCCCGGAGTCGCGCGACGATGTCGGCCGGCTGCGAGAGGCCGGGGATGACCCAGAGATACGGACGCCGTCGGAGGGTCGCGAAGAGGACCAGGGTCTCGGTCAGGCGCCGGTCGAAGCCGGCAGGCGCCGCGGGCCAGCGGACGGCGGCGAGGCGGTTGAAGAACGGCTCCGGATCGTCCCGGGCATGGAGCAGGACGGCGTCGCCGAGGTCACGCCACTCGCGGCCAGCGCTGGCGACGGCCCGCGTCTGGTGGACCTCGATCGAACGGATGGCCGGCTCGTCGAGGCCGAACCAGGGTGGTGGCCCGGTCGGCAGGGACAGCCCGCCTCGACCGTCGACCAGGCCCGCGGGCGGGACGGCCATCGCGCGTCAGCGACGTCGCCGAAGGCGCTCGATGGAGGTGACGGGCATGCTCACCCGGGACACTGGCCGGAGATACCGCCCGCGCAGGCTGAACAGGCAGGCCAGCGCCAGGAGCGGCACGCCCAGCTCGAGGACGACGGTCCAGGCCGCCTGGGCGAGCAGGTAGGTGCCCGTCCCGAGCAGCGCCGCGTCGGAGATGCCGGCGACGAGGTAGGCCACGGCGACGGCCAGGCCGAACAGCCAGCCGAGACGCCAGCCGCGGGCCAGGCTCAGGGCCGCGACGAGCGCGGCGACGCCCCACAGGGCGGGCCACAGCGGCGCGCCGGTGTCGGCCGCGATCGGGTCCACGAGCGGCACCGGGCGGAGGTCGCCCGAGTTGGCGGCGGCGTCGACGAGGCTGATCGCTGCGCGCACGATGAACATCACGACCAGGAGCTGGCGGATGCCGTCGCGACTCGAAAGCTGGGTCGCGGTCCCCCGCCGTACCTGGCCCGGCGCCGCGAAGCGCGGGGCCGGTTCGGCTGGCTGGCTCACGATGGGAGCCTACCCCGGGCCGTCAACCCTCGGTGCAGACGCGCACCGCTCCACGAGGGCCATCTGCCGCCGCGCCGCGATCGAAGCGACGGTGGGACGAGACGGTACCATCGACCTCATCCAGCAGCGCGCCTCACCCGGCGCCCAACAGGAGCGCCTTCCCCATGCGTCCACTCGAGCGACCGGTCGGCCTGGGCCTCGCCGCCCGCGGCGAGGTCGACGACGTCATCGGCTGGGCCCGCCAGGCCCGCGACGCGGGCCTGGACTCGGTCTGGATCCACGACTCCTACTTCGAGCGCGAGGCGGTCGCCTACGTCTCGGCGGTCTGCACCAGCCTCGCCGCGGACCGCGACGACAGCGCCTTCCGCGTCGCTCTCGGCGCGGTCAACCCGTACACCCGCCACCCCGTCGTGCTGGCCATGATGGGCTCGGCCCTCGACGAGATCCTGCCCGAGCGGATCGTCATGGCGCTCGGCACGGGCCTGCCGCTGCGGCTCCGCCAGATGGGGATCCCCTACGAGGCGGGCGAGGCACCGGGCCGCGTCGCCGACGCGATCGCCGAGCTGCGCACGCTGTGGGCCGGCGAACGCGTCCCGTCGGCCACCCCCGGCCTGCCGCCGATCCAGCCGATGTTCCCGCCCGTCCATCGCATCCCCCTCTTCGTGGCGGCCTACCGACGCGACATGGTCGAGATGGCGGGCCGGGTCGCCGACGGCTACCTCGGGCGGCCGGCCGAGTCGCTGCCGAGCCTGGCCGGCATCCTGGAGCGGCTGCGCGCCTCGGCGACCGCGGCGGGCCGCGACCCGCGCGACATCGAGACGGCCGCGTATCTGCTCTCCCTGGTGGACCGGACGCGGCGCGAGGCGCTCAACCGAGCGAAGCGCGAGCCCTTCGTCATCTACATGATGTCGATCCTGTCCGACACCTCGCTCGCGCGGGCCGGCTTCGAGCGCGAGCTGCGCGACCGGATCGCGGTCGCCTGGCGGGCCGAGGACTACCACACGGCCGCGGGCCTCATCCCCGACGAGCTGCTCGACGCCTTCATGCTGTGCGGGACGCGCGAGGACGTGGCCGAGCGGGCGATGGCCTTCCACGGCACGGCGGGCCTGGGCCTGCCGCTGCTCCAGCCGGTCGTCCAGGACGAGCGCCAGGTCGACGAGCTGATCGCGGCAGCCGCCCTGTACGCGGCCCTGCCGGCGCCCGCTGCGGAGCGCGTCCCTGTCGGTGTCGCGGCCGCGGCTGCGACGCTGCGCGCCACCGCGAGTGCGACCGTCGCCGCCTCGTCGGGCCCTGCCGCGAGCGACGCGCGTGAGCCGTCAGCCGCGCTCGCGACGGTCCCGTCATCGCTCGGCCTGGCGGACGATCGCCGGCTGGGGACGGCGGAGCGGGTGCGCCGGCGCGCCGCCGCCGTGTGGGAGATCGTCCGGCCGTTCGCCTACACGGCCTCGGCCATCCCGATCCTGGCGGGTGGCGCGCTGGCCGCGGTCGACGACCGCTTCACCTGGCTGCCGTTCCTCGCCGCGCTCGCCGGCGGGATGCTCCTCCACTCGGGGACGAACGTCATCAACGAGATCTACGACGTCCGCCAGGGCATCGACACCATCACCTCGCCGCGGGCGAGCCTGGCCATCGTCAAGGGCCGCCTCAGCGAACGGCAGGCCTACGTCGCCGCGCTCACGTTCTTCGCGCTGGCCGTGGTCATCGGGGTCTATCTCGTCGCCCTGCGCGGGCCGGCCATCGTCGCTCTCGGCCTCATCGGCCTGGTCGGCGGCTACACCTACACCGCACCGCCGTTCCAGTACAAGTACAAGGGCCTCGCGGTGCCCCTGGTCTTCCTCCAGATGGGCGTCCTCATGACGGTCGGCTCGTACTTCGCCGTCTCCGGGACGTGGGAGCCGCGGGCCTTCATCCTGTCGGTCCCGGTGGGCCTGCTGACCGCGGCCATCCTCCACGGCAACGAGTGGCGCGACATCAGCGAGGACACCCGGGCCGGCATCGTGACGCTCTCCGCCCGGATCGGGAAGCGCTGGGCGCATTGGAGCTACATCGGCCTGGTCCTCGGCGCCTACATCACGCTCGGGCTCGCGGTCGCCGTCCGCTGGCTGCCGCCGTCGGCGGTCCTCGCGGTCCTCTCCCTGCCGTTCCTGGCCCAGGTCGTCCGCTCCGCCGAGCTCGGTTCGGCGGGGCAGGCCCGGGCGATCGCGATGATCGACCTCGAGACGGCTCGTCTCCACCTCGCCTTCGGCTCGCTCCTGGTCGCGGGCGTCCTGCTCTCCCGGCTGGTCGGCGGGTGAGCGGCGCGACGGTCGTCGACCCCCGCGAGGGACCGGGCATCGCCGCCCTGACGCTCGGCCTGGCGGGCGCGGTCGGCGCGTTCGCCGCCACCTTCCGTGGGCCGCGGCCGCGGTTCTGGACGCGGATGACGTACACGGGCCTCGGCCTCGGCTCGTTCGCCCTGCTGGCGAACCCGCGCCTCCGCCGTGAGCGGATCCGGCCGTGGCACGTCCCGGTCGGCCTCGCCTCGGCTGGCGTCCTGTACCTGACCTTCCGGGCGGGCGACGTCTTCGCCCGTCGCGTCGTGCCCGGCGGCGACCGCCAGATCCGCGAGATCTACGCCCTGCGGGCGCTCCGCCCGCGGCCGGAGATCGCGGCCCGCCTGGCGACGATCGTCGGGCCCGCCGAGGAGCTGTTCTGGCGCGGTCTCGTCCAGCAGGCCCTCATGCGCCGCTTCGGCCGCTGGCCGGGCGGCGCCCTCGCCGCGCTGGCCTACGCCGGTGTCCACGTCACGACCGGCAACTTCACGCTCTTCGGGGCGGCGGGGATCGCGGGCGCCCACTGGTGCGTCCTCTACGCCGCCGGCGTCCCGCTCGGGGCGCTCGTCGTGAGCCACGTCACCTGGGACGTCTGGATCTTCCTCGTCCAGCCGACCGGCGAGACCGAGCTGGCGGGCGCGGCTTCCTAGTCGGCACCGCCCGTCGCGCCCCCGAGGCGCGGCTACGGCGGATGCGTGAGCGGCAGCTGGCGGCTGCGGCCGGGCTGGTGCGTCGCCGCGCCACCCGAACCGCCCGGGCCAGCGGGGTCCTTCCGGGCGATGGTCGGCGCGGGCGGCGCATGGGAGGCTCGGCAGGACCCCCAGGTCCACCCTCCGCCGCCGGGGAACGCCATGTCCGTCCGTCGCCGCCTGCTCAGCCTGGCCCTTGCGCCCGCCATCGCCGCGAGCCTCGCCCCGATCGTCACGCCGGCGGCGACCGCCGCGGGCGCGACCGTGGACGCCGCGAGCGGCGCCGACCTGATGCGCCTCACGAACGCGGACCGCGCCGCGGCCGGCCTGCCCGCCCTGGCTGTCGACCCGACCCTCGTCTCGCTCGCCACGGACCACGTCTTCAGCTGCCCGTCCGACGCGAGCCTGCGCCCCGCGGGTCGCTCGCTCGACATGGCGGTGCGCGGCTACTTCGACCACGCCATCCTCGGCTGCCACCGCGCCGACGGCTCCGGCTACACCGCCCTCGACGTGCTCTTCGGTCAGCTCGGCTACAACACGTACCGGGGCGAGAACATCGGCTGGAACGGCTACCCGGCCGACCTCGCCGTGGCGGGGATCGAGCAGGCCTTCATGGCCAGCCCCGGCCATCGGGCCAACATCCTCGGCCACTACGACCGCCTCGGCTGCGGCGCCGCGGTCACGCCGGCCGGCACGCGCTACTTCACCTGCCTGTTCTCGCTCGGCGGGCCGGCCCTCCCGGCGCCCGCCGCGACTCGCGACACCACGCGGCCCACCGTGAGCGGGCTGAGCGGCGTCTCCGGCTCGGCCCCGCGCTACCGCAGCCGCGCGCTCGGGGCGACGTTCCGCGACGATCGCGGCCTGCGCCGGGCGACCCTCTACATCGACGGCCGCTACGTCGCCGCCTGGGCCCTCAGCGGCACGTCCGCGAGCCGGTCGATCTGGCTGGCCGCGTGGCGCTCGAGCCCCGGCCGCCACGCCGTGACCTGGACGGTCTGGGACGCCGCCGGCAACTCGTCAGTGGGGCGCGCGACGCTCATCGTCCGCTGAGGGGGACCCCGGTCGCCGGCTAGGCTCCGCCCACGCCGCGCACGAGCCGCCCGACGAGCCAGGCCAGGCCGCCCAGGAGCGTGGCGGTGATCCCGGAGAGCCACGCCCCGAACCCGACCGCCCGGGGATTGGCGTGGAACGCCCCGCCGACGACGTGGACGATGCCGAACAGGCAGGCGGCGGCGAGGACGGCGCCGGTCAGGCCGGCCGCACCGAGCGCGAGCCGCTCGGACGGGCTGCCGCGTCCCCAGGCCGCGGCCGACTCGCGGACCACGCCCGCCAGGCCTCGGCTGCCCTGGCGCAGCCCGACGCGCCCGCCCCCGCTCGGTGCGGCCCCCGTCCCGCCATCGTCGGTCCGGCCGGCCTCGCTCATCGGGCGCCCGCCGGGACCATCGCCGGCGCCTCCGTCCGGCCGGCAGGCCGCTCGAACCCGTCCGCCGGCCACGGCTCGCAGCGGAGCGGCCGGTCCTCGCGGTAGCCGAGCGCGTAGTCGGCCTGGATCAGCGTGTGGAGCTGGCTCGTGCCCTCGTAGATGACCGCCGACTTCGCGTTCCGCAGGTAGCGCTCGAC
This sequence comes from Candidatus Limnocylindrales bacterium, assembly GCA_036392215.1. GTDB lineage: Bacteria > Chloroflexota > Limnocylindria > Limnocylindrales > CSP1-4 > JAJYJO01. The sequence continues at coordinate 7,318 of DASVYJ010000031.1, read as the reverse complement.
CGGGAACTCGTTCGAGTAGCCGTTCGCGCCGTGGACCTGGATCGCGTCGAGCGCCGACTGGACTGCATGCTCCGTCGCGTGCCACTTCGCCATCGAGGTCTCGCGCGTGTTGCGCAGGCCGCGGTTCTTGAGCCAGCCCGCCCGCCAGACGAGGAGGCGGCCCATCTCGGTGCCCTTGACCATGTTGGCGATGAGCTGCTTGACGAGCTGATGGCGGCCGATCTCCTCGCCGAACGTGTGGCGCTCGTGGGCGTACCGGACGGACGCGTCGATGCAGGCCTGGGCAAGCCCGACGGCGCCCGCGGCGACGGTGTAGCGCCCCTGATCGATGGCGCTCATCGCCACCAGGAAGCCCTCGCCCTCCTCGCCGATGCGGTTCTCGGCCGGCACCCGGACGTCCTCGAAGGTGAGCAGGCCCGTGTTGCCGGCGTGGATGCCGAGCTTGCCGTGGAGGGTCCCCGTGCTGAAGCCTGGCATGCCGCGCTCCACGACGAAGGCGGTGATGCCGCGATGCTTCTTCGCCCGGTCCACGGTCGCGAAGACGAGGAAGTGGTCGGCCACGTCGGCCAGCGAGATCCAGATCTTCGAGCCGTTGAGGACGTAGCCGTTGCCGTCGCGGCGGGCCGTCGTCTGGAGGTTGGCCGCGTCCGTCCCGACGCCCGGCTCGGTCAGCCCGAACGTCGCCAGCTTCTCGCCCCGCGCCTGCGGCACCACGAACCGCCGCCGCTGGTCCTCCGTCCCCCACTGCAGGATCGCCAGGGAGTTGAGCCCGACGTGGACGCTCATGATCACCCGGAACGCGGAGTCGGCCCGCTCCAGCTCCTCGCACAGGATGGCCAGCGAGATGTAGTCCATGCCCGAGCCGCCGTAGCGCTCGGGGATCGGCGCGCCGAGATAGCCGAGCTCGCCCATCGCCCGGAACGTGGCGAGGCTGACCGTCTCGGTCGCGTCCCACTCCCGGATGTGGGGCAGGATCTCGGTCGCGGCGAAGTCGCGCACGCTCTGCTGGACGAGCCGCTGCTCGTCGGTCAGCGTGAAGTCGATCACGGGGCCACCTGCGGGAACGGGGCCGGCAGCGGGGACAGGCGGTCGCGGGCCGGCGGCACGACCGGGCGAGAGGCATCCTAGCGCGGCCGGTCCGGCTCGACCGACGCGGTCCATCGCCCGCGACGCCATCTGTCCGACGCCGGCAGCCGAAGGACGGGCGGGCGACGAGCGGGTAGGCACACGACTGACGAGGAGGTGGACCATGACGGCGATCGCGAACGAGGCCCGGGTCGGCCGCGGGCTGCGCCTCTCCGACGCCATCGCCGTGGCCCTGCCCCTGGCCGTCGGCGCGGTCTCGGGCGCGCTCACGGTGCCCGGCGTGACGGGCTGGTACCGGACCGTCTCGAAGCCGACCTGGACGCCGCCCGACTGGGTCTTCGGGCCGGTCTGGACCACCCTCTACCTGGCGATGGGCCTCGCCCTTGCGCTCGTCTGGCGCCGACGAGACGCCGACGCGCGCCTGGCCGTCGGGCTGTTCGCCATCCAGCTCGTCCTCAACTTCGGCTGGTCATGGCTCTTCTTCGACCGCCACGCGGTCGGGCCGGCGGCGCTCGAGATCGTCGCCCTCTGGCTGGCCATCGCGGCGACGGTCGGCGCGTTCGGGCCGATCGACCGCCGGGCCGCCGCGTTGCTGGTGCCGTATCTCGGCTGGGTCGGCTTCGCCAGCGCCCTGAACATCGCGATCTGGCGACTCAACGGCTGACGCGGCCGGGGCGACTCGCCGACGGCCCGGGAACGCGGAACGCCGGGCACGGGCCCGGCGTTCAGGGGTCGATCGGCGGGGCGGACGGACCCCGCACGGGTCAGCGGTTCTTGGCCAGGAAGCCCATCACGTCTTCGAGCCGGAACCGGCGGTCACCGCGCTTGCAGACGCGGTAGAAGGGCAGCTCGCCCCGATCGCCGAGTCGCTTCACGGTGTTGACGTGGAGATGGAGCATCTCGGCGACCTCGCTCGCGGTGAGCATCGGTCCCAGCTCGTTGACGGCCATCGATGCCATTGATCGTCGTCCCTCGATGCGCATCCGGCCGCTCTGGCGGCCTCCGGGTAGCCAGGGTGAGGTGCGGCCTGCTGCTGGGCGGAGGGTAGGGGTCCCGCTCCCCACCGAACAAGCCGTACTTTGGTCAGACCCGCCAGTACCAGCCGCCTGCCCACCGCACCGGACGGCAGCGCCGCTCGCGATGCGTTGCGCGCCCCGCGCAGGCCGTACGATGCGGGCCATGCGTCGTTCGGCCGCGCTCCGCCCCGCCACCCCCCGGCGTGCCGTCGCGCTCGGCCTCGTGGTGTTCCTGGCGGCGTGTGGTGGGCCCGGCCCGACCGCCAGCCCGGCGGCCTCGAGCAGCGCCACGGCCGCCCCCGCCTCCCCCAGCGCGTCGCCGGCCGCGACCCCCACCCCGCCGCCGCGCTCCTTCCCGCTCGCCGTCGTGGCCGCCTTCCAGGACCTCCGGCCGGCGGTCTCGGCCGCGGACCTGGGCGCTGCCATCGCCGCGGGCACCGTCCTCGTCCCGTGCGGCCTCGCGAGCCTCAGCCTCGCCGGCGGTCCCGCAAGCCTCGCCGTCCCCTCGTCCTGCGTCGATGCCGACGCGCTCGTCGGCCGCATCCGGGCCGCCCCCACGGGGACCCTCGGCCTGCTGCCGGCCGGCCTCGTGACGCCGAGCGTCAAGGTCCTCCAGATCGGCGACGCCGACCTCTTCGGCTCGCCGAGCCATCGTTCGCAGCCGTACCCCCTGACTGCGACCGCCTCGCCGGCGGGCCCGCTCACCGAGGCCGCCACGGCCTACGACGCGACGAACGTCCGCACCCTCGTCTCGACCGGCGACACCTGCCCCGACCGGGGCGTGAGCCACATGGCGAACGTCGTCGGCAAGGGCTGGGACTGGGTCCTCGACGGCGGCACCGCCCGCTACACCGGGACGCACATGACGCCGTACGACTGGCCGGCCGTGGACGCGGTCCGCGTCGGCGACAGCGGCGCCGTCCGGGCGATCCTCCAGGACGCCGACCTGGCCGTGGACGACTTCGAGTGCCCCTTCTTCAAGGGCTTCGTCCAGCATGACCACGGGACCGTCTTCAGCATCGACCCGCGCATCGCCCCCGCGATGGCCGAGGCCGGCTACGACGTGGTGACCCTCGGCTCGAACCACATCACCGACGGCGGGGCACGCGGGGTCCGGGAGACGCTGGCCGGCCTCGACGCCGTCGGCATCAAGCACGTCGGGGCCGGGCTCGACCTGGCCGGCGCCCTCGCCCCGGCCGTCGTCGACGTCCGGGGCGTCCGCTTCGCCTTCGTCGGCTGGGACGACATCGCCGGCTCGGGCGCCGCCGCGCCCGGCACCCCCGGCGTCGCCCCGATGACCGACGCCAACGTCGCCTCGTCACTGGCCGCCGCCCGGAAGGCCGCCGACGTCGTCATCGCCATGCCGCAGTGGGGCTGGCCGGAGTACCGCGCCCCCTTCTCGAACCAGCAGCTCGAGCAGCGGGCCTTCTTCTACGCCAGCGGCGCCGACCACATCCTCGGCTCCGGGACGCACTGGGCCGGCGCCATCTCGGTCACGCCCGGCCCGAACGGCCCGCAGCTCGCCGTCACGAGCCACGGCAACTTCCTGTTCGACCAGTCCTGGAGCCGCGAGACCGAGGAGGGCAACATCGTCGAGCTGACCTTCGTCGGGACGCGCCTGGCCCAGGTCCGGCTGCACCCCTACGTCGTGCTCGAGGGCGCCCAGCCGAACCTGACGAACCCCGAGACGGACGGCGCCTTCGTCCTGCGCCAGGTCTTCAAGGTCAGCGACATCCGCTGACGTCCGGCTCGCCCGCTGGCCGGCTCGCCGAGGCTCACTGCGACCAGGCGGTCGGGCTGCGGTCCCAACGATGCCCCCGGAGCGCCGCGAGCACCTCCGCCGGCAGCGGTCCGGCGTCCGCCGCAGCGACGTTCGCGCCGAGGTGGGCCGACCGGCGCATGCCCGGGATGACCGTCGAGACGTCGGCGTTCGAGAGGATGAAGCGGAGGGCGAGCTGGGCCATCGACTCGCCGTCGGGCACGAGGGGTCGGAGGGCCTCCACCCGCGGCACGGTCGCCTCGAGGTTCTCGGGCACGAAGTAGCTGTTCCGCCAGTCGCCCTCCGGCCAGCGGCTGTCGAGCGTGAGCGTCCCGGTCAGGCTGCCCTCGTCGAACGGGACGCGGGCGATGACGGCCACCCCGAGCTCCCGGCAGAGCGGGAAGAGCTCGTCCTCAGGCGCCTGGTCGAAGATGTTGTAGATGACCTGGACCGCATCGACGAGCCCGGTACGCACCGTGCGGAGCGCGTTCCACGGCTCCCAGCGGTTGATGCTGACCCCGACGGCCCGCACGAGCCCCTCGCGGCGAAGGTCGTCCATCGCCCGCTGCCAGCCCTCGTCGGCCGCCCAGTCGTCCTCCCAGACGTGGAACTGGACGAGGTCGACGGCGTCGAGGCCGAGGTTGGCCAGGCTCCGCTCGACCGACGAGCGGATGTGGTCCGGCGGGAACGCCTCGGCGATCGGGTCGCTGCGCCGCGACGGCCACTGCTCGTTGCGGGGCGGGATCTTCGTCGCCGTGTAGAGCCGCCGCCCAGGGTTCGTCCGGACGAGCCGGCCGAGGAGCGATTCGCTGTGGCCGTCGCCGTAGGCCAGGGCGGTGTCGAAGAAGGTGATCCCGGCATCGACCGCCGCCTGTAGCGTCGCCAGCGACTCCTCGTCCGCGGAGCCGGTCCAGCCGCCCATCCCCCACATCCCCACGCCCAGCTCGCTCACCCGCCAGCCGGTCCGCCCGAACGTCCGCTCGTGCATCTCGCCTCCCTGGAGCCGTTGCCTCCCCGGCCAGTCTAGGCGTCGCGATCGGCTGCCGGCGAGCGATGCCGCTCCGCGGGCCGGTCTACCATCGCCGCATGCGCGTCCTCCAGCTCCAGCGCCCGCGGCCCGCCTCGGCCGGGGCCGGCCCGCTCGAGCTCGTCGAGCTGCCCGAACCCGAGCCGGGACCGGGCGAGCTCCGCCTTCGGCTGGCCGCCTGCGCCGTCTGCCGGACGGACCTGCAGCTCGCCGAGGGCGACCTCGCCGCGCATCGACTGCCGATCGTGCCGGGCCACCAGGCCGTGGGCCGCGTCGAGGCGGTGGGCCCCAGTGTCGAGGGCTGGTCGATCGGCGACCGCGCCGGCGCGTACTGGCTCGCCGGGACGGACGGGACGTGCCGCTTCTGCCGCTCCGGGCGCGAGAACCTCTGCGAGGCGGCGACGTTCACCGGCTGGGACCGCAACGGCGGCTACGCCGAGGCGATGCTCGTCCGCGCCGACGTCGCGCTCCGCCTGCCGGACGGGTTCGCCGACGAGGCCGCCGCGCCGCTGCTGTGCGGCGGGGTCATCGGCTACCGCGCGCTGCGGGTCTCGGGCATCGAGCCCGGTGGCCGGCTCGGGCTCTTCGGCTTCGGGGCGTCCGCGCTGCTCTGCATCCAGGTCGCCCGGCACTGGGGCTGCGAGGTCCACGTCCGGGCGCGCTCGACGCGCGAGCTCGAGCGGGCGGAGGCGCTCGGGGCGGCCTCCGTCGGCGGCTACGACGAACCGGTGCCCGTCCCGCTGGACGCGGCGATCACGACCGCCCCGGCCGGCGACGTCGTGCTGGCCGCGCTCCGATCCCTGGATCGCGGCGGCGTCGTCGCGGTCAACGCGATCCACCTCGACCGCGTCCCCGAGTTCCCCTACGAGTGGCTGTGGTGGGAGCGCCAGCTGCGGAGCGTCGCCAACGTCACCCGGCGCGACGCCCGCCAGTTCATCGAGCTCGCTGCCGCGATCCCGATCACGACCGAGGTCGAACGCTTCCCGCTCGAGGCGGGCAACGACGCGCTCCGCCGCCTCGCCGCCGGAGAGATCCGCGGCGCCGCCGTCCTCACGACGAGGGTCGCCTGACACCGACGAGCTGCCGGCTGCCGGCCTCGCGGCGACACGACGGCCGCGGGCAGGCCGGATGGCACTGGCGCCGCGACGGCGGCATCGGGTGCCATGACTCGGTCGGCGAACCGTCCCGACGACGACAGGAGACGAGCATGGCGATCGCGTGGACCCCGGAGATGACGACCGGGAATCGGTGGCTGGACCGGGAGCACCTCCGCCTGGTGGCCCGCATCGACGAGCTGCTGGAGGCCGTCCAGTCGGATCGGCCGGCCGGCGCCGTCGAGGTCGCGATGCGCCGCCTCGGCGACGCCGCGCTCGGCTACTTCTCGAGCGAGGCCGAGTGCGCGCTCCGCGACGCCTGCTCCTCGGCCCAGGCCGCGGGTCCCGCCCGAGCCGCGTTGATCGCGCTGCTCGCCTCGTTCCGCCAGGGCTACGAGCGCCACGGCCCGAGCGAGGAGGTCGTCGCCCGCCTCCAGACCGACCTCGTCGCCTGGGTCGGCGAGCACATCCCCGGTCCCTGCGCGGACGGCCTGCCCTGCGTCCGACCCGGCAGCTGACGGCGAGACGTCGGCGCCCGCGTCGCCCAGCCGACGGCCCCCGAGGGCACAGCCGCCCATCCTCCTCTCGGCGGGAGGCGTCGAAGCGCCGTCCGCCCCTGGCCGGCCGACCGCGCCGAGCCACTGGCGGACCCAGCCCGCCGTGAGAGGGAGGTCCCTCCGATGCGGCTCGTCGTCCACCGCCTGTCCCTCGTCCGCCTGCTCGCCGTCACCGCGCTCCTCGCCGGCTGCGCGACCGGGGCGAGCGGCACACCCCCAGCCAGCGCGTCGTCGGCCCCTGACGTCGGCGCGTTCACCGGCCAGCACCAGGCCGTCCAGACCGAGGCGCTCCTGCCGAAGTCCGTCCAGGGCCGGCCCCTCGTCACCGCCTCGCTGCGGGGCGGCGCGATCCTCGACGTCGCCGCCGTCCCGGCGACGTCCCGGGCCAACATCGAGCGGGCGCTCTCCGGGAAGGGCGTCAAGCTCGACGACTACTCGATCGCCGTCGCCAGCCGCTCGGACGCGGCAACGGACCCGCCATCGCGGCTCTACGTCATCCGGATGCCGCTCAAGAGCTCGGGCTACCTGCTACCGTCGGCGCTCGCCGCCGTCGGCTGGCACGGCCTGGACCTGCACGGCTGCGACGAGGAGACGTGCTCGCGCACGACGATCGCGGGCAAGCCCGTGCTGGCCGGGACGACCACGGGCATCGACCAGGAACCGACCCAGCGCGGCGCGCCCTACTGGTATGAGACGGAGCCGACGACGGTCTACATCGCCGTGACCGACCAGCCGGCCTGGGCCGAGGACGCCATCCGCCAGCTGCCCTGACGCGACTC
>DASVYJ010000030.1:0-1792 GCA_036392215.1 Candidatus Limnocylindrales bacterium | reverse complement strand
ATCCGTTCCTCCGTCCCGTCGAGCACCCCGGCGGTGCGCGGCTGATCGGACCACGGCGGACGGTCACGGCGAGGGACAGGGAGCCCCTCGACCGTTACAGGCGGCTCCCGCGTTGCGCGCTCCGCAGCGGACCCGTATCGTCGGGACCGCGTCCGCCACGGAGAGGGGAGAGGTGATGGGACGCTTCGTCCACGGTCGGGCGGTCACGGTCGCCGCCGCCGTCGCGGCCGCAGTCCTCGTCGCGCTCGGGCTCCTCGGCGCGTCGACTGCCGCCGTCCGCGCTGCCGACCCGCCGGCCGGGCCACCGTTCCCCGACCCCGTCGCCGGTCGGCATGTCTACGACTACGCCCACATCTGGTCGTCGGCCACCGTCGCCTCCGCGGAGGCGACCATCGCCGGCTGGGCGTCGCGCACCGGCTCGCAGGCAGTCGTCTACTCGCAGATCGTGCCGGACGGGCTCGGCCAGGAGACCGCTCGGGGCCAGGCGGCGGACCTCGGCGATGCCTGGCGCGTCGGGCGGGCAGGCTTCGACGACGGCCTCGTCGTCCTGTTCGACATCTACCCGAACCTCGAGCACGGCCAGGTCGCCATCGTCGGCGGCGACGGTTTCCGGAACACGTACCTCTCCGACGCCGACGCGCAGCACATCTTCGACAGCGACATGAAGCCCCACCTCACCGGAGGCAGCCCGGACTTCGATGCCGCGCTGCTGGCCGGCCTGCGGGCCATCGACGAACGCGTCTCGCCGGCGGGCGCCGCCCGGCTGCAGGCGGCGCGGGTCATCGACGCGCTGCTCGGCCTCGTGGTCGCGCCGCTCCTCGGGCTCCTGCTGCTCGGCTGGGCGCTCTTCCACTGGCTCCGCTACGGGCGCGACCCGCACTACCTCGACGACCCGTCGATCCTCATGCCCGCCCCGCCCGACTCGCTGACGGCCGCGACCGGTGCCCTCGTCTTCGACGGCCGCTCGACCCGGCGGACGCTGACGACGGCCCTGCTCGACCTGGCGAGTCGAGGCCAGCTCGCCTTCCAGGACCCGGTCGACGGCAATGCCCGCAAGGGCAGCCCGAAGGTCGCCATCCGGCTCTCGCCGCCCGGGCCGACCGATGCCACCGCGGCCACGGAGCAGCGGCTCGCCGCCCGGCGGCCGGTGTCGGAGGCGGAGCGCTACGCCTACGACGAGCTGCGCTCGTGCGCGGTCCAGGGCCTCGTCGAGAACGAGACGCTCCTCGAGTTCGGCCAGCGCGTCGACCGCTTCGACGAGCTGCTGGAAGCCGGTGCGGTCAGCCAGGGCTGGTTCGCCGAGCCGCCGACGAAGACCATCCGCCGCTGGCTCATCCGGGGCGGCCTGGAGCTCGCCATGGCCGCGGTCGCCCTCCTGATCGGCCTCAACGTGCCGATCAGCGGCCTCGTCGTCGTCGCGGTCGCGGTCGGCATCGCCGGGGCGGCCACGATGGGTCTCGCCGTCGCCATGCCGGCCAGGACGATGCCGGGGGCCGTCATCCGGGCGATGCTCGCCGCCTACCGGCGGACGCTCCAGGCGACGATGGCGCAGGCCCGCTCGATGCGGACGGTCGTCGAGGAGGCGAAGCTCGCCTGGCTCGAGACGCCCGACCAGGCCCTCGTCTGGGCGACCGCGCTCGGCCTGCAGGCGGACGCCGAGCGGGTGCTCGAGCGCAGCCGTGAGGACCTCCAGCGCGGTCACGCGCAGCCGGCGGCGGTCTGGTTCCCGGTCTGGTGGAGCGGCGGTGGCCACGCGGGCGGCTGGGGTGGCTCGTCGGGTGGCGGCGGCTCG
>DASVYJ010000029.1:0-5756 GCA_036392215.1 Candidatus Limnocylindrales bacterium | reverse complement strand
GGCGTGGTGAGCGTGGCCAGCCGCGGCCGCTGCTCGACGACGACGACGCGCAGCCCGGCCCGCGCGGCGAAGAACGCGGTCGCTGCCCCCACGATCCCGCCGCCGACGATGACGACGTCCGCGGTCGCGGGCGCCTCGTCGACGTAGCGGACGGGCCCCGTCGGACCGGCCGATCCCACCGCTCCCCTCCCCGCCTCAGCGACCATCGCCGCCGGCCCGCGCCGCGTCGACCCAGGCTGCGGCGTGGCGAACCCGCTCGCGGAGTCCCGCCTCGTCGCGTCCGGCAACGGTCTCGGGCGTGATGAGGCCGGGCCCGAGCCCGACGGCGGCGGCGCCGGCCCCGAACCACGCCGCGAGCGCCTCGGCTGAGAAGGTCACGTTCGTCGGCATGAGCCGGGTCGCCGGCATCGGCCCGAGGACCGAGCGGACGAAGGCGGGCCCGTCGATCGCGGCCTGGGGGAACAGCTTGACGATCTCGCAGCCGAGTGCCTCCGCGCGGGCGATCTCGGTCGGCGTGAAGGCGCCCGGCAGGCAGGCGATCCGGCGCGCGTTGCAGAGGCGGATGGTGTCGTCGTCGACGATCGGGCTGACGATGAAGCGGGCGCCGGCCGCGATGAAGCCGGCTGCCGTCGGCGCGTCGAGGATCGTGCCCGCCCCGAGGATCGCCTCGGGCAGCTCGTCCCGGACCCGCGGCGCCAGGACGCGGAAGACCTCCGGCGCCCCCTCACCGCGATTGGTGAACTCGACCACGCGAGCGCCGCCTGCGACGCAGGCTCGGACGACGCCGAACGCGGCATCGGGCTCGGGCGAGGTGAACGTCGGGACGAAGCCGATCTCGAGGATGGCTGCGAGGACGGTCGCTCGGTCCGGCGCGGGCATCGAGCCTCTCCCTCGGCTATCGCGGGCCGGACGGCCCGCGGCGCGACTCTAGCCGACTCGCCGCCCCCCGTCCGAGCGGGTCGCCCTCAGTTGCGTCGGAGCTGGAGGAGCCGCGGGTCGGCCGAGTGGACCGCGAGGCGGTCGGCGAGGAGTCGGATCTCGCGGCGGAGGAGGGCGTCGAGCGCGACGAGCCGCTCCTCGGTCGTGGCCGCCTCCAGGAGCCGCTGGCGGCGGGTCGGTTCGACCTGGACGAGGCCGGCCATGAGGTACGACAGGGCCGTGGGATCGTCGGGCACGACGAGCTCGGCCGCGACGTCGGCCGGCTCGGCGAGTCCAGCCGCAGGATCGCCAGCCGCCTCGTCGCCCGCGGCAGGCTCGTCGGAGGCGCCCGTCCGCTGCTCGGCCGACCCTGCCTCGCCTTCGGCCGACTCGGCCTGCTCCGGCCCGGCCTCCGGGCGGTCGACCTCGAGCTCGACCTCCAGCTCCGTCCCCGGCTCCCCCTCGAGCGGCCGAAGGGCGCCGATGTACTCCACGAACCGCGACCCGATCCGCCGCGCGAGGGCGCGGCAGCGGGCCTCCTCACCGAGCGGCTCACCGAGCAGCTCGACCTCCCCGAGGAGATACGGCTGGCGGCCGGCGATCGTCCGCCGCACGCGGAAGCGCCGCGCCCCCACGACGACGATGTCGGCCCGGCCGTCCGGGTGCCGTCGGACCTCCCGCAGCTCGGCCACCGTCCCCACCTCGGCGAGGCTGCGCGGCGCGTCACCGACCTCGCGTCCATCCCGGATCAGGATGATCCCGAACGAGCCGCTGGACGCGACGCAGTCGTCGAGGAGCGCGCGGTAGCGCGGCTCGAAGACGTGCAGGGGCAGGGCCACGCCAGGGCACAGCACGACATGGAGCGGGAAGAGCGGGAGCTCGATCTCGACCTGCCTCGGGACGGCCGGCGGATGCCGCGCCTAGATGGCGCTGCCGCAGGCGCGGCACTTGCTGGCGTCGACCGGCACCGTCTCCTTGCAGTACGGGCACTGCTTGGTGGGCGGGGCGGGCGGCTCGGGCGCGGGCTTGAGAAAGAGGCTGCTGATCAGGTACACGACGAGCGCCACGACGATGAAGGCGATCACCAGGTTGACGAAGGTGCCGTAGCGGATGGCCACTTCCGTCTTCGGGTCGCCGGTCGCCTTGAGGACCCACTTCATCTGGCTGAAGTCGATGTTGCCGAGGAGCAGCCCGATCGGCGGCATGATGATGTCGTTGACCAGCGAGTTGACCACGTTGCCCATCGCCACGCCGATGATCACGCCGACGGCGAGGGCCAGCGCGTTGGTCCTGAGCAGGAAGGCCCTGAACCCGGACACCTGCGATCCTCCCTCCGCTCGCCTCCCCTGGAGGCGCTGACAGGGCGGAGCCTGGCCGGCCGCGTCAAGAGCGGCGAGGCGCCCGGCGAAACGCCGGCCGGCTGGTCGGCGCGAGGGTCAGTGGCTGCAGGAGCGCGGCGTGCCGGCCTGGTCGGCCGTCCGGAAGCTCGAGCCGCAGCCGCAGGCGGCGACCGCGTTCGGATTGTTCACCGTGAAGCCCGCGCCCATCAGCGTGTCCACGTAGTCGATCTGCGAGCCCTGGACGTACTGCAGGCTGTTGCCGTCCACGTAGACCTTGATGCCGCGCTCCTCGACGACCTTGTCGTCGGCCGAGGGAGCGTCCTCGAGCATCATCCCGTAACGGAACCCGGAGCAACCTCCGGCGTAGACGTACACACGGAGCCCGAGGGCAGGGTTCGTCTCGGCGGCCGTGAGCTCCTGGAGCTTGCTGGCGGCCGCGTCGGTCAGGCTCAGGAGAGTCGGCTGTCCGTCGATCATGGATCTGGCTCCTGGAGATGGGACGCGGTTCGACGCCGGCGGGGCGCCGGACCCCCTCATGCTAGGCCTGCGCCCCGGTTTCGACAAGCGCCGCGCCGAAACCCCTCGACACGACCTCCGGGCTCACAGCTCACGGCTGCGGAGGAGCTGCGCCGCCAGGACGAGGACGAGTACGACCCAGGCCACCGACCAGGCGAGCCAGATCGGCTCGGGCGGCGAGGCGGCGAAGAACGGGCTGACCTGGAAGGCCGCGGCGGCCCGACCAGCCGAGCCGAGGATGTCACCCGACGGCTCGAGCCCGTACATCGCGCCGCGCCACAGCACGTCGCTCGGCAGGAGGAGCCGGCTGAGCGGCGTCAGGGCGGCCAGGACGTCGTTGTCCAGGATCCGGCCGACGCCGCCCATGATGCCGGCCATCCAGTCGAGGCCGAAGGCGACCACGGCGACCGCCCCGCCCGCCACCGGACCGACCCTCGTGCTGAAGAGGAGGGCGAGGGTCAGCAGCACGAGGCCCTCGGCCGCGAGGTAGGCGGCCGCGGACAGCGGCGCCTGGGGCAGGTACGACGTGACGAGGGCGACCACCGCGACCTCCGCCAGGCCGGCCGCCAGGGCGTAGGCGACGAGCACGAGCGCCAGGCCGAGCCACTTCCCGAGCAGCAGCTCGCCCCGCCGGAGCGGCCGGGCGAGCAGGGCGAGCGCCTGGCCGGACTCGATCTCGTCGGCGATCGCGGGACCGCCGGCGAACACGGCGGTCATCGCCAGGACGAAGCTGAACATGAAGGCGATCATCACCAGGACCTGGCTCAGCCCGAGCAGCTCCTGGGGCCCCTTGATCGGCGACAGCTCCGCGATCCGCTGGAAGCCCCAGCCGGTGACGGCGACGATGACGACGGTCAGCCCGACGAGCGCCCAGAGGAGGCGGCGACGGACGGCCTCCCGAAGGGTCAGGCGGGCGATGACGAGGACGGCCCGCGCGCTCACGGCGGCGAACCCGGACCGGCGGAGGATGGGGACGCGGCGGTCTCGCCCGACCCACCGAGGAGGTCGAGGAAGCGCTCCTCGAGGCTGCGGTGGCCGGGCAGGACGGCATGGACGCGGCCGCCGCGCGCGACGAGCTCCGCGACGAGGGCGGGCACGATCTCGTCGTCGGGGCCGGCGAAGGCGTGGACGCGGAGCCAGCCCGGACCGTCCCACGTCGCCGTGCCGAACCGCGACAGGGCCTCAGCGTCGGCCTCGGCCAGGCCGTCGACGCGGACCCGGACGGAGCGGTCCCCGAGCAGCTCGGCCATCCCGAGCTCGGCCACGACGCGGCCGCGGTCGACGATGGCGACCCGGTCGCAGACCCGCTCCACCTCGGTCAGCAGGTGGGAGTTGAGGAAGACCGTCACGCCGCGCTCGCGGAGCCCGGCGATGATCCGCCGGACGTCGAGCCGGCCGACCGGGTCGAGGGCCGACGTCGGCTCGTCGAGGAGGACGAGCTCCGGCTCGCCAAGGAGGGCGACGGCGAGGCCGAGCCGCTGCTGCATCCCCTTGGAGAACGTCGCCACGCGGTCGTCGCGGCGGTCGGCCAGGCCGACCAGCTCGAGCGCGCTGGCGACCCGGGCCGCGCGCCCGACGCGGGGCACGCGTGCCAGTTCGTCATGCACACCGAGGACCTCCGCCGCCGTCATCCAGGGCTGGTAGCGGAAGAGCTCCGGCAGGTAGCCGAGCCGCCGCCGCACGTCGAGATCGCCGAGCGGCGCGCCGAGGACGGTCCCGCTGCCGCCCGTGGGCCTGGTCAGCCCGACGAGCAGTTTGACGGCGGTCGTCTTGCCCGCCCCGTTCGGGCCGAGGAAGCCGAACACCTCGCCCCGGCGCACCGTCATCGTCAGGCCGGCCAGGGCCACCGTGGCGCCATAGGCCTTCGCCAGGTCGCGCGTCTCGATGGCGGCCTGCCCGGGCGCGGACCGCGGCGCCGGCCGCGACACGATCGGGGCCAGGGACGGAGCCAGCGAGCCGGGATCGGACATGGCTCAGGCGCCCCGCCCCCCGAAGGCGGCGCGGGTGGCGAGCAGCGGGACGCCGACGGCGGCAAGGATCACGACGTTGATGACGACGTTGGCGGTCACGCCGTGACCGACCGAGACCACGGTGTCCAGGACGAACCAGGCGCCCGTCGCTCCGGCCAGCGCCTGCCACGACCAGCGCTCCCGGCGCGCGAACGCATCGTGCACGAGGAGGCCGATCGTGATCCCCCAGCCCGCCAGCGTCGCGCCCCAGACCCCATAGGCCCATGCCCGGAAGGCGACCGCCGCTGCGTCGGGTGGTGACTGCCAGAACGCCGGGTCGATCAGCCGGTGCAGCGGCTCGAAGAGGACCGTCCCGGAACCGACGGCCATGAACAACCCGAATGCCGTCAGGCCGACCGCGACGACGGTGAGCCAGCGGCGCCACCGATCGAACGTCGCCATCGCTGCCCCTCCCGGCCGCCCCTTGGACTCGCCCGGACGCTCCGCCGCTCCGCCCGCCTACGCCTCGATCCGCTCGACGACCGTCGCGATGCCCTGGCCGACGCCGATGCACATCGAGGCCAGGCCGTAGCGGCCGCCCCGCCGGGCGAGCTCGTGCACAAGCATCGTCACCAGCCGCGCGCCGCTCATCCCGAGCGGGTGGCCGAGGGCGATCGCGCCGCCGTTGACGTTCACCTTCGCCTCGTCGAGGCCGAGTTCGCGGACGCAGGCGACGGACTGGCTGGCGAACGCCTCGTTGAGCTCGACGCGGTCGCGGTCGTCGACCGTCAGGCCGGCGCGGGCGAGGGCCTTGCGGGGCGCCGGGACGGGGCCGATGCCCATGACCGCCGGGTCCACGCCGGCCACCGCGGTCGAAACGACGCGGGCCAGCGGCCGGAGGCCGAGCTCGCGCGCCCGGTCGGCCTCGACGAGGAGCGTCGCCGCGGCCCCGTCGTTGATCCCCGACGAGTTCCCGGCGGTGACGGTGCCGCCCTCGCGGAACGCGGGGCGGAGCCAGCGAAGCGCCTCGAGC
>DASVYJ010000028.1:0-31366 GCA_036392215.1 Candidatus Limnocylindrales bacterium | reverse complement strand
AGGCCCCTCCCCCATCCGCCCCACGACCGGGTCCAGTCCGGCATAAACCGGTTTAGCGGAACGCTCGGAGGCAGGATGCGCCTTCAGCTGGCATCGCGTCAAGGAATTCCTTCCCCGGCTACGATCGTCGGCGAAGCGGGCCGCGCGGCAGAGGAACAGCCTGGCGGTCCGGACGATCGTCGAGGGATCGATGTTCAAGGCTGTGATCCTGCTGGGCCGCCGCGAGGGCGCCAGCCGCGAGGCGTTCCGCACCTGGTGGCTGGATCGCCACGCGCCGCTCGCCCGGCAGCTGCCCGGCCTGCGCCGCCTCGTGTTCAACGTCGTCGAGGCGGACGAGGTCCCCTATGACGGCGTGTCCGAGCTCTGGTTCGACAGCCGGGAGGCATACGAGGCGGCCTACGCGAGCCCGATCGGCCGACGCGTGGCGGCCGATTCCCTCGCCCACGTCGGCGTCCGCGTCCGCCTCGCCGTCGACGAGCGAGTCCAGCTCGACTGACCCTCTGAGGCTCCCGTCGCGCCCCGCCGGGGCCACCTTGCAACGCAGCTGGTTCGTCTGCCGGGCCGGCACGGGCACGGCACGACGCGCGGAAACCGATACTGCTAGCGACAGCGTAGACTAGCGATAGAAGCTGAAACCCACCAGCCCACGCCGCCCGTCGCCCAGGAGTCCCGATGTCATCCTCTGCGGCCCACCAGCTCGCCGTCCCCACTCCCCTGTCTGGCGTTGAGCGCCCACGCACCGCGGCGGCCCTGCCGCTCGCGCCGCGCGACATCGACGACGCCGACCGCCGGCGCTACGAGCGCCACCTCGCCGAGATCCTGGCCGCCCTCGGCCTGGACCTCGACACGCCGGGCACGCGGGACACGCCCCGGCGGCTGCTGGCCGCGCTCATCGACGCCACCGAGGGCTACGAGGGCGACCCGAAGCTCCTGACCTCCTTCCCCACCGAATGCCGTGGCGGGGCGGACTGCGAGCTCGCCCAGATCGTCGAGGGGCCCATCGAGTTCGAGGCGCTCTGCGAGCACCATGCCCTGCCGTTCGTCGGCCGGGCCTGGCTCGGCTACATCGCCCACGAGCAGATCCTGGGCATCAGCAAGCTGACCCGGCTCGTCCGGGTCGCCGCCCGCCGGTTCGCCGTCCAGGAGCGCCTGACCCACCAGCTGGCCGACGCGCTCGCCGAGCTGACGGCGGCCCACGGCGTGGCCGTGTACCTGGAGGCCGAGCACCTCTGCACCCGGGTCCGCGGCGTCCGCGAGCACGGCTCTCTGACGCGCACGACGGCCTACCGGGGCGTCTTCGAGCGCGACGCCAGCCTGCGGGCCGAGTTCCGCGAGGTGGCCGGGCTGGGCGAGCGCGGGCGATGACGGGGACGTCGGAAGCGGCCGAGACGGGCGCGGCGACCGCGCTCCCGACGCACGCCGCGCCTCGCGGCGCCGACCCGATCGAGACGCTCCTCGAGGACCGCGACGCCGCCGGCGACGAGGGCCCGGCGGAGACGCGCGGCGGGCTGTCCGAGGCGCTGGAGCTCGCCTACGACGGCGACCTCCGCATCCCGCTCCCGGCCGACCGGCCGGCCGTCGTCGCGAACTTCGTGGAGACCCTGGACGGCGTCGTCGCCCTGGACCACTCGGGCCGGACGGGCGGCGGGGAGGTGAGCGGGTTCAGCCCCACGGATCGCTTCGTGATGGGCCTCCTGCGGGCGCTGGCGGACATCGTCCTCGTCGGCGCGGGCACGATCCGCGCGTCGGAGGGCGGCGGCTGGACGGCGCCGCGGGTCTTCCCGCCCCGGGCGGCCGACTACCGCGCCCTGCGCCGGGCCCTCGGGCTGGCGCCCGAGCCGACGACGCTCATCGCGACGGCCACGGGCCGCCTCGATCCGACTCACCCGGTCTTCGCCGACCCGGACATCCCGGTCGTCGTCACGGGTCCTCGCACCGCTCTCGCCAGCCTGCGGGCGGCGGGTCTGCCGGCCCACGTCGAGCTGGAGTCCCTGCCCGACGACGTGGTGACCGGCGAGACACTCGTCGCGGTCGCGGCGCGGCGCGGCGCGGGCCTGGTCCTGTGCGAGGGCGGCCCGCACCTCGTCGCCGCCCTCGTCGAGGCGGGCGTGCTCGACGAGCTGTTCCTGACCCTCGCCCCGCAGCTGGCCGGCCGCGACGCGGCAAGCCAGCGGCTGTCGCTCGTCGAGGGCCTCGCCCTCTGGCCGGACCTGCCGCGCTGGGGCCGGCTCGCCTCGGTCCGGCGAGCCGGCGACCACCTGTTCCTGCGCTACCGCCTGACGAGCTAGGTGCGTCGGGCGGCCTGGCCCTTCCCTGGTACGCCGGGGGGCCGGCGCCCGGAACGGCGCGCCGACGAGCGCCCGGGAGGGCTGGCTAGCTCGTGGCCCCGGGAGCGAACCCCCGCAGGACGTTGTCGACGACGCGCTCGGCGAACGCGGCGTCGAGGACGCCGCCGAACATGAGACGGAAGTAGACCGGCCCCACCAGCAGCTCGGTGGCCAGCTCGTCGTCGGCGTCCGACCGGAGGTCGCCGCGGGCGATGCCGCGCGCGACGACCCGGGCGATCTCGTCGCGGCGGGCCTGGACGACGGTCGCTCGGAACGGGTCGCCCAGCCGGGGGTTCGTGGCGATCTGGGACAGGAGGGCCCGGATCACGGGGCCGAACGGGGTCTCCGTCACGGCCCGCATCGCGTTGAGGACGGCAGCGAGCAGCTCCGCGCGTGTATCGCCCGTCTCGGCGATCGCGATATGTGGCGCGGCGAGGTCCTGCAGCAGGGCCTGGACGAGCTCCGAGCGCGATGACCAGCGCCGGTAGATCGTCGCCTTCCCCACCCCCGCGCGCGCGGCCACGTGCTCGAGACGCAGCTCGGCGTAGCCGCGTTCCACGAGCTCGGCCTCGGCGGCGTCGAGGATCGCTCGATGGGCTCGGTCGCTCCGCGGCCGGCCCGGGCGCGGCTGCGACCGTCGGGCCGCCGGGCGGCGAGACGGTCCGTCTTGATTCTCGGCCATGACCTGCTAGGATACGGAACGGACCGTATCCACGCAATACCCGAAAGGCGTCCTCATGCTCGACGACGAACGCGCCCTGATCCTCATCGAGGAGGCCGAGCGCCACACCCCCTTCTGCCCCTGCGGCCTGCCGACCATCCCTGTCGGTCACGCCGGGGGGGTCTGGCTCGAATGCTCGGGCCTCGCCGGCGGCCCGTCCCGGCTGGCCTGGCTCCGCCCGCTCCTGGAGCCCCACGTCCGGCGGCTGGTCGTCGATCTCGGGCCGGGCGTGCTGGCCGCCTGACGGCACGGCGCGCCGCCCCGACTCGCGCGGCGCTGCCTCCGCTCCCCTGAAGCGGTCGCCTCGCCCTACCCGGGTCGGTGGGTCAGGCGCTCGACCGGGTGGGGCCACCTGACGCCCGCTTCGGGACCTCCGTCCCTCGGCGCACCCGACGCGCTCGCGCAGACTCCTCGCAGTCGACCGCCCATCGGTCCCCAAGGAGTCACCCGAGATGCGTCCCGCCTACCGAACGTCCCTCCTCGCCGCGGCCGCCCTGGCCGTGCCCCTGGTCCTCGGCGCGTGCGCCAGCAGCCGGGCGCCGACCTGGACCTACGCGGCGGCCGACCCCGCCGTCGCCCGACCCGCCGCGGTCGCGGCCCCCGCCGTCCCGGCCGCCGTCACGGGGAGCGGCCTCCCGTTCCGCCAGAACCTGACCATCGTCACCGGCGGCATGATCGGCAAGACGGAGTTCCCGGCCTTCCTCCCCTCCGACTTCACGCTGCCCGCCTACTCCACCATCGAGGTCGTCGTCACCAACTTCGACGACGCGACGCCGCTTCCCAAGGCCAGCGAGCGCTACGCCGAGGTGAGCGGCACGACCGCGGGCCGGATGACCGTCGAGCCGCTCGACCTGACCCGACCCAACGCGGCTGGCGTCGCGCACAGCCTCACCGGGCTCGACCCGAGCGCCGTCTCGCACACCTTCACGGTGCCGCAGCTCGGCATCAACGTCCCGATCGCGGCCCATTCCCGGGTCAGCTTCCTCATCCACACCGGCGCCCCGGGCACGTACGCCTGGCGCTGCTACGACCCCTGCGGCGATGGCCCGGCCGGCTGGGGCACGGCGATGGCGGCGACGAGCGGCTACATGGAGGGCACGATCACGGTCGCCTGACCCGCCTCCCACGAACAGCGAAGCGGCGGCCCGCCGATGGGCCGCCGCTTCGGCATTCCTGGGGTGAGCGGCCCGGGCCGGGCCGCGGGCGGTCAGGCCGGTGCCTGGACCTTGTTCGCGGCGTCGTTGATGTTCGTGATGTCCATGGTCATCTCGAACGTGTCGCTGCCGCCGGTCGCCTTGACGGACATGCTGACGGGATAGCCGCCGTCCTTGGCGATCCAGGTCTCGGCCGACCAGGTCGTCGCGTCCTTCACGCCGAAGAGCTCGCCGTAGCCGGCGAGGACCTTCGCGTCGGCCACGTAGTGGACCGTGTCGACGCCGTTCTTCTTCTCGTCGCCGACCGACTTGAAGCCGTCGGCGGCGCTGCCGGTCATCGTCGAGTCGAACATCTTCTCCGGCGCGAGCGAGTCGGCCAGCGAGCTCGAGCTCGTGTCGTCGCTCGGCAGCCAGGTCTCGCCCATCTTGACCCAGGTCTTGCCGTCGACCTCGATGATCTCCATGCCCATCAGGGTGACGTGGGCCGCCTTCTTGGGGCTCGTCACGATCGTCCCGGTCATACCGGTGCTGCCCAGCATCTGGCCGAGCGTGCCGCCGCGCATGGTGATGCTGAAGCGGTAGCTCTGGATCTTGGACAGGTTGTCCACCGCGCCCGACACGCCGCCGCCGGTCTCCGCGGTCGCGGCGGGCGTGCCGGCCGCGGCGGGCTGGGTGGCGCTGCTCGTCGCTGCCGGGCTGGGCGTCCCGGCTGCCGACGAGCCGCAGGCCGCGACGATGATCGAGAGCGCGGCCATGAGGACGAGGAGGCCGCGGGCCGGCCCCACCAGTGCACGGGTCATCTGCTCCCTCCGGCTTCTTGCTCCCCCCGTGAGCGCCGAACCGGAGGACGCGCGGCTGGCCAGCCGAACGCTAGCACGGGGGAGGGGCCTCGAAGGGACGACCCAGCGGTACCGGCTCGGGCTGCCAGGCGTACCAGTCCGGGGACTGCGACGTCGCTCGGCACGGGGCCTCGCGGTGCCGGGGCAGCGCCCCGTCTCAGCCCGGCGGCAGGGCATCCGTGGCAGGCGCCAGCGGGGCACGGCCGCGGCCCGCCTTCGGCGACGCCCGTGTCCCCGGCGCGCCGATCGCGCCGACTGCCGCGACAGCCCGCGCCGCCTCCGCGGCGAGCGGCCGCGCGTACAGGAAGCCCTGCGCGAGCTCGCAGCCCAGCGCGCGCAGGTCGGCCGCCTGTTCGACCGTCTCGACGCCCTCGCCCGTCACGGCCAGGCCGAGGCTCCGGGCGAGGGCGATGACGCTCTGGACGATGGCGGCGTCGTGGCCGTCCGTCCGCAGCCCGTCGACGAACGAGCGGTCGATCTTCAGTGCGTCGAGCGGGAAGCGCTTCAGGTAGCTGAGCGACGAGTAGCCCGTCCCGAAGTCATCGATGGCGATGAGGACGCCGAGGGCCTTCAGCCGGCGCAGGGTCCGGCTGGTGAGCTCCGGGTCGAGCATCGCCACGCTCTCGGTGATCTCGAGCTTGAGGGCAGGCCGGGTCGGGCCCACGGCGAGCGCGCGCTCGACGTGCGTCACGAGGTCCGGGTCCTGGAGCTGCCGCGCGGAGAGATTGACGCTCACGACGATCGGTCGCCCACCCGGTCCCGGCGGCCACGCGGCCGCCTCCCGGCAGGCCTCCTCGAGGACCCAGCGGCCGAGCGGCACGATGAGCCCGTTCTCCTCGGCCAGGGGGATGAAGCTCGCGGGCAGGACGAGGCCGTGGCCGGGCCGTTCCCAGCGGACGAGGGCCTCGAACTCGCTGACACAGCCACCGACCAGGGTGACGATCGGCTGGTAGTGGACCCGGAATTCGTGGCGCTCGAGCGCCTTGCGGAGGTCCGCGTCGACCGCCAGTCGCTCGACGGCGGGCGCCTCCATGCCGTGTTCGAAGACGCAGTGGCGCGCCTTGCCCGACGCCTTGGCGCGGTACATGGCGAGGTCGGCGTCGCGGAGCAGGCTGTCCGCCGTCCGTCCCGCGCCCGCGGCGACGGCGACCCCGACGCTCGCCGTCATGAAGACGTCCCGGCCGGCGATCGCGAACGGCGCGCGGAACGCCTCGCGGATCCGCTCGGCGACCTCGACCGCCTCGGCCGCCTCGGTCACGTCCTCGAGCAGGATGGTGAACTCGTCGCCGCCCATCCGGGCCACCGTGTCGGCGGCGCGCACAGCGCTTCGCAGGCGGGTCGCGACGCCGACCAGGAGCTCGTCGCCGAGCTGGTGTCCGAGGCTGTCGTTGACGATCTTGAAGTTGTCGAGATCAAGGAAGAGCACCCCGACGGAGGTATCGCGACGGGTCGCTCGGGCGAGTGCCTGGCCCAGCCGATCCACGAACAGGGCGCGGTTCGGCAGATCGGTGAGCGGGTCGTGGAACGCCTCGTAGGCGAGCTGGCGGACGAAGGCCTTCCGCTCGGTCACGTCGCGGTATGTCAGGACCATCCCGGCGACCGCGGGCTGATCGAGCAGGTTGTTGGCGAGGACCTCGAACTCGCGCCAGCCGCCGTGTCCGTCGACCAGCCGCAGCTCGGTGGCGAGGACCGTCCCCGGGGCCGCGCCGGCCTCCTCGAGATGGGCTCGGGCCGCGGCGGCGTCGTCCCGGTGGACGAGGTCGACCGCGTCGGTGCCCACGAGCGAGGCCGCCTCGAGGCCGAGCAGCGGGCCGACCGCCGGGCTGACGTAGGCCAGCCGCCGGTCGGGCCCGACGATGGCGACGATGTCGGAGGCGTGCTGGACGAGCGAGCGGAAGCGCTCCTCGCTCCGCCGCACCCGCCGCTGGTAGCCGGACAGGACGAACCAGAAGAGGCCGAGCAACGTGAAGGCGATCGCGAAGGCGACCGGCATCGTCCCCTGGGCGGTGGCCTGCGCCTCGCGGAGCTGGGCGAGGGCGGCCAGGGCTGCCTGCTGGCGGCTCGAAGCGGCAGCCTCGATGCTCGCCTCGATCTCGCCGAACGGGGGGTCCACTTCGGTCGCGTCGATGGACTCGGAACGGGCGACATCGCCGGCGTCGTACGCGGCGAAGAGCTGCTGGGCGGCCGCCAGGTACTGGCCGTGCAGGGCGAGGAGGCGGGTCACCAGGGCGACGTCGCCTGTTTCGTCCAGAGTCGAGCTGTGGGCCCGCGCCGTGTTCTCCACCTGCAGGAGGGCGGCGATGAGCTGCTGGGCCGCGACGCTGTGCTGGCTCCGGACCTCCGGGCTTGGGTCGAGGCGGTACTTCCGCTCGAGCGACTCCTCGGCTCCGACCGCGTACCTGGCCTCCTGGAACGCGTCGCTCTCCACGCTCAGGTCGGCCGCCCGTCGCGCGGCCTGCCCGCTCGTCGTCGTCGCCCAGAGCCCGGCCGCGGCGAGGAACACGAGCGAGGCGGCCAGCCCGAGCCAGGCGATCCGTCCGTCGACCCGGAGGCGACGGCGGCGGACGCTCGCCGTCGCCGGATGCCGCTTCCCCGCGATCGGTCGAGCCACCTGTGGCAACCCCTCAGCGGCCGCGGACGTGCGGCGGGACGTCGGCCGGCGGTGCGTGTCGCCTGTCGGCGCCGCATGGCCAGGCCGCTGAGGATGGTATCGGCGTCCGCGAGCCCCGACTACAGCCCGACGAGGGGCCCGTTGGTCACCCGCTCGCCTCCTCCGGACGGAGGAGGCGAGCCTCAGCCGCGCTCGTCCACCGACTGCCAGCGAGGATCGAGCTGCAGGTGCAGGACGGCGGGGCGGTCGCCGGTGAGGGCGGCCCGCAGGGCCGGCTCGAACTCGTCGTCGGCCTCGACCCGGTACCCCCGCGCCCCGAACGCCTCGGCGGCCGCCGCGAAGTCGATCGGACCGAGCTCGGTCGCGAGTCCCCGACCGGTCCCTCGCTGCTCCTGGTGCAGCCAGATCGTGCCGTAGCGGCGGTTGTCGAAGACGAGGACGACCACCCGTACCCGTTCCCGGACCGCCGTCTCGAGCTCCTCCATGGTCATGGCGAAGCCGCCGTCGCCCGCCAGCGCGACCACGGGGCGCCCGGGCCGGGCGATGGCCGCGGCGATCGCGGCCGGCAGCCCGTAGCCCATCGCGCCCGACGTCGGGCCGAGGAACGTGCCGGGTCGCCGGAAGCGGTAGCCGCGCGCGGCCCAGCCGCTGAAGTTCCCGGCGTCGGTGGCGAGGAGTGCCTCGGCCGGGAGGACGCGCCCGAGCGTGGCGATGACGCGGCCGGGATGGACGCCGGGCCCGGACCACGGCTCGGCATCGACGACGCTGGCCGTCTCGAACGCCGCCCGGTCGGCGTCGTTGGCCGCCCGGCGCTCGTCCCAGGCCCGCGCGTCGAGGACCCCCGCGGAGAGCCGGCGGGTCGCCGCGCGCAGGAACGCGGAGACGTCGGCTCCGACGGCGATGTCCGGAGCGCGGAGGCCGTGCCGGCCGCCTCGGGGCTCGAGGTCCACCTGCGCCCAGCGCGTCCCCTCGCCGGGGACGCGGTACTCGTGCGAGGCGACCTCGTCGAGCCGGCAGCCGAGCACGAGCAGCGCGTCGGCCTCGAGCAGACGCGGCAGGACCGTGGCCGCGGCTGCGTAGCCGCTCGAGCCGAGGTACAGCCGATGGTCGTTGGGGAAGACATCCGGGCGCCGCCAGGCGGCGACGACGGGCACCTCGAGCAGCTCGGCGAACCGCACCAGGGCATCCGAGCAGCGGGCGCGCAGGACGCCGGCCCCGGCCAGGATCAGCGGCCGGCGCGCCGCGGCGAGGAGGTGCAGGACGCGGTGGACGGCATCGCCGTCGGGCTCCGGCGCCCTGCCCCGGATGGCCGGCGTGGTGCCGTGGCCGCTCTCGACGGGCAGGTCGAGGACGTCCTCGGGCAGCGACAGCAGGACGGGCCCCGGCCGGCCGGTGGTGGCCTGCTGGACCGCCGTGGCCACGAGCCCGGGCACGGCCTCGGGCGTCTCGGCTTCGGCGGCCCACTTGCACAGCCGACCGATCGAGCCGACGAGGTCGGCCTCCTGGAACGCCTCGCGGCCCACGAACGGGCGCTGGACCTGGCCGACGACGGCGACGACGGGGCTCGAGTCGGCCCGCGCGGTGTGCAGCCCGATGGCGAGGTTCGCCGCCCCGACGGCGCGGGTGGCGAGGCAGACTGCGGGTCGGCCGGTGAGCTGGCCGACGGCCTCCGCCATGAATGCCGCGCCGCTCTCGTGGCGCGTCCCGACGACACGGATGCCGTGGGCGGCGAAGGCCTCCAGGGCACCGAGGAAGCTCTCGCCCGGGACGGTGAAGGCGAGCCGGACGCCGGCGGCGGCGAGGCCGGCGGCGACGAGCTGGCCAGCCGTCTGCGGCCGGGTGCTCAGCCGGGCCGACGACTCCCTCGACGCGGAGGCCGCCTGTTCGGGGGCGCCGGCCTCGTCCGACGCCTCGGCGGTCTCGGGACGCGCCTCCTCCTCCGTGAGCATCGCGGCCGACGCGGCCACGTCCGCCGGCTCGTCGCTCGGCCCAGCCTCCGCGGAACCGGTGTCGGCCGCGGTCCCCTCCCCTGTCCAGGCGGGCGCATCGAGCGCCTCGATCGGGTCGACGGCCGCGGCGGGTGGCTCGGCCGCCGAGTCGAGGTCGCCCGTCTCGACGTCGCCCCGCTCGAAGGCGGCGGCCTCCGATCCGACCTCCTGGCCACGCTCCGGCTCAGCTCCGGGCTCCGTCCTCTCCGGCTCGAGGGCGCCGGCCTCGCCGGCATCGACCGCCGGTGGCTCCCCGTCCATCGCGCCGACCTGGGGCTCCTCCCGCTCCCCGGTCACGGGACGGCCGGCGTCGGCGCCGGGGTTGACGAGGCGACCATGGCCAGGAGCGCGACCGCCGACGGCGCGGAGCGCGTCGGTCGGGTCCCGGGGTTCATCGGTGGAGACTCCTCAGCGGTAGTTCTCGAACTGCAGCGGGACCGGCTCGTCGAGCTGGCGGAGCCGGGCGATCACCTTCTGCAGGTCGTCCTTGTTCTTGGCGGACACGCGCAGCGCGTCGCCCTGGACCTGGGGGTGGACCTTGGGGAACTCCTCGCGGATGAGCCGGGCCAGGCGTCGGGCGAGCTCGTCGTCGAGGCCGCGCCGAAGGGTGACCTGCTGGCGGACCTTGTTGCCGCCCGCCTGCTCGATCGGCCCCCACTCGAAGATCTTCAGCGACAGGCCCCGCCGGACCGCCTTCGACTCGACCAGCTCGCGGACCGCCCTGGCCCGGAACTCGTCGTCCGTCAGCAGCCCGAGCTCGCTGCGTGCCTGGGTGAGCTCGACCGTTGCGCCCTTGAAGTCGTACCGCTGGGCGACCTCGCGGCGGACCTGGTCGAGGGCGTTGCGCAGCTCCTGATCGTCGAAATCGCTGACCACGTCGAAGGACGACTCGCCAGCCACGGCACCTCCTGCTGCTCCACGTCCATCGTGCCACACCCGGTGCGCCCCCCGCCCGATCCCGCCGGCGGGCATGCGTCGCGGGCGCCCTTCCGCGCGCGTGGCGCCCTCGGCGCCGGCCGACTCAGCGCTCGGCAAGACCCTCCAGCAGCAGCTCCGCGATTCGGTAGCTGCGCCCGCCGCCCATCACCAGCACGGCGTCGCCCGGCCGGACCTCGCCGAGCAGCCAGGCCGCGGTCTGCTCGACGGAACCCGGGGCGGCGACGGGGATGCCCGGCCGGCGGCCGGCGACGGCCTCGGCGAGGGCGGCCGCGGAGGCGATCGTCGTGTCCGGGTCGCGGCCCGCCCAGATGTCGGCGACGGCCACCGCGTCGGCGGTCGCCAGGACCTCGGCGAAGCGGCCGAGCATCGCCGCGGTCCGGTGGAAGGTCAACGGCTCGTAGACCGCCCATATCCGGCGGCCCGGCTCCCGCTGCCGGAGGGCGAGGAGCGTCTGCTCGATCGCCGTGGGATGGTGGCCGTAGTCGTCGTACACGACGACGCCGCCTGCCTCGCCCTTCCGCTCGAGGCGGCGGCCGACGCCCTCGAAGCTCGCCAGCCCCTCGACGATGGCCTCCGGCGTCGTCCCGAGGTGGAGCGCGGCACCGGCCACGCCGAGGGCGTTGGCCGCGTTGTGTCGGCCGGCCAGCCGGAGCCGGGTCTGGAAACGGCCGCGGAGCGGGTCGAGCCCGTCGAGCTCGAGGAGCGTCCCGTCGGGGCCGCTGTCCTGGACGCGGCCGAGCAGCACGTCCGCCGGCCCGAGCGCGGTCGCGAAGCGCTGCCCCAGTCCCTTGCGGTACGTCGCGCGGCGCTGGACCGACGTGTCGAGCAGGGCGGTCGCGAGGACGCGCCCCGGCCAGTCCGCGAGCCGCTCGACGACGTCCGCCACGCCCGCGTCCGCGACATTCGCGACGAGGAGCGGCGCCTGGGGCGTCGCGACCCCGGGCACGCTGGCCAGGCTGTGGTCGACGCCGGCGGCCTCCGCCGCGGCCCGCAGCCACTCCTCGAAGCAGGCGACGACGGCGGCCCGGTCGGCGAACACGTCGGGGTGGTCCCAGTCGACGGTCGTCAGGACGGCGAGGGCGGGCCGGTACGGGTCGAAGTTGCCGGCGTATTCGTCGGCCTCGACGACGAACGCGTCGCCGGCACCCCAGCGGGCGGTGGCCGGGAGGCCGCCGGTCACGAGTCCTGGCAGCAGCGCCCCGACGAAGGCGGACGGGTCCGCCCCGGCCTCGAACAGGAGGTGGACGAGCCAGCCCGCCGTCGTGCTCTTGCCGTGGGTCCCCGCCACGCCCACGAGGATGCGGCCGACGGCCGCGTCGGCGATCACCTGCTGCCAGGGCTCGAGGGGGATGCCGGCTCGGCGGGCGGCCTCGAGCTCGGGATGGTCCGGCTCGATCGCGGTGAGCGCCTTGGTGACGGCGAGCCGGGTCGGCCGGCGGCCGGGCGGAGACCCGGTGACGTGGGCGGGGTCGTGGCGCCAGGCGAGCGGGACCTCGGCCTGCTCGAGGGGCGGGGTGTACGGCGACGGACCGCCCCGGTCGCAGCCGCTCGGGAGGGCCCCGGCGCGTCGCGCAAGGAGGGCGGCGGCGCTGGCCCCGGCCCCCGCGACCCCGACGACGTGGATCCGCTCCCCGGGCTCGATGGGCCGTGCCTCGCGGGCCGGCTGGAGGCCGGCGCCGACGGCCGCAGCGCCCCGCCGGAACGGCAGCCCCGGCGGCCGTGGCAGGCGGATCCGGGGCGCGCCGCTCATCGCTCCCCCGCTGCGAGCCGCTCCAGGACGAGCCCGAGGGCGGCGTGCGCGCTCGCCAGCTTGTTCGCCGCGCGGTCGCCGGACCAGACGTAGCGGCGGACCTCGGCGCCCGCAGCATCGGCGACGGCGACGTAGGTCAGCCCGACCGGCTTCGCGTCGCTCCCGCCGTCGGGTCCGGCGATGCCCGTGACCGCGACCGCCACGTCGGCCCCGAACCGCTCGCGGGCGCCGGCTGCCATCGCCCGGGCCACCTGGGCGCTGACCGCACCGTGGGCGGCGAGGTGCTCGGCCGGCACGCCGAGGAGCTCGCGTTTGACGGCGTCAGCGTAGGCCACGAGCGAGCCGAGGAAGTAGGCCGACGAGCCCGGCACGTCGGTGACGGCGTGGCCGACGAGGCCACCCGTGCAGGACTCGGCCGCGGCGAGGTGCAGGCCGCGCGCGAGGCAGGCCGCCTGGACACGGCGGGCCAGGGCGACCAATGCCTCGCCCGTCGCGCCGTCAGGCGGGACCGCTGCAGCGGCCGCGTGGTCGGGAGTCGTCATGCGATCCCTCGTCTCGGGACGAGGCTACAGATGCTGCGTCTGCTGGGGCGCGGCCGGCGGGGCGAAGAGCCACGTCTGCGGGACGCCGGGCGGACCGAGCGCCCCGACGGAGGTCCCGTTCACCGTGAAGAACGTCACCCCGGAGGAGCCGGTCCGGACCTCGACCGAGGCCGTCCCCCGGAACGAGCGGGTGTCCCCGTTGTTGAGGACGATGCCCGCTGCCCCGACCGCCGAGTCGAGCTGGCCGTCCTCCCAGACCTTGATCCAGGCGGGGCCGCCCTGCACCTTGACGACCACGAGGACGCCCTTGTAGAGCACCGTGACGGTGCGCGTCAGCGTCGTCGTCTTGCCCTGGTCGCTCGAGGCGGCGATGGTCAGAGTCCAGCGCCCGGCCGTCAGCTCGAACGGCGAGCTGAACGAGCCGTCCGAGCCGACCGGGACGGTGACGGGCTTCGGGCCCGAGCCGCCGTCGCCGGGCGAGGCGCCTGACGAGACGGACGGCGATGCAGCCGGCGTGGCAGCCGGGTGGGCGGGTGTCGCGCTCGGAGCCGGGGGCGCCGGCGTCCCTCCGGTGGCGGGCGGCAGCCCGAGGTAGGCCGCGCTGATCGTCACGGTCGTCGCGTCGGTCGTCGTCCCCTGGACGGGGATCGCCCCGTTCTCGAACGTCGCCCCGTCCGCCGGCGAGTCCACGGTGAGCGTCGGCGCCTGGACGATGGAGAACGGGACGGTGATGAAGATGGACTGGGTCGGCGACGGCTTGTCGGTCGCGGGGTCGAGGGCGGTGATGTCGAACTGGTTGCGGCCGCGGCGGAGCGGCACGTCCTGGCTCCAGTGACCGCTCGCGTCGGCGCTGACCCGGATCGTCCCCTGCCCCGCCGCGACGATCGAGATGGTCGCGCCGGGGATGGACGTCCCACGCAGGGTGTACGAGCTCGTGTCCTGGGCCACGTCGGTCACCGCGGCGGCCGGATCGCTGACCTGGAGCGTCGGCGGCTGGGCGAAGCGGAAGAGCTGGAAGCCGAGGTAGACGACGAAGGCGGCCACGACGAGGGTCAGCAGGGCCGCCACCAGCACCCCCGGCGAGAAGACGAGGCCCGTCCGGGGGCTGACCAGCGGTCGCGGCACGACGAGGGCCGTGTCGTCGGTGACGATGCCCCGCTCGACGCGCCACTGCGTCAGCACGTCGTCGGGATCGAGGCCCAGGTAGAGCGCGTAGTTGCGCAGGAAGCCCTTGGTGTAGACGGTGCCGGGCAGTTCGCGATAGTCCCCGCGCTCGAGGGCCGACAGGTAGCGGGCCCGGATCTTCGTGTCGCGCTCGGCGCGGTACAGGTCGACGCCCTTGCGCTCGCGGGCGGCGAGCAGCCGCTCCGGCAGGCTCGGGCCGCCGGGACTGGCCTCCGCGGCCTGGCGGGCAGCGTCGGTCCGCTCCCCGTCCCCGCGGCGGGCCTGGTCGCGCAGCCGGGCGCCGTCCCTGCTGGTCGTCATACCTCGTCCTCGTCGTCCGGCAGCCCGTCGCCGCCGTCCGGCCCCGGCCCGTCGCGGCGGAGCACCGGCCGGGCGTTGGAACCGTCGAAGGCGCCGATGTAGCCGCGGGCCTCGAGCTGGTCGATGATCCGGGCTGCCCTGGCGTAGCCGATCTTGAGACGGCGCTGGAGCAGCGACGCCGAGGCCCGATCGTACTCCTGGATCACGCCGACGGCATCCGGCAGGAGGCGGTCCGCCTCCTCGTCGGGCAGGTCCTCGGCCCGCCCGGTCCCATCCTCGTCGGACTCGATGACGGCCAGGTCGTAGTGCGGCTCGGCCTCGGCGCGCCAGTGCTCCGTGATCCGGCCGATCTCCTTGTCCGAGACGAAGACCCCCTGGAGGCGCATCGGCCGGGGCAGGTCGGCCGGCTGGTAGAGCATGTCCCCGCGGCCGATGAGGTCCTCCGCGCCCGGCGCGTCGAGGATCGTCCGGGAATCGATCTGGGAGGCCATGGCGAAGGCGATCCGGCTCGGGAAGTTCGCCTTGATGAGCCCGGTCACGACGTTGACGGAGGGGCGCTGGGTCGCCAGGACCATGTGGATGCCCGTCGCCCGCGCCTTCTGGGCGAGCCGGACGATCGGATCCTCGACGTTCTTGCCCTCGCGCATCATCAGATCGGCGAGCTCGTCGATGATGATGACCAGCTGCGGCAGGCGGTCGGCCGCGTCCGCCCGCGACTCGTTGTAGGCCGCGATGTTGCGGGCCGACGCGCCGGCGAAGCGGCGGTAGCGGTTCTCCATCTCGGTGACCGCCCACTTGAGGGCCGCCTTCGCCCGCTCGGGCTCGGTGATGACCGGGACCATCAGATGCGGCAGGCCGTTGTAGGCGGCCAGCTCGACCCGCTTGAGGTCCATCAGGATCATCCGGACCTGGTCCGGCGTCGAGCGGCAGAGGAGGCTCGTGATGAGGGCGTTGACCATGACGCTCTTGCCGGAGCCGGTCGCCCCGGCGATGAGCAGGTGCGGCATCTTGGCCAGGTCCACCGAGCGGGCGTGGCCGGCGACGTCGCGGCCGAGGGCGAAGGTGAGCGGCGAGAGGGCGCTGCGGGCCTCGGGCTCCTCGAGGATCCGGCGCAGGGCGACGATGTTGAAGTCCTTGTTCGGGATCTCGAGTCCGACGACGTCCTTGCCCGGGATCGGCGCCTCGATCCGGATCGCGCGCGCGGCGAGGGCCATCGCCAGGTCGTCGGCGAGCGCCTCGATCCGCGACAGCTTGATGTCGGGGGCGGGTCGGACCTCGTACTGGGTGACGACGGGGCCGGCGTTGTAGGCGGTCACCTCGGCCGGGATGTTGAAGCTGGCGAGCTTGGCGGTGATGATCGCCGCGTTCTTGGCGTGGCGGGCGTGGTCGGTCGGGTCGGTGCCGTTCGTCGCCGCGACGTCGTCCAGCAGGGTCAGCGGCGGCAGGGTGTACTCGCGGTGCTCCCGCGTCGGCGACGCATCCCCGGCGTCCGTCACGTCGTCCGGGGCCCGCCGCGGCCAGTCTTCCCCGCCCTCGCGCTCGCGGCCGTCGAGGGTGGCAACGGCCCGGGGCCGTTCGCCGGCCGAGGGTGCCAGCGTGGCCGCCGCGGCGGCGACCTGCTCGGGGGACGGGACGCCGGCGGCGAAGGTCGCGGAGACGGGGGCGCTGCTCGGCGTCGGGCTCGGGATGGCGCCGCCGCGGGACGAGGCCTCGTCGCGGACGCCCCGGGCACCGGCCCCGCCCGGACGGGCCGAGGCCGCCCCCGCGGCTGCCTGGGGCCGGGCGACCAGCCGCTCCGCGGCGCGGCGGAGCGTGAGCAGGACCGGTCCCACCACCGTCGGCAGCGACATGTCGAGGGCGACGAGGGCGCCGCCGACGGCCAGCGCCGCGCACAGGACGAACGCGCCCGGCCGCGTCAGCAGCGGGGCGAGCGTGTCGGTCATCGCCCGCCCCAGGATGCCGCCCCGCCGCGCGTCCAGGAGCTGGACCACGCCCAGCGCCCCGAGGCCGGAGACGGCGGTCCCGAGCAGCGTCAGCGACCACTCCGTGCCGGCGCTGCGCGCCCGCTCGATGGAGAACCCCACGGCCAGCAGGACGAACGGCAGCAGCCAGCGGCCCGATCCGAACCAGGGCGCGATCATGTTGCGCCACCAGTCGGTCAGGGCGCCCCGTCCGGGCAGGATGAGCGCGATCAACGTGACCGCCCCCATGACCAGCAGGACGATGCCGACGAGCGATCGCGTCACCTCCGGGGAGACGTGCCAGTGGAGCGAAGAGCCTCCCCGGCGACGCCGCCGGGTCGGCGCCGGGCGGGCCGGGCTGCGGGTCGCGGCGGCGCGGCGTCGGCCGGCCATCAGACCTCGACCACGACAGGGAAGACCATCGGCCGCCGCTTCGTCTGCTGGTAGAGGTGGCTCGAGACCGCGTCCTTGACCTGGCTCTTGAGGAGGGCGACCTCGCTGATCCGGTCGCCCTGGGTGTGGAGCGCGTCGAGGAGGTGCTGGACGGTGCTCTCGATGACCGGATCGCGCTCGTTCGCCGGCACGAAGCCGCGGGTCACGATCTCCGGTCGGCCGATGATGCGCCCGGACTGCTTGTCGACGGTCACGACGACCAGGAACATCCCGTCGCTGGCGAGGGCGCGCCGGTCGCGCAGGACGATCTCGCCGACGTCGCCGACCGAGAGGCCGTCGACCAGGACGTAGCCGGAGGCGACAGGGGCGCCGCGGCGGGCCGAGCCGTCGGCCAGGAACTCGATGGGCTGGCCGTTCTCGATGATGAAGACGTTCTCCGCCGCCACGCCCGTCTCGACCGCCAGCCGCCCGTGCTGGACCTGCATCCGGAACTCGCCGTGCATCGGGATGAAGTAGCGCGGCCGGGTCAGGCCGAGCATCAGCTTCAGCTCCTCCTGGCTCGCGTGTCCCGAGACGTGGGCCCGCTTGATGGTGTGGTAGTAGACGTTCGCGCCGGCCTTGAACAGGTTGTCGATGGTCCGGGCGACGTACTCCTCGTTGCCGGGGATCGGGCTGGCCGAGACGATGACCGTGTCGCCCGGCTGGATCTCGACGAAGCGGTGGTCGCGGTTGGCCATCCGGGCGAGGCCCGCCATCGGCTCGCCCTGGGCCCCGGTGGTGGCGATCGTCAGGCGGTCAGACGCGACCTGGCCGATCTGGTCCTTGGGCACGATGCGCCCGCTGCCGTACTCGAGGTAGCCCAGGTCGCTCGCGATCCGGAAGTTCTGCTCCATGGACCGGCCGACGACGGCGACCCGGCGGTCGAAGTCGGCCGAGGCGTCGAGGACCTGCTGGATGCGAGCGATGTTGCTGGCGAACGTGGCCACGATGACCCGTCCGTCGAGGCCCTCCATGATCTCGCGGAAGGCCTCGCCGACGGTTCGCTCGGACGGGGTGTAGCCCGGGTTCTCGGCCCGTGTCGAGTCGGACAGCAGGCAGATGACGCCCTCCGAGCCGAGCCGGGCGAGGGTCTGGAAGTCGGACGGCTTGCCGTCGACCGGGGTGTGGTCGAACTTGAAGTCGCCAGTGTGGACGACGATGCCCACGGGCGTCCGCAGGGCGAGGCCCATGGCGTCCGGGATCGAGTGGCCGACGCGGAACGGGATCACGGTGAACGGCCCGATGGGCAGCTCGTCGCCCGGGTCGAGGGCGAGCATCGGGTTGTCGTGGAGGCGGTGCTCCTTGACCTTGTTCGAGAGCAGGCCACGGGCGAGCGTCGAGGCGTACACGGGGACGCCGGGGAAGTCGGGCAGGACGTAGGGCAGGCCGCCAACGTGGTCCTCGTGGGCGTGGGTGATGAGGAACGCCCGGACCTTGTCGCGGTTCTCCCGCAGGTAGGCCACGTCGGGCACGACGAGGTCGATGCCGAACATCTCCTCGTCGGGGAACATCAGCCCGCAGTCGACGACGACGATGTCGTCGCCGTACTCGAAGACGTACATGTTCTTGCCGATCTCCCCCACCCCGCCGAGCGGGATGATGCGGAGCGGCGTGGACGGGTCGGGCATGCGTGTCCCCTGGCTGGCTCGGATCAGAAGAGGCTGAGCTGGTCGGTCGGTTCGGCCGGCGGCGTGACGGGAGACTCGCCGAGGGTCGGGACGGCCGGCGGCGTGACGGGAGGCTCAAGGGGCGGCGTGGGACGAGGCTCGGCCGGAGGCGGGTCGGTCCCGACCGGCACGGTCGTGGCCTCACTGGACCGGCCTGCCGCGCCGGCGGACGCGTCGGCCGGGCGGATCGTCTCGTCGACGGGTGCGTCGTCCGCCACGCTCGCCGGGCTCGCCGCGCTCGCCGCTGCTGCATCGCGTCGCCGACGCGACTCGAGCAGGGCGAGCGGGACGCCGGCGATGTCCTCGACGCTCTGGCGCTCGACCTCGGTCGAGCGGAGCGCGGCTGCCGGGTGGTACATCGCGTAGACCAGCGCGTCGCGCGCCCCCGTGGCCGCGTCGGCTGGCCGGTACGTGCCGTGGACCTGGCCGATCCGGGCGCCCGGCATGAAGCGGCCCATCGAGTGGCGTCCGAGGGTCACCACGAGGGCCGGGTCCAGAGCCGTCAGCTGTCGGGCGAGGAATGGCGCACAGGCGGCGATCTCGTCCGGTTCCGGGTCGCGGTTGTCCGGCGGCCGGCACTTCACGACGTTGGTGATGAAGACGTCCTCGCGGCGCCAGCCGATCGACCCCAGCAGCCGCACGAGCAGGTCGCCCGCCCGACCGACGAAGGGCCGTCCCTGGCGGTCCTCGTTGAAGCCCGGGCCCTCGCCCACGAAGACGACCTCGGTGTCCGCGTTCCCCTCCCCCGGCACGGCCCGGGTCCGGCCGGCGTGCAGCCGGCAGCCCGTGCAGACGGCGACCTCCCGGGCGATCGCGTCGAGCGCAGCGCGGCGCTCGGCGTCCGTCACCCCGCGCCCTCGCCGACGGTCACCGCGGCGGTCCCCGCCGTCGTCCCGTCGGCCCGTCGGGAACGGGCGGCGACCCAGCCGCGGCGGACGAGCTCCTCGGCCAGCTCGACGGCGTTCGTCGCGGCGCCCTTGCGGAGGTTGTCCGAGACGACCCAGAAGGCGAGGCCCCGGTCGTCTCGCAGCGAGGCGTCCTGCCGGACCCGGCCGACGAACACCTCGTCCCGGCCCGCCGCCTGCTGGGCGAGCGGGTAGCGGTGCGCCGCCGGCTCGTCGACGACGACGACGCCGGGCACGGCCGCGAAGAGCTCGCGGGCCCGGGCAGGCCCGATCGGCTCGCGGGTCGCGACATGGACGGCCTCCGAGTGGCCGACGAAGACGGGCACCCGGACGGCGGTGCAGGAGACCGGCAGGTCGGGCAGGTGGAGGATCTTGCGGGTCTCCGTGACGACCTTCCACTCCTCGCGGCTGTAGCCGTTGTCGAGAAAGACGTCGATCTCCGGCAGGACGTCGAAGGCGATCGGGTGCGGGTAGACCGAGGCGACCTTCGGCTCCCCGGCGACGTGGGCCCGGATCTGCGTCTCCAGCTCGGCCAGGGCCTCGGCGCCCGTGCCCGAGACCGACTGGTACGTGTCGACGATCACCCGCTCCAGGCCGACCGCGTCGCGGAGGGCCATGAGGACCGGCATCAGCTGCATCGTCGAGCAGTTCGGGTTGGCGACGATCCCCTCGTGCCAGGCCAGGTCGTCCGGGTTGACCTGGCTGACGACGAGCGGCACCCCGGGCTCCATCCGCCAGGCGTTCGAGTTGTCGATGACGGTCGCGCCGCGGGCCGCTGCCTGCGGGGCGAGCTCGCGTGAGACGTCCGTGCCCGCGCTGAACAGGGCGATGTCCACCCCGTCGAAGGCGTCGGCGGTCGCCTCGCCGACGTCGTAGGTGCGTCCGCCATGGCTGACGCTGGTGCCCGCGGAGCGGCCCGACGCGAGCAGACGCACCTCGGCGGCTGGGAACTCACGTTCGGTCAGGACCTGGAGCATCGTCCGACCGACGGCGCCGGTGGCGCCGACGACGGCGACGGTCAGCGGAGGGAGGGCTGTCGAGGGCATGGCTCCACGCTCAGGGTCGCTCGTTCGGGCACGCGGCCGAGTATACCAGCGCGCCGTCGGGCTCCCGACGGCGCGCTCGCCGCTGAACGGTGGGGCGGGGCCGAGCCCCGCCCGAGCTCAGACGGGTTCCTTGGCCAGGTGGCGCTGCATCGCCGCCTTGCGGGAGAGGTTGACGCGGCCCTGCCGGTCGATCTCCGTGACGACGACCATCACCTCGTCGCCGACCGACACCACGTCCTCGACCGAGGGCACGTGGTAGTCGGCCAGCTCGCCGATGCGGACGAGGCCTTCCTTGCCGGGCAGGATCTCGACGAAGGCGCCGAACCCCATGATCCGGGTCACCTTGCCGAGGTACAGCCCGCCGATCTCGACCTCGCGGGTGAGCGATTCGATCCAGTTGATGGCCTTGCGCGAGTTCTCGCCGGAGACGGCCGCGATCTCGACCGTGCCGTCGTCCTCGACGTTGATCTCGGTGCCGGTCTCTTCCTGGATCTTGCGGATCATCGAGCCGCCCTTGCCGATGATGTCGCGGATCTTCTCGGGGTTGATCTTGATGGTGATGATCCGCGGCGCGAACTGGCTCATCTCGGTCCGGGCGCCCGGCAGGACCTCCTCCATCTTGTCGAGGATCGTCATCCGGGCGGCGTGGGCCTTGCTCAGGCCCTGGCGGATGATCCGCTCGTCGATGCCCTTGACTTTGATGTCCATCTGGAGAGCGGTGACGCCGTCCCGGGTGCCGGTCACCTTGAAGTCCATGTCGCCGAAGGCATCCTCCTTGCCGAGGATGTCGGTGAGCACGGCGAAGGTGCCGTCCGGCTCGCTGATCAGGCCCATCGCGGCGCCCGCGACGGGAGCCTTGATCGGCACGCCGGCGTCCATCAGGGCGAGGCTTGAGCCGCACGTCGAGGCCATCGAGGTGGAGCCGTTGGACGTCACGCACTCGCTGACGAGGCGGATGACGTAGGGGAACTCGTCCTCGGGCGGGAGGACCGGCAGGAGGGCCCGCTCGGCGAGGTGGCCGTGACCGATCTCGCGCCGGCCCGGGCCACGCATGGGCTTGTTCTCGCCCGTGCTGTAGGGCGGCATGTTGTAGTGGTGCAGGTAGCGCTTCTCGGTCTCGGGGCTGATCGTGTCGATCCGCTGCACGTCGGACGAGGGACCGAGGGTGGCGACGGTGAGCGCCTGGGTCTGGCCGCGGGTGAAGAGACCGGAGCCGTGGGCGCGGGGCAGGACGCCGACCTCGACCGAGATCGGCCGGATGTCGTCGAGCCCGCGGCCGTCCATCCGGATGCCCTCGTCGAGGACGAGGCGGCGGACGGTCTTCTTGTGGACCAGGCTGAACAGGTTCTTGCCGACGCGCGCCTGGCGGCGAGCCGCCTCGAGGAGCGCCGCGGGATCCTGGCCGTCCTGACGGAAGGCCCGGACGGAGGCCGCGATCCCCTCCCGGAGCGTCTCGATCCGGTCCGGCAGGTCGGCCACCAGCACGCCGAGCAGGCCGGCGGTCGCCTCGGCGTCGGACAGGGCCCGGTGCGAGGTCTCGTGGCTGAGCCCGAAGAAGCGGGCGAGGTCGGCGAGCTTGTACGACTCGAGATCGGGGTATGCCTCGCGGACCAGGACCAGGGTGTCGAGGTAGCGGCCCTGCTCGAAGCGGAAGCCGTCGCCCAGGGCCTCCTCGAGGAAGCCGAGGTCGAAGCCGACGTTATGGCCGACGAGCGTCGCGTCGCCGGCGAACTCGAGGAACCGGCGGGCTGCGTCGCCGCGGACCGGGGCACCCTTCACATCCGCGTCGGACAGGCCGTGCATCTGGTGGCCGACGATCGTCCGCGCCGGGTCGACGAGGGTCGACCAGCGGTCGACGATCTCGCCGCCCTGGAAGCGGACGGCGCCGATCTCGATCAGGTCCGCCATCTTCGGGTCGCGACCGGTCGTCTCGACGTCGACGACGACGAAGGGCTCGCCCGCCTTGACCCGGTCGACGAAGTCGAGGACCGAGCCCGGGCCCGGCTCGAGGAACGGCAGCCGCTTGGGCTTGCCGACCGCCTCGCGGAGCTGCTCCTGGAGGTCGATGAGCGGCTGGAGGGCGCGGTGACCGAAGAGGATGGCTTCGGCCATGACGTCCTCGGGCAGGATCTTCGCCCCGGCTTCGACCATCATGATCGCGTCGCGGGTGCCGGAGACGATGAGGTCGAGCTCGGACTCGGCCCGCTCGCTCGTCGTCGGGTTGACCACGAACTCGCCGTCGATGCGGCCGATGCGGACGGCGCCGATGGGCCCCTGGAAGGGGATCTCGCTGATCGTCAGGGCGGCCGACGCGGCGACAGTGCCGAGGACGTCGGGGTCGTTCTCCTGGTCGGTGGAGAGGACGGTCACGACGACCTGGACATCGTCCTTGTAGCCCTCGGGGAAGAGCGGCCTGATCGGCCGGTCGGTGAGGCGGGCCGCCAGGATGGCGCCCTCCGAGGGACGGGACTCGCGCTTGATGAATCCGCCCGGGATCTTGCCGGCGGCGTACATCCGCTCCTCGAAGTCGACGGTGAGCGGGAAGAAGTCGAGCCCTGGCCGGGGCTCGGAGCGGTTGGCCGTACCGAGGACCATCGTGTCGCCGAAGCGGACCGTGACGGAACCGCCGGCGAGCCGGGCGAGCTTGCCCGTCTCGATGGTCAGGGTGCGGCCGGCGAACTGCGTCTCGAAGACGTGAGACACGGGGTACTGCTCCTCCTTGTCGCTGGAGGACGGACCCGGGGCGCGACGGCCAGCTGCAGCGCCGGCAGCTGCGATGACGCCCGGGTGGGTCCCGGGCGTCGAGGTGCGGCGCTAGCGGCGGAGCCCGAGCCGCGCGATGACGGCTCGGTAGCGCACGCTGTCCTTCTTGACCAGGTAGGCCAGCAGGCGGCGGCGCTGTCCGACGAGCTTGAGGAGGCCGCGGCGGGAGTGATTGTCCTTGGGGAACTGCTTCAGGTGCTCCGTCAGGCCCTTGATGCGCTCCGTCAGGAGCGCGATCTGCACTTCGGGCGAGGCGGTGTCGCCATCCTTGATGGCGTATTCGCTGATCACCTGATCCTTTGTCTCCCGCGCGAGCGGCACACGGTCCTCCGATGCGGATATGGTGCTGAGACTCTCTCTATGCCGGGCGGATGGTAGCAGGCTTGCTCGGAACGGGCAAACCTCGTGGCGATGGCCCGCAGCGGGGAGCCGACGCTCCAGGGCCGTTGCAGCGACGCGCGGGAGGGCGCGGGCAGGCAGGCGCGCCGCTCGGCACCCGAGCAGGCAAGGGTCGCCGCTCCACGCCCGGCCCGCGCTCGGTCGCGGCTCTCCCGCGCGGTCGGCTCGGCTCGCGAGCGGACGGCTTACGTCAGGCGTTCATTCCTGACCTGTTCGTGACCCGCCGCGGCGATCCCGAACCTGTGACGTACGGCTTCGACACGATGGCGTCGGAATCGTGCCTCTGACGTCCAGATCCGACATCGGCGCCCTCAAGCCCGTCGAGAACGTACGTCTGACGTAACCCGCACGCTGCGACGAGAGCGCGGGGCGGCCCACACGCGCTGCGACGGGAGCTGTGGGCGGCCCACACGCGCTGTGACGGTAGCGCGGGGCGGCCGACGCGCGCCGCGAGGGAGCGGCGGCGCCGCCCGAGCTGCGACGCCCGCAGCGACGCCTGGCAGCCGGGCAATCGGCGAACCTGAGTGTCGATGCCGGCCGGAGCGCTGCGCGGTGGCGATCCGACATCCGATCCGGACACGCGACGAGCAGTCCTACGCCACCTTGGACGGGGAGCCGCGGACGCTGCGGAGCCGCCGCTCGAGGACGACCCGCAGCCGGTCGCCCGGCGGCAGGCCGTCGGCGGCATCGAGGCCCAGGCCCGCACCGGGCTCCCGCTCGTCGCCGAGCGTCGCGACGGCGTCGACTGCGACGCTCAGCGGCTCCTCGCCCGGGCGCCAGGCGGGGCCGACGGCGACGCGGTACCGGCCGGCCGGCGGCAGCGCGACGGGGACCGGGAAGGTCAGCCTGGCGGACCGGCGGTCCTCGGCCGCCCCATCGGGCCGCCGCGTCCCGACGATCGAGAGCGACCGCCCCAGCAGTCTCCGGGCGGCGGCGAGATCGCCCGCCCCGACCTCGCGCCGGATCTCCGAGCTGCGGACCTGGCGGCCCTCGACGAGCAGCGGCGGCACGACGACGACCTCGAAGCCCCACGCCCGGCCGAGCTCGGCGAGCGCCTCGGGCGTCCCCGCCCGCTCGTAGCCGAAGGCGGCGTCGGGCGTCATCAGGATGCCGCGGAGCGCCGTGCGATCGCGGATGCGGGCGACGAACTCGTCATACGTGGTCCGCCGCAGCGCCTCGTCGAAGTGCTGGACGACGGTCACCTCGACGCCGGCGGCGGCCAGACGGACGAGACGCTCGTCAGGGTCGCAGAGGAGCGGCGGCGCGGCGCCCCGGATGACCTCGTCAGGATGCGCGTCGAACGTCACGACGGCGGGGCGCGCGGCGTGGCGACGGGCCGCCAGGCGGAGCTGGCGAAGGAGATAGAGATGGCCGCGGTGGAGGCCGTCGAAGACGCCGACGGCGACGAAGAGCGGGCCGAGCTCGGGCTGCAGGGCGTCGATCCCGACGACCGATCGGGCGGCCTCGACGGGCCGGCGCTGGCCCGAGACGAGCTCAGCCACCGTCGGCCACATCGCCCGCCGACGAGGCGTCGCGGTCGACCTCGGACGGTCCCGCAGCCACGTCGTCGGCCGGCGGCAGCGGGACCAGGATCTTGTCAGGGGCGAGTCGCCCGGCCTGCCAGGTCGCGACGCCGACGAGCGTGCCCGCCTCATCGACCAGCCGGACCGTCGAGCCGTCGGCCAGGCCGACCGGCCGCCGTTCCGGTCGCACGCGCTGGCCGCGGACGGCCGCGCGCACCTCCGCCGGAGGCAGGACGAGCCGGGGCAGCTGGTCCAGCCCCGCATCGATCGGGCCGAGCAGCCGGGCGACACCCGCCGCGCCGTCGGCCGCCGCGTCGCGCAGCGCGTCGAGCGAGAGCGCGTCGGCCAGGCGGAACGGCCCGCTTGCCGTGCGGACGAGCGAGCCGAGATATGCCCCGCAGCCGAGTGCCTCGCCGAGGTCCCGGGCCAGGGCCCGGATGTACGTCCCCGCGCCGCACTCGATCTCGAGCGTCGCCACCGGCCGCGCCGGGTCCGCCCCGTCCCACGCCACGAGCTCGAGGCGCCCGATCGTCACCTCGCGGGGCGCGAGCTCCGGCGGCGTCCCCGCCCGCGCCAGCTCGTAGGCCCGCCGGCCGCTCACCTTGAGGGCGCTGAAGGCCGGCGGCCGCTGGAGGATCCGGCCGCGGAACGGGACGAGGGCAGCCTCGACCGCGGCCCGGTCGGGAGGGGTGGCGTCGACCGGCGCCAGCTCGCCCTCGAGGTCGTCGGTCGTGGAGCGCGCGCCGAAGCAGACCGCGGCTCGATATGCCTTGCCGTCGGCCATGTGGTACTCGACGAGCCTCGTCGCGCGGCCGAGGAAGACCGGCAGGACGCCGGCCGCGAACGGGTCGAGCGTGCCGCCGTGGCCGACCCGCTTCGTCGCCGCGAGCCGCCGGACGAGGGCGACGACGTCGTGCGAGGTCGGGCCGCTCGGCTTGGCCAGCACCAGGACCCCGTCGAGGCCCGGGCCGCGGTCGGCCGATCTCGCCATGCCCGGCGGCTAGCGGGCGACGGCCGCGGCGAGGATCGCCGCCTCGGCCAGGACGACCGGGCGCGCCTCGACGAGCGGGAGCTGGACGGTCGCCCCGGCGGCCCGGGCATGGCCACCGCCCCCGTAGCGGCCGGCCAGCACGGTCGCGTCGACCCCACCGGGCCGCGTCCGGATGCTCAGCCGCGTCCCGCCGGCCTGTTCCTTGAACAGGACCGCGACCTCGGCCGTCTCCGACTGGGAGAGCAGGTCGATGAGTCCTTCGGAGTGCTCGTCACCCGTGCCGGTCGCGGCGAGGTCGGCGGCCTCGAGGGTGGACGAGACGACGCGTCCGTCAGCGCTCGACTCGAGGCGCGCGAGGACCCGGCCGAAGAGCGCGAGCTGGGCGTTCGGCTTGGAGCGGTAGAGCCGGCGCGAGATCTCGCTGAGCGGCGCACCCGCCTCGCGGAGGGCGGCCGCGACGAGAAGCGTCCGGGGCGTCGCGTTGGGATGCTGGAACGTCGCCGTGTCCATGACCAGGCCGGCCATGAGGGCCGCCGCGAGCGTGCCGTCGGCCGCGGTCAGGGGAACCCCGAGCCGGGCTGCCAGCAGCGTCGCCATCTCGCAGGTCGCGGCCGCCTCGGCGTCGACCCAGCTGACGACGCCGAAGCCGGTGTTGGAGACGTGATGGTCGACGTTGACGATGGGCACACGGCCGAACAGCTCGGCGTGCTCGGCGAGCACGGGCCCGACGCGATCCAGCTCGCCACAGTCGCCCACCACGATGAGGTCGTAGTCGAGCGAGGCGTCGGGTGCCGTCCGGAAGCGGTCCATCCCCGGCAGGAAGGCGTACATCGCGGGGACCGGGTCGGCGCACACGGGCGTGGCCGTGCCGCCGTGGGCCTCGACGAGGAGCGCCATCGCGAGCGCGGA
Organism: Candidatus Limnocylindrales bacterium; assembly: GCA_036392215.1. Taxonomy (GTDB): domain Bacteria; phylum Chloroflexota; class Limnocylindria; order Limnocylindrales; family CSP1-4; genus JAJYJO01. Next base: position 4,414 of record DASVYJ010000028.1, on the reverse strand, counting down.
GCCGAGCGCGTCGGCCTCGGGGTGCTCGTGGCAGACGGTGAGCGCCCGGCGGCCCGCGGAGATCGCCTCGACGACGGCCGCGGGCACGGACGCGGCAGCGGCCGCCAGCTCGATGGTCACCGCGGCCTCCGGCCCGGCCGCGGCGGGCCGGTCCGCCGGCCATGGCGGGCCTCCCGCGATCCGGGCTGCGGCGGGCGGCGAGCGGCGGCGCCGCTCCCCTGCACCACCTCGGGCGGGACGGCAGACGCGGCGGGATCGGCGACGGGCTCCTCGACGTCGCCGGCCTTCGGCAGCCGGCGGACGGGCGTCGGCAGCTCCTCGTCGATCTCCTCGCTGGCGACCTCCTCGGGTGGCCGCCCTTCCTCGAGCTCCTGGAGGATCCGCAGCACGCGCGTCCCCCGCTCCATCGACTCGTCGAGACGGACGTGGAACTCGGGGATCCGCTTGAGGCGGAGCGAGCCGCCGAGCGCATGACGGACATAGGGCAGCGCCCGCCGCAGCGCAGCCAGGCTCGCCTCCCGTTCTGCGGGGCTGCCGATCACGCTCACCCAGACGCGGGCGTGCCGCAGGTCCGGGCTCGTCTCGACCTGGGTGACCGTGACGAAGCCGAGGTCGGGGTCGGCCAGCTCGCGCTCGAGGGCGTGGCCGATCTCCTGCCGCAGCAGCTCGTCGATCCGGTCGGTGCGCTGGCTCATCCGCGGCTCAGCCCGCAGCGGCCCGGCTGACCATCTGCTGGGTGAAGCACTCGATGACGTCGCCCTCGTTGATGTCGTGGAAGCCCGCCAGCCCGATGCCGCACTCGAAGTTCTGGGCGACCTCCCGGACGTCGTCGCGGAAGCGCCGCAGCGAGTCGATGCGGTCCGTGGCGACGACCTTGCCGCCTCGCCAGACCCGGGCCCCGCCGCCGCGGACGATCCGCCCGTCGGTGACGTAGGAGCCGGCGATGACCGTGCTCTTGCCGACCCGGAAGACCTGGCGGACCTCGGCCCGGCCCTCGACGACCTCCACCTGCTCCGGCTCGAGCATGCCCTTGAGGGCGGCATCGATGTCGTCGGTGAGCTTGTAGATGATGTCGTAGAGGCGGACGTCGACGCCCTCGGCCTCGGCCGTCCGGCGGGCGGTCGGGTCGAGCTTCGTGTTGAAGCCCACGACGATCGCGTTGGACGCCGAGGCCAGCAGGACGTCGTTGTCGGAGATGTCGCCGGCGGCCTGGTGCAGGACGTTGATGCGGACCTCGTCGGAGGAGAGCTGCTCCAGCGCGTGGACGATCGCCCCGAGCGAGCCCGAGACGTCGGCCTTGAGGATGATCCGCAGCTCCTTGGTCTGGCCAGCCTGGATCTGGCTGTAGAGGTCCTCGAGCGTCGCCCGCCCGGTGCCCTCGCTGCGGGCCGCCTGCGCGGCGCGACGCTGCTCGACGATGGTCCGGGCCTCCTTCTCGTCGGAGACCACCCGCAGGACGTCGCCCGCGGTCGGCACCTCCGACAGGCCGAGCAGGACGACGGCGCTGGCCGGCCCGGCCTTGGTGACCCGCTTGCCCAGGTCGTTCTCCATCGCCCGGACCTTGCCGTATGTCTCGCCCACGACGATGACGTCGCCGATCCGCAGCGTCCCGGTCTGGACGAGGGCGGTGGCCACGGGACCGCGGCCCTTGTCGAGCTCCGCTTCGACGATCGTGCCGACGGCCGGTCGCTTCGGGTTGGCCCGGAGCTCCTGCAGGTCGGCGACCAGGAGGACCATCTCCAGCAGGTCGTCGATGCCGAGCCGGCTCTTGGCCGAGACCGGCACGAGCGGCACGTCGCCGCCGTAGTCCTCGACGATGACGCCGGCCTCGGACAGCTCGGTCTTGACCCGGTCCGGGTTCGCGTCCGGCTTGTCCATCTTGTTGAGGGCGATGATGATCGGCACCTTCGCCGCGCGAGCGTGGCTGATCGCCTCGAGCGTCTGGGGCATGACCCCGTCGTCGGCCGCCACGACGATGATCGCGATGTCGGTGACGCGGGCGCCGCGGGCGCGCATCGCCGTGAACGCCTCGTGCCCGGGGGTGTCGAGGAAGACGACGCGCCGCCCGTTGCGCATGACCTCGCTGGCGCCGATGTGCTGGGTGATGCCGCCCCGCTCGCCGGCCGCCACGGCCGTCTCGCGGATGGCGTCGAGGAGCGAAGTCTTGCCATGGTCGACGTGGCCCATCACGGTCACGATCGGCGCCCGCGTCTGGAGGTCGGCCTCGTCCCCCTCCTCGAAGAGGACTTCCTTGGCGGCCTCGGCCCGCGGCTCCTGGCCGTCGCCGGTCGTCGGGGCGGCGATGCCCGGGGCGACCGTCTCGGCCACCTCGTAGCCGAGCTCGCCCGCGACGAGCGAGGCCGTGTCGCGATCGATGAGCTGGTTGATGTTGGCGAAGATGCCGCTCTTGATGAGCTCCCGGATGACGTCCGCGGGGTTGACCCCCAGCAGCTCCGCCAGGTCCTTGACGGTGATGGTCTGCGGCAGCTCGATGGCGCCGCGCTCGCGCGGGTCCGCGACCTGGACCGCAGCCTGCAGCCCGCTGTCGCGGCGCGGCGGCTTGCGCGGCCCGCGTCGGCTGCGGGTGCCGCTCCTACTCCTGGCCACGGATACCTCCTTGATCGATCGACAGGATGCTCCCCTCGAGCGCCTCGCGCAGCCGCTCCGGGATGGGGACCGCCAGCGCCCGGCTGAGGGCGCCGCGGTCGATGGCGCGTTCGATGCAGGCCGGGTCGGCGCAGACATAGGCGCCGCGGCCCGGCAACCGGCCGCTCGGGTCGAGCTGGACGTCGCCGTCCGGCGCCCGAACGACACGGCGCAGCTCCCGTTTCTGGCGCGGCGTCCGGCAGGCCACGCAGGAACGGGTCGGGAAGCGACGGGGCCGGCCGGCGGGCCCGCCGCGGGCTACGGCGCCACCTCCCCGTCGGCGGTCTTGGTCCGGCGCGCCCGGGGTCGCTTGGCCGGCTCCGTGGGAGCGGCCGCACCATCGTCGCTGACGGCCGCCGCCTCGCCAGGCGCCGCTGCCTCGACGGCTACGGCGACGGCCGGCTCGGCCACCCCGACCTCCGGCTCCGCGGGCGCCTGCGGCTGCGCCTCGGCATCGACCACTGCCGCGCCTGCTTCGACCTCCGCCGGCTCCGGCTCGCCCGTCACGGCCGCGGCCGCCTCGGCCGCCCGAGCAGCCTCCGCGGTCGAGACGTCGCTCCGGATGTCGATCCTCCAGCCCGTCAGCTTCGCCGCCAGGCGGGCGTTCTGACCCTCCCGACCGATCGCCAGCGAAAGCATCCGCTCGGGCACGATGACGTTCGCGATGCGGTGCTCCTCGTCGATGCGGACCTCGATCACCTGCGCCGGGCTGAGCGCCTTGGCGACGAATACCGCCGGGTCCTCGCTCCACTCGATGACGTCGATCTTCTCGCCGCCGAGCTCGGCGACGACGGCCTGGACCCGTGCGCCACGCTGGCCGACCGTCGCGCCGACCGGGTCCAGGCCCGGCTGCCGGCTGGCAACGGCGACCTTCGAGCGGCTACCCGCCTCGCGGGCGATCGCCCGGATCTCGACCGTCCCGTTGTGGATCTCGGGGACCTCCAGCTCGAAGAGCCGGCGGAGGAACCCCTTGTGGGTCCGGCTCACGTAGATCTGGGGACCCCTCGTCGAGCGGCGCACCTCCAGGACGTAGGCCTTGACGTTCTGGCCGATCCGGTAGTGCTCGACCGGCGACTGCTCCGTGGTCGCGAGGATCGCCTCGGCCTTGCCGACGTCGAGGACGATCGCCCGCGGCTCGACCCGGCTGACCGTGCCCGTGATGAGCTCGCCCTCGCGGCTCGCGTACTGGTCGAAGACGACGTCGCGCTCGGCCTCGCGCAGCCGCTGCAGGACGACCTGCTTGGCCGTCTGGGCGTGGATCCGCCCGAACGCCTCCTGGTCGAGCTGCTCGGTCTCGACGAGGTCGCCGATGCGAGCGTCGGGGTCGTACCCGCGCGCCTCGTCCAGGGTGAACTCGGTCGTCGGATCGGTCACCTCGTCGACGACGTAGCGCGCGCGGAACACGCGGATGCGGCCCGTCTCGGCGTCGATCCGGACGTGGACGTCCTCGTCCCCGCCGACCCGCCGGTAGGCCGACTGGATCGCCTCCTCGACCGTCCTGACGAGCTGCTCCCGCGAGACCCCCTTCTCCGCGTTGAGCTGCAGGAGGGCGCCGACGAAATCGCGACTCACCTTGCGCCTCCCGTCATCATCCACCGTCCGGGCCGATCCGCCGCACCTGCGCTCCGCGTCCGGCCCTGGTCCGGCCACTCACAAAGAAACGTGGGGGTCACCCACGTCGCGGAGCGGCCGTTCAGTTGAGCCCGGAGTATACACCCGGCAGGGTGGACCCTCAAACTGCACAACGCCGTTCGACGAGGGGCAGGGC
>DASVYJ010000027.1:0-126133 GCA_036392215.1 Candidatus Limnocylindrales bacterium | reverse complement strand
GCCCAGATCGCCTCGCTCGCCGCAGCCGCCGTCGCCGCGGGCAACATCCCGTCGAAGTACAACGGCACCCTCATCTGGCCGATGGGCGGCGAGATCAGCCAGCCGTTCGGCTGCACGGGGTTCATCGCCGAGCCGCCCTGGGTTGGGTCGCCGTACGGATATTGCGCCCACTTCCACCAGGGCATCGACATCGTGGCCCCCTGCATGACGCCGATCTATGCGGCTGATAAGGGCGACGTCATCTGGGCCGGCTACATGCCCGCCCCAGACGGCGCCTGGGACATCGAGATCGCCCACGCCGGCGACTTGATCACGCTGTACGGCCACATGGCCCCGGAGTGGATCGTCCACGCCGGCGACAAGGTCCAGCAAGGGCAGCTCATCGGCCACGAGTCGACCACGGGCAACTCGACGGGCTGCCATCTCCACTGGGCCGTCTACCAGAACGGGATCCCGGTCGACCCGCGCCTGTTCACCTGATCGCCCTCGCCGCGCCGGATCCTCACGTCCGGGCGTCGTGGCGCCGACCGCGAGTCCCGCATGACCTTCGGCCCGTGTCGCCCGGGGACCCCGTGCTAGCATCGCGGGCAGCAGCGTCTGCCCGGCGCTCTTGGTGCGGGAGCGGAAGGACGAGCCGATGAAGCGGACCCTCGCAGTGATCCTGGCCGGCGGCGAAGGCGAGCGGCTCTCGATCCTCTCCTCGCTGCGCGCCAAGCCGGCCGTCCCCTTCGGCGGCAAGTACCGGATCATCGACTTCACGCTGTCGAACTGCGTCAACTCGGACATCACCAACGTCGTCGTCCTGACCCAGTACAACCCGCGCTCGCTCAACGACCACATCGGCGTCGGCCGGCCATGGGACCTGGACCGCAACTACGGCGGCGTCCGGATGCTCCAGCCGTACATCGCCCGGGGCAAGGTCGCCGAGTGGTACCGGGGCACCGCGGACGCTGTCCTGCAGAACCTCAACGTCGTCGAGCAGGCGCCCGGTGACACGGTCGTCGTCCTGGCGGGCGACCACATCTACAAGATGGACTACCAGCCCTTCGTCGCGGCGCACCGTCGGCGGCGAGCCGACGTGACGATCGCCGTGCGCCGCGTCCCCCTCTCGGACGCGACGCGGATGGGCATCCTGGCCCTCGATGACACCGGCCGGGTGACGGAGTGGCAGGAGAAGCCCAGGCAACCCAAGAGCGACCTGGCGAGCATGGGCGTCTACGTCTTCAGCAAGCGAGCTCTGCGCCAGTACCTCTCGGACAGCCTGCCTGACTTCGGGAGCCACGTCATCCCGGCGATGCTCGACGACGGGGCGCGGGTCTTCGGCTACCGCTTCGACGGCTACTGGCAGGACGTGGGCACGATCCAGTCCTACTGGGAGGCCAACATGGCCCTCCTGGAGGACGCGCCCGAGCTCGACCTCTACGACAAGGAGTGGCTGATCCACACCAAGTCGGAGGAGCGGGCGCCCGCGAAGGTCGGCGCGACGGCCCAGGTCCATCGCAGCCTCATCAGTCACGGCTGCGTCATCAACGGGACGGTCGTCAACTCGGTCCTCTCGCCCGGCGTCCGGGTCGACGTGGGGGCCGTCGTGCGGGACTCGATCATCATGTTCGACTCGGTCATCCGGGCCGGCGCCGTCGTGGACCGGGCCATCCTCGACAAGGAGGTCACGGTCGGCCCGGGGGCGATCGTCGGCGAGGGGACCGACTTCGGCGTTGCCAACCGCAAGGAGCCGGGCCGCCTCAACAGCGGCATCACCGTCATCGGCAAGCAGGCCGTGCTCCCCCGCGGCGTCCGGTTGGGCCGCAACGTCCTGGTGGCCGAGAAGGCCCGCACGACGGACTTCTCGTCGCGCGTGATCCGCAGCGGGGCGACGGTGGAGCGCTCGGGCCGCGACGGCGGCCGGCGAACGCGGGCGGCTGGCGCGATGGCGGTGTCGGCGGCACCGGCGGCGGTCGAGGCCGAGCCCGGCGGTGGGCGGTCGGAGCGCGACCGCGTGGCGCGGCGCTGAGCCGGGGAGGCGCGAGCCTCCGCTAGACTCGCGACCTATGGCATCCGAATCCCTGTCCGGCACGCTCGCCGGCGCCGTCGACGGCTGGCTCACCGAGCTCGGCATCAGCCCGCTCGAGCGCGTCGAGCGCGAGGGCGTCGTCTCGTGGGACCTCCGGCTCGACGGTCGGCGACGCTTCGACGTGCGGGTCACCCTCATCCTCGATCCGGCCCTGGCGGCGATCGCCTGGGTCCACTACGCCCCGGGCATCAACGACGCCTTCCGCGTCTCGTACCGCAAGCTGCTGCGCTGGAACGACGAGTACCCCTTCGTGAAATTCGCCCTGGCCGAGGATGGCCGCCCGGTCCTCAGCGCCGAGCTCCCCGTGCGCTCGCTCGACCGCGACGAGCTCGGCCTCGCGCTCGCCCGCCTGCTGGCGGTCTGCGACCGGCTCCTCGAGGAGTCGGCGGCCTGGATCTGGGCGGGGGCGCGGCCGCCGGCCCAGCCGGAGCGGGTGAGCCGTCAGCTCGGCCTGTTCGTGCGCTTCGCGGATCGCCTGGGCGACCTCGCCTCGTGACGGCGCGCCTCGTCCGCCGGCCGCCCCGGCCCGCGTCCCCGTTCGTGGCCCTGCTCCTCGGCCTGCTCGCCACCCTCGCCGGCCTCGTCCCGCCGGTCGTCCCACCCGCGGCGGCGGCCGGCCCCACGTTGACCATCGTGACCCAGTCCCGCTACGACGTCCGACCGGACCAGCGCCTCGTCCACGTCACCGTCGACGCGCGGGCGAGCGCGTCCGCCGTCAACGATCCGATCCACACGTACTGGTTCACGGCAGCGCCGCTCGAGGCGCCCCCGAGCACGGCGAACTTCGCCGCCACGGTGGGCGGCACGGCCGTGCCCGTCACGGTGACCCGCCGGACGGCGGACTACGTCCTGCTCGCGGTCTCGTTCGGCCAGAACCTCAACGCCGGTTCCAGTCTCGCCTTCCGGCTCCAGTTCGACCTCGTCGATCCAGGAGGGGCCCCCGATCGCGCGACCCGTATCAGCCCCTCGCTCGTCAGCTTCCAGGCGTGGCCGATCATCGCCGGCGACACGGCCGGCAGCTCGGTCACCGTCGTCTTCCCGGCCGGCTACGACGCGACGCAGGAGGCGGGCGGGATGCCCGCGCCGACGATCGACGCCAGCGGGGCGACGACCTTCTCGAGCGGCCCGCTCGACCACCCGACGTCGTTCTTCAGCGACCTCACGGCGGAGCGGCCGGGCGCCTTCACCGACACCGTCCTGCACATCGGCACGCTCGACCTTACCGTCCGCGCCTGGCAGGACGACCCGGCCTGGGGGGCGCAGGTCGCCGACCTGCTGACGAAGGGGCTGCCGGCCCTCACCCGACTGATCGGCCTCGGTCCGCCGCGCTTCGACAGCCTCGTGGTGGAGGAATCCGTCAGTCGGGCGATCGGCGGCTACAGCGGCCTCTTCGACCCGGCCACCGGCCGGATCCAGGTCGCCTACTACGCCGCCCCGTTCGTCATCCTCCACGAGGCGGCCCACGCCTGGTTCAACAGCCGCCTGGCGACGGACCGCTGGATCGACGAGGCCTTCGCCTCGTACTACGCCGAACAGGCGGCCGCGGCCCTCGGCCTCAAGGTGGCGCCGCAGCAGCCGAGCCCCGACCTCGAGAAGTCGCGCGTCGCCCTGAACGACTGGGGCGCCGTCGGTCGCGAGTCGCAGGCCGTCGAGGAGTATGCCTACGCCGCCACGCTCCGGCTCGCCGAGCTCGTCGGCAGCAGGACCACGCTCGACCGGCTCGCGACCGTCTGGGCCGCCATCGCGGCCGGCCAGGCCGCCTACCAGCCGGTCCACGGCGGCTCCCCGGAGACGACGACGCAGGGACCGCCCGACTGGCGGGGCCTCCTCGACCAACTCGAGGAGCGGACCGGGGCCTCGTACGCGGATCTGTGGCGGACGTGGGTCGTGTCTGCGGACCAGCTCCCCCTGCTGGACGCTCGTGCCGCTGCGCGGGCGGACTACCAGCGGACGGTCCAGGCCGCGGGGGCATGGGAGCTGCCCCGACCGATCCGCGACGCCCTGGGGACGTGGCAGTTCCCGGCGGCGGAGCGGCTCATGACCGCGGCCCGGGATGTGCTCGGGCAGCGGGACGTCATCGCCCGGCGCGCCGCTGCGGACGGCCTGACGCCGCCGACGACGCTGCGGGCGGTGTTCGAGCACGCCACCGGCGGGCTCGACTCGGCGGCGGCCGAGGCCCGCGACGAGGCGGCGGCGCTCGACGCGATCGAGGCCGCTGACGGGGCCTCCCGGCCCGATCACGGCATGCTCGGCCAGGTGGGCCTCCTCGGTTCGAGCCCCGCGGTCGAGCTCGCCGCCGCCCGGACCGCCTTCAGCGCCGGCGACCTCGCCTCGGCCAAGGACCGCGCCGTGCTCGCCCGCAGCGAGTGGGACGGCGCCGAGTCGACGGGCCGCGACCGCCTCGTCCTGGCCGGTCTCCTGCTCGTCGTCCTCCTGGTTGCCGCACTCCTCTGGCGGTTCCGGCGTCGTCGACGCCGGCCAGCCGGAGCGGGGCCGTACGCTACACTCGGCGGCGGGCCGCAGGCCGGCGCCGGCGCCATGGTCGCCGGGGCGCCGCGGCCGGACGGAGGTGAGGACGGGCCGTGAGCCGTCGTCGTTCCCGGTCCGCGGGCAAGGCCTGACCGTGCTGCGTATCCGCCCCTCCAAGGAGGTCCTGTCCGGCGAGTCGGCCGACGTCTACTTCGTCCGTGCCGACCGGATCCTCGAGCGCGAGGGCCTCGACCCCGTCGTGACGATGGAGGTCTTCAGCCGCCAGACGGGCGTCCTGTGCGGCATCGACGAGGCGAAGAACCTGCTGGCCCACGTCTTCGCCGATGCCGGCTCCCGCGAGATGACCGTCGAGGCCCTGTCCGACGGCGACCTCTTCACGGCGAAGGAGGTCGTCCTCCGGATCCGCGGCCGCTACCGCCGCTTCGGCCTGTTCGAGACGGCCATCCTCGGGATGATGGCCCAGGCGACGGGCTGGGCGACCGCGGCCCGCGAATGCGTCGAGGCCGCGGCCCCCCAGCCGGTCATCAGCTTCGGCGCACGCCACGTCCACCCCGACGTGACGGACGTGCTCGACTACGCCGCCGTCGTCGGCGGCTGCGTCGGCGCCTCGACGCCGGCCGGGGCGCGCCTCGCGGGGCTCAACCCGACCGGCACGATGCCCCACTCGCTCGTCCTCATCTTCGGCGACACCGTCGAGGCGGCCCTCGCCTTCGACCGGGACCTCGAGGCCGCCGTGCCACGCATCGTGCTGGTCGACACCTTCCGGGACGAGGCCGAGGAGGCCCTCCGCGTGGCCCAGGCGATGGGCGACCGGCTGTGGGGCGTGCGGCTCGACACGCCCGTGGAGCGCGGCCGCGTCACCGCCGACCTCGTGAGCGAGGTCCGCGCCCGCCTCGACCAGGCCGGCTTCGGCCACGTCAAGATCCTCGTCTCGGGTGGCCTCACGCCCGACCGCATCCGCTACTTCAAGGAGCACGGTTCGCCGGTCGACAGCTTCGCCGTCGGCAGCTACATCAGCGGCGCGAGCCCGATCGACTTCACCGGCGACATCAAGGAGATCGACGGGCGACCGATCGCCAAGCGCGGTCGCATCCCCGGCGTCACCGACAGCCCGCGCCTGCAGCCGGTCGATCTGGCGGCCTGGCGGCCCGCCTGACCCGGGGCGGCGGCTGACGGCCTCATCCTTGATGCGCCATACGCATCACCACCGCCGGGGGACTCATCCCCGTTGATGCGGCGATCCGCATCAACCATGTGGGATCGTGATGCGTCGGTGCGCATCAGCGCCCTGGTGGCCGCCACGGCCTGACGCGGGCCGGCCCATCAGGTGGGAGCGACGGGCGATGCGGCTGTGATGGGACGGGGCGTCGCCCGAAGGCGCAGGTCGAGCGTCCATGGCAGGATGGCGCCATGAGCCGGGACGCCACACCCTCGCCCGACGACCCCCGCCAGCCCCACGAACGCGACGACGCGCCGGCCGAGCCGGCCGCCGATCGCGAGGGCGCCGACCGCGAGGGCGCCTACGAGCTGCTCCAGCGCGGGCAGGCCCTCATGCGTGGCCTCCACCACGCCCAGGCGGCGATCGTCCTCCGCCGCGCGGCGCGCATCGAGCCCGGCAAGGCCTCGATCCTCGAGGCCCTGGCCCGGGCCCTCTACAACAGCGGCCAGCATGCGCAGGCGGCGGAGGCGTTCGAAGCCCTGCTGGAGGTCGACCCGAGCGCTCACTACGGACACTTCGGGCTCGGTCTCAGCTTCAAGCGACTGGGCCGCCAGCGCGAGGCACGGACGCACCTTCGGTTGGCCGTCGCCCTCGACCCCCGGAGCGCGGTCTACCGCCGCGAGCTGGAGCGCCTCGGGCCGCTGGCCTGAACCCGCCCGCCTGAGCCCTTCCGCCGCCACCATCGCCTCGGGCCCGCAGGCCTGGTCCGATCGGTCCGGCGTCAGTCGCTCGGGCGACCCTCGGCCGCCGACCCGTCGTCCGGCCTCTCCAGGGCGCCCGTCGCCTCGAGGCGAGCCAGCCAGAGCAGGCCGAGGAGCGTCTTCGCGTCCTCGAACGCGCCCGCCTCGGCGGCCCGGCGCGCGTCGGGCCAGGGCAGCCGGACGAGTTCGAGCCGCTCGTCCTCGTCGGGGTGGAGCCGGTCGGCGTGGTGGGCGGGGCGGAGGCCCGTCGCCAGGAAGAGGGTCATGAACTCGGTGGCGAAGCCCGGCGCCGTCCAGAAGCCGCCCAACCGCCGCCAGCGCTCGGCGCGGTAGCCGGTCTCCTCCTCGAGCTCGCGGGGCGCGGCCACGGCCGGGTCCTCCACCGTCCCGTCCGGGTGGCGGTCCAGCGTCCCGGCTGGCAGCTCCAGCAGCGCGCGGCCGGCCGCGAGGCGGTACTGGCGGACGAAGAGGACCTGCGCCGCCTCGTCCAGGGCGAGGATCACCACCGCCCCGGGGTGGACGACGATGTCGCGCGGCCGGATGGCCCCGTCGCCGAGTCGGACCGTGTCCGCCTCCACCGCCAGGTAGCCGCTCCGATGGACGGTCCGCCGGTCGAGCACCGTTTCGCGCAGTTCGTCGTCGGCCGCGTGGATCGCGGCGAGGCGCCGGTCGAGGTCGGGGTCGCCGGTCGCGGCGAGGCCGGGCGGCGGGCTGAAGACCGAGGGTCGGTCGGGGTCCGCGGCCACGCCGCTCGGTTCGGCGGCCACCTCGCGGCCGGCGCCGTCCCGGCGGGTCGTGGGATCGGCGGCCTCGGTCACGCCCGTACTATAGGCGGCGCGGGACGGGTGACCGTCGCTCGGCCCGTCCGGAGGGGTCGTGTTCCTGCTCTACCCGATCCTCGCGGGCCTCGTCCTGGGTGCGCTGGCCGGGGGGCGCCTGGGGAATCTCGAGGCGGCCTCGTTCCGCTGGGCGCCCCTGGCACTCCTCGGGCTGGCCGTCCAGGTCGTGCTCTTCAGCCCGGCCGTCACGCCCTGGATCGGGGCCGCGGGCCCGCCGTTGTACGTCGCGAGCACGGCTCTCGTGGCGCTCGTGGCGCTCCGCAACGCGCGACAACCGGGCGTCGCCCTGGTCGCCCTCGGGGCGGCTCTCAACCTCGTGGCCATCGCCGCGAACGGCGGCTGGATGCCGGCCGACCCCGGCGCGCTGGCCGCGCTCGGCCGGACGCTCGACGGGGCGGCCTACTCGAACAGCGTGGCCGGCGGCAGTGGCACGGCGTTGTGGCCCCTCACCGACGTCTTCGCGATGCCGCGCTGGCTGCCCGGGGCGAACGTCTTCTCGGTCGGCGACGCCTGCATCAGCCTGGGCGTCCTGGGCTGGGTCGTCGTCGCGATGCGGCGCCGGGTGCCTGCCGGCCTGCCCTGACGGCGGCGTGTCCTCGGGCCGCGGCGCGGCGGGGACCGACGGACGACGCCGGACCATGATGGACGACGCCGTGCCGCCGCGGGGCAGTGCGCCGAGCCTCGAGGCTGCCCGGACGCGGTGAGGCCCCGCCGGCGGGCGGGGCCTCTGGCGCAGTGGGCCTGAGCCCTCGGGCTCAGGCGGGCGTGAGCACCCGATCCGCGGCCAGTGCCTGCCCCGACTCGCGGTCGAACAGGTGGAGCTTCTCGGCGGGGACGTGGAACTGGAGGACGTCGCCCGGCTTGACCCGCGCCTCCGACCCGACGAGGGCCACGAGGTCGCGGCCGCCGGCGTTGGCGTGGATGAGCTCCTCGGAGCCGAGGTACTCGACGACGTCGGCCTTGGCCTGGACCCGCGCGGCGCCGTCGGTCGCCTCGCCCAGCTCCATGTGCTCGGGGCGGAAGCCTGCCACGAGGGCCCGGTCGTTGGTCGGCCCGACCGCCTGTCGGAAGCGCGGCGGCAGGGGGATCGAGATGCTGTCGGTCTCGAGGACGGCGCCGTCGCCCTGGCCGCTCATGGAGACGTCGACGAAGTTCATCGCCGGGCTGCCGATGAAGCCGGCCACGAAGCGGTTGACGGGGTGGTCGTAGAGCTCCTGGGGCGTCCCGACCTGCTGCAGCCGGCCGTCGCTCATGACGGCGATCCGGGTGCCCATCGTCATCGCCTCGACCTGGTCGTGGGTGACGTAGACGATGGTCGTCTTGAGGCGCTGGTGGAGGCGGGCGATCTCGGCCCGCGTCTGGACCCGAAGCTTGGCGTCGAGGTTCGAGAGCGGCTCGTCCATCAGGAAGACGGCCGGCTCGCGGACGATCGCCCGGCCGAGGGCGACCCGCTGGCGCTGGCCGCCGGAGAGCTCCTTCGGCTTGCGGTCGAGGTACTTGCCGAGGTCGAGGATGTTCGCCGCTTCCTTGACCCGGGTCTCGATCTGCTGCTTGGGCACCTTGCGCAGCTTGAGCCCGAAGGCCAGGTTGTCTCGGACGCTCATGTGCGGGTAGAGGGCGTAGCTCTGGAAGACCATGGCGATGTCACGGTCCTTGGGAGCCACGTCGTTGACGATGCGATCGCCGATCTTGAGCGTGCCGCCGCTGATCTCCTCGAGGCCTGCGATCATCCGCAGGCTCGTCGTCTTGCCGCAGCCCGAGGGCCCGACGAGGACCATGAACTCCCCGTCGCCGATCTCGAGATTCAGGTCGTCGACGGCGACGACCTCACCGTACTTCTTGGTGACGTGCTCGAAGGTGACAGTCGCCATGGGGCCTCCCCAGTCTCCGGATCAGGCTCCGGGTCCATCGGTGGCCGCATCCTAGCACCGCCCCCACCCGCCACCGACGGGCGAAGGGACGGGGGCGGCGCCTAAACGTTTAGCGACCGTCTCACCGCCTGCCGCGTCCCGATCAGCCCTTCACCGAGCCCGCGACGATGCCGCGGACGAAGTAGCGCTGCAGGGCCAGGAAGACCAGGACCGGCAGGACCATCGCGATGAAGCCGGCCGCCGCCAGGTACTGCAGCCCGGAGCCGAACGAACTGACCAGTCCGGCGAGCGTCTGGGTGAGCGGCTGGTTCGCCGTGTTCGTGCCGATGAAGATGAGGGCCACGAGCAGGTCATTCCAGACGAAGAGGAACTGGAAGATGGCCAGCGAGGCGATGGCGGGCACGGTCATCGGCAGGGCCAGGCGGAAGAAGGCCGAGACCGGGCTCGCGCCGTCGATCGCCGCCGACTCGAACACCTCCCGCGGCAGGCCGCCCATGAAGTTCCGCAGCAGGTAGACCGCGAACGGCAGCCCGTAGCCGGTGTGGGCCAGCCAGACGGCCAGGAACGTGCCGTTGATGTGGAGGCCCTTGGGCCCGAACAGCTGGAGGATCGGCACGAAGGTCGTCTGGAGCGGCACGACGAGCAGGCCGACGACGGCCACGAACAGGATGTTCCGGCCTGGGAAGCTCATCCAGGCGAAGGCGTAGGCGGCGAAGGCTGCCACGAAGATCGGGATGACCGTGGCCGGGATGGAGATGAAGAGGCTGTTGACGAAGTTCGCCCCGAGGCCCTGTTCCGCGAGCACGTGGGCGTAGTTCTCGAGCGAGAGGTCCTTGGGCGGCAGGAGCGCCGCCCACCAGCCGGTCGTGGCGAAATCCTGCTGGCCGCGGAACGAGTTCACCAGCAGGCCGATCGACGGAACCAGCCAGAGCAGCATGAGCAGGGCCATGACCACGTGGACCGGGAGGCGCCCGACGCCGCGGCGGGTGCCGACGACCTCGACCTTGCCGCCGGTCGTGGTGAGGTCGGGGACGGCGGTGCTCATCGGATGGCCTCCTGGGCCTGGAAGCGCCGGATGTTGAAGAGCATGATCGGGACGATCGCCAGCAGGAGGATGACGGCGATCGCCGAGGCCCGTCCCTGCTGGTTCGCCGTGAAGAGCTCGTTGATCATCTCGTTGGCGATGACCTGCGAGTTGTAGGCGCCGTTGGTCATCGTGTAGACGACATCGAAGGCCTTCAGGGCGGTGATGATCATCGTCGTCGCGACGACGGCCAGCGTGGGCGCCAGGAGGGGCAGAGTGATCCGCCGAAAGACCTGCGCCTCGGTCGCCCCGTCGACCCGGGCCGCCTCGACGAGCTCGACGGGGATGCCCTTGTAGGCCGCCGAGATGATGACCATCCCGAAGCCGGTCCACAGCCAGGTCATGACCAGGATCAGGCAGAACGTGTTGAGCCGGAACGTGTCCACGGTCAGCCACGGCACCGGCGAGATGCCGACCGCGGTGACGACCGCGTTGAGCGTGCCCGTCTGCGGCGCGCCCGGTGGCTGATAGGCGTACATGAACTTCCAGATCAGGGCCGCCGCCACGCCGCTGATCGCGAGCGGCATGAAGAAGATCGTCTTGGCGATGCGCTCGTACCGGACGCCGTCAGCGAGGACGGCCACCGCGAGCCCGACGACCAGGGTGAAGACCGTCAGGCAGACGAGCCAGATGATGTTGTTGAGGAGGGCGCTGAGGCCCGGGCCCGCGGTGAAGAACCACTCGTAGTTGCGGGTCCCCACCCAGGCCGTGCCGTAGCGGTTCTGGAAGCTGAGGATGATCGTCTGGATCGTCGGGTAGACGAGGAAGACGAAGAGCAGGACGAGGGCGGGCGCCAGCCACAGCCAGGGGCGGACCCGGCCGCGCGCCCGCTGGGGGACGACCCGGAGGACCTGTTCGGTCGCCCAGATGTAGCCGATCAGGACCGCCGGGACGCCGAACACCACGATGGCTGCCGTGATGATCCGATCCATCCGGGGCTCTCCCTGTTGCGCGCCGGCGAGGGACCGCGCTGCGGTGCCCTCGCCGGCGGACGATCGGTCGCTCGAGCCGCTGGGTCAGCTGCCGTACGAGCTGGCCTGGACGGTGTCGAGGTTCTGCAGGATCGAGTCGAGCTTGGTCTGGTCCTTGACGAAGTCGAGGATGCCCTTCCAGAAGGCCGCGTTCATGTCGGTGGGCATCTGGTCGGACCCGTCGAAGACGAAGTTCTTGGCGTTCAGCAGCAGCTGCGCGGAGCGCTTGCTGATGTCGTCCGGGTAGGCCGAGTCAGGGACCTGCTTGTTGGCCGACAGGGCGCCGCCCCGCTTGACCCAGATCTGCTGGGCGTCGGCGGAGACGAGCCACTGCATGAGGGCCTTGGCCTGCGGCGTGTCGTGGAACATGCCGAACAGGTCGCCGGCGCCCTCGACAGAGCCGGTGTACTGCGAGTTGATGTCCGGGAAGGGGAAGAAGTTGTAGTCGGTGCCGGCCTTCAGATCCTTGAAGCCGCCGAGGCCGGTGATGAAGCTCGCCTGGTGGTGGAAGAGGCAGCCGGGCGGGGTGCTGAAGAGCTTGTCGCCGCCATTCGCGAAGTTGGTGGTCAGGACGTAGTCGGGGCCGCCGTACACGTTGCCCTGCTTGACTACGTCACCGAACATCTGCCAGGCCTTCTTGATGGCCGGGTCGGTCCACTTGACCTTGCCCTGGTACCACTGCTTGTAGGTGTCGGGGCCCGCCGTCCGCAGGACGAAGTCCTCGATCCAGTCCGTGCCCGGCCAGCCGGACGCGGCCCCGGACTCGAGCCCGACGCACCACGGTGCCTGGGCCTTGCTCTTGTCCTGGTTGATGAGGTTCTGCAGGTCGTCCCACGTCTTGGGGGCGTTGCTGGTCAGGTCGCCGACGGTCTTGGGGCTGTACCAGATGAGGCCCTTGACCGAGAGCTTGATGAACGTCCCGACGAGCGTCCCGTTGACTGTGCCGAGGTCCACCAGCGCCTGTGGGGTGTTGGCCTTGTAGGCGTTGACGTCGATCGCCGAGCTGAGGTCCTTGAGCGCACCCGCCTGGGCGTACTCGGCCATCTGGCCCGGGCCCGGCAGACCGGCCAGGTCGGGCAGCTGGCCGGACTTGATGCCCGCGCTCAGCTGGGTGTTGAGGTCGCGGGTGCCGGTGTACTGGACCTGGACCCCGGTCATGTCCTCGAAGGGCTTGACCATGGCCATGAAGGAGGCCTGTTCGTCGCCGGACCAGCTCCCGAGGACGGTCACGGAGCCGCCGATCTGGCCGAAGGATGGCGCGCCGCCAGACGCGGCCGGGGAGCCGGCGGCCTGGCTGCCGCCGCTCGACGCCGCGGGCGAGGGAGACGAGCCGCCGTTCGAGCAGGCGCTCGCGACGAGGACGACCGCCGCCAGCATCCCGAGCGAGCGACGGAGTGAGCCATTGATCACGCGTCCGACTCCTTTCCCACCGGGCGATTCGCCCGGCTCAGCTTGCACCGGCCGCCCCGCTGCCGACATGCAGGCGGGTCGGCGGGACGCTGTCATTCCCATTGCGGGAACCTGTCCGGCCCACCGAGGCGGCCGAACCCCGGACCAGGAGCTCCGTCCCCAGCAGCGTCCGGGCCGGCACCGGCTCCCCGGCGATGCGAGCCAGCAGGGCACTGCCGGCCGCCTCACCAAGGTCGTAGGCCGGGACCCGGATCGTCGTCAGGGGCGGATCGAAGTACGCCGCCAGCGAGATGTCGTCGAAGCCCACGACCGACAGGTCGCGCGGGACGCGTCCGCCCGCCGCCCGGACGGCCCCCAGGGCCCCCAGGGCGACGACGTCGCTGGCCACGAACGCGGCGGAGAAGGACGTCCGCCGGAGCAGGGCGTCCATCGCCGCGTGGCCACTGCCGGCATCGAAGGAGCCCGCCTCCACCAGGCTCTCGTCGAAGTCGATGCCGGCCGCTTCCAGCGCCTCGCGGTAGCCCGCCAGGCGCTCGGCAGCCGAGGTGTAGGCGAGGGGCGCGTTGGTGACGCAGGCGATGCGCCGGTGCCCCAGGCCGAGCAGGTAGGCCACGGCGTCGCGCGCCCCGGCCCGGTTGTCCACGTCCACGCTGGGCACGTCAAGGCCCGCCAGGGACCCCTGCAGCACGATCGGGAAGCCCTCCCGCTGGAGGGCGACCAGGTCGGCTTCGTCCTGTCGGGGCCCCGACACGACCAGCCCGTCCACGCGCCGCGAACGGAGCAGCTGCGCGTAGTCCCCACTGTCCGGCGGCAGCGCCTCGACCATGACCTGGTAGCCGGCCCGCCGGGCGGCGCTGGTCAGGCCCTGGACGGTCGCCGGCAGGACCGCGTCGGCCGCGATCTGCTCGGCCGACTGCCGCAACACCAGCCCGATCGTCAGCGTCAGCCCCCGCGCCAGCTGTCGCGCCGCCGCGTGGGGCTGGTAGCCGAGCCGCTCGGCCGCCTCCACCACTCGTCGTCGCGTCGCCTCGCTGATGGCCACGTCCTCTCGCTCGTTGAGCACGAATGACACGGTCGTCCGCGACACGCCCGCCTCGCGGGCCACGTCGGCGCTCGTCGGTCGCCTGCGGGCCATGCCCTGGCTCGTCCTCCGCGGGTCGGCCAGCCGCCACCCCGACGGCTTGACCGGGACCTCCTGGGATGACAGACTAACTCGCGTTACTGACGCGCGTTACTGAAGCACATCGGGAAACCGGCCGTCAAGTCGCCGCTCGCCCTGCCCGCGAACCGACCGGCCCTCGACGTCGCCCCCGGGTCCTCCCGCCAGCCTCGGTCCGCGCCCCCCGACACCGGCCCCATCGCAGGAGAAGCCGCTCATGCTGGAGCAGGTCCACGTCCCGCCGCTCTCCCTCGCCGCCTATGCCCCGGTCGCCGGGGACGAGGCCATCGACGAGATCCGCAGTCTCGCCGAACCGCTCCGCGGCGCCCGCGTCCTCCACGTCAACGCCACGCGTTTCGGCGGCGGCGTGGCCGAGATCCTGCCCACCCTGACCGCCCTGATGATCGACGCCGGCCTCCAGGCCGAGTGGCGGGTCATCCCCGGCGACGAGGCCTTCTTCAACGTCACGAAACGGATCCACAACGGGCTGCAGGGCATGGACGTCGGCTGGGACGACGAGGCCGCCCGGACCTTCGAGGCGGCCAACCGCCGCTTCGCCGAGGCCTTCGAGGGCGACTACGACTACGTCGTCATCCACGATCCCCAGCCGGCCGCCCTGCGGACGCTGGTGCCGTCGGCCGGCGGGCGCTGGACCTGGCGCTGCCACATCGACCTGACGACGGCGCACCCGTCCGTCTGGGGCTTCCTGCGCCCCTTCGTCGAGGCCTACGACGCGGCCATCTTCACCCTGCCCGACTACGTCCAGCCGGACCTCGACCTGGCGACCCTCGCCTTCGTCCCGCCGTCGATCGACCCGCTCTCGCCGAAGAACCTCGGCCTCGAGGCCCACCTCGTCGACGACGTCGTCTACCGCCTCGGCCTCGATCCCCACCGGCCGCTCCTGCTGCAGGTCTCCCGCTTCGACCCCTGGAAGGACCCGACCGGCGTCATCGACGCCTACCGGGCCGTCAAGCGCGAGATCCCCGAGGTCCAGCTCGCGCTGCTCGGCTCGATGGCGACCGACGACCCGGAGGGCTGGAAGATCTACAAGGACGTCCTGCGCTACGCCGGCCGCGACGAGGATCTCCTCATCGCCACCAACCTCGACGGGGTCGGCGCCCTGGAGATCAACGCCTTCCAACGGGCCAGCGAGGTCGTCCTCCAGAAGTCGATCCGTGAGGGCTTCGGCCTGACCGTCAGCGAGGCGCTCTGGAAGGGCGTGCCGGTCGTCGGCGGGCGGGTGGGCGGCATCCCGATGCAGATCGGCGACGACGTCGGGGGCCGCCTGGTCGACTCGGCCGAGGCCGCCGCCGCGGCCTGCCTGGAGCTGGTCCAGGATCCCGCCCTCCGCCACCACCTCGGGGTGGCCGGCCGGGAGCGGGTCCGCCGCCACTTCCTCTCGACCCGCAACCTGCGCGACTACCTGGCGCTCTTCAACGCCCTCCGGACGGGGGACGGCGCACTCGTCCCCAAGGGCGTCAGCGTCGCCGCCTGACGCGGCGGGGGGAGGAGCTCGGTCGAGTCAGTGCTCGGGCGGCCGCTCCGCATCTGCCCACTGGACGGGCTCGGAGCGGGCGAAGGTCCGCGTCAGCCCGTCCGGCGATTCGTACGAGCCGTCCTCCAGGAGCCGCCAGTCCCGGGCCGGCTCCTGGTAGTCGGCCGGCTCCCAGCCGTCGGCGGTCAGGACATAGGACGTCCCGAGATCCGGTTCCTCGTCGAGGCCGGTGAGGGAGGGCGTCGGCTCGGTCATGGTCGGTACCTCTCGTGGGAGTGGGATTCGACCGGTTCACCCGATGGGGCCACCCGCGCGGGGGCGGCTCGTGCGGCCGTCGCTGACCGGCTGAGGCTAGCACCGTTCCGGCGAGGCGGGCAAGGGACGCCCGGCCCGAAGGTGCGCCGCGCCCGGCTGTCCGGCGGTCCAGACCCATCGGCCGCGTCCGGCACTGCGGGCGCGACTGCGGCGGCGTATCGTCGCCGGCCATGAGGCAGGCAGCCGACGGTGGCGACGGGCACGAGCGTGAGCACGGGCACCGGCACGAGCAGGCGCCCGACCACGCCGGGCAGCACGAGCACGCGGGCCAGGCCGGACACGAGCACCGGCACCGTCCGCTTGCCGCAGTCCTCGGCCTGCTGCGGCCGCACCGCCACGATCCCGCCGGCAGCCTGGACGATGCCCTTGCCGCCGACGAGCGCGGGATCCGAGCCCTCCAGCTCTCGCTCGCCGGGCTCGGCCTGACCGCGGCGATCCAGCTGGCGGTGGTCCTCGCCTCCGGCTCCGTCGGGCTGCTCGCCGACACGATCCACAACGTCTCGGACGCCCTGACCGCGGTCCCGCTCTGGGTCGCCTTCTCCCTCGGCCGGCGGGCCGCCTCCCGGCGCTACACGTACGGATTCCGCCGGGCGGAGGACCTCGCCGGCCTGTTCGTCCTGCTGGTCATCGTCGTGTCCGCCGCCGTCGCGGCCTGGGAGTCGCTCCAGCGGCTCGTCCATCCCCAGGTCATCGGGCTGCTCCCCGCGGTCGCCGCCGCCGGTCTGGTCGGCTTCGCCGGGAACGAGCTCGTGGCGCTGTACCGGATCCGCGTCGGCCGCGAGATCGGCTCGGCGGCCCTCGTCGCGGACGGCTACCACGCCCGCGCCGACGGGCTCACCTCGCTCGCCGTCGTCGGGGGCACGGTCGGCGTCGCCCTCGGGTACCCGCTCGCCGACCCACTCGTCGGCCTCCTCATCACGCTCGCCATCCTGCTGGTCCTCCGCCAGGCGGCGGGCCAGATGGTCGAGCGGCTGATGGACGCGGTCGAGCCGGGCCTCGTCGACCGGGTCGAAGGCATCGCCCGAGGAGTCGCCCAGGTCGAGGAGGTGCAGCTCATCCGCCTCCGCTGGCTCGGCCATGTCCTGGAGGCCGAGGTGGTCATCGCCGTCGACGCCGACCTGACCGTCGCCGCCGGCCATGCCGTCGCCGAGGAGATCCGCCATCGGCTGCTCCACGAGGTGGAGCGCCTCGACGTCGTCCTCATCCACGTGAACCCGTGCGGCCACGCCGGCGACCCGCACGCCCTGCTCCGCCACCATGAGGAGCCGGGTCGGCGGCCGGCCGAGGACGGGCGTATCGTCGCCCCATGACCAGCCCGTTCACGCTCTATCCCGACCTGCTCGCCGAGGCGCCGACCCCGCCCCGCGGCATCCTCAGCCAGACGCTCTCCGACGAGGCGGGCGTCGAGCTCGTCCTGTTCGCCTTCGCGCCCGGCGAGCGCCTGTCCGAGCACACCTCGGCCCGGCCGGCCATCGTCCACGTCCTGTCGGGCGAGGGCGAGCTGACCGTCGGCGGCGAGCGCCATGCCGCCCGCCCCGGGCTGTGGCTGCGGATGGCGGCCGGCGTCGCCCACAGCCTGGAGGCGGCCACGCCGCTGGTGATGGCCCTCTACCTCCTGCCGCACGACTCGGCCGAGTGACGGCGCGCCTGGCGGGCGCCCGACGCCCTCCCGCAGGCCGCAAGGGTGGCCGCGACTAGACTGTCGGCATGACGTCCCCGCCCGCCGCTCACGGGTGTCGACGACGACCCGAGAGGTCAGCCGTCGCCGGGCGGGCCGCGATCGCGGCCGGCGTCGGCCTCGGCGCCCTGCTGGTCCTGGCCCTGCCGGTGTCGGCCGCGGCCCACCCGCTCGGCGACGCAGCCACCCCGACCGACCTCGGCTCGATCCTCGGGCTGTGGTCCCTCGAGCCGCTGCCGGCCATCGGCATGGTGGTCTCGACCGCCCTGTACGCGTGGCTCGCCTGGCTCGTCGGCCGCGCCCACCCCAGCCATCCATGGCCGAGGCGACGCACGGCCAGGTGGCTGGCCGCGATGGCGACGATCGCCCTCGCCCTCTTCTCGCCGATCGACGCCCTCTCGGACGACCTGGGCAGCGTCCACATGGTCCAGCACATGCTGCTGCTGATGGTGGCCCCGCCGCTCATGGCCGCGAGCGCCCCCGCGACGCTCCTGTTGCGGGCCTCGACGCGGGCCGAACGTGAGCGCTGGATCCTGCCCGTCCTCCACAGCCGGGCGCTCGCCGTCCTGACCTTCCCGGTCGTCGGTTGGGTCGCCTTCGCGGGGGTGCTGTGGGCGACCCACTACAGCCCCGTCTACGACCTCGCCCTGCGCGACCCGACCGTCCACGTGCTCGAGCACCTCGCCTACCTCGTGGCGGCCTCGCTCTTCTGGTGGCCGGTCGCCAGCCCCGACCCGCTGCGCTGGCGGATGCCCGCCCCGGCCCGCCTGCTGTACGTCCTGCTCCAGATGCCCCAGATGAGCTTCCTGTCGGTCAGCATCCTGTCGGCGCCCCGGCTGCTCTACGAGGCGTACCAGGGCCGCACGAGCGTGTACGGCCTCGACGCCCTGGCCGACCAGGCGAACTCGGCGGCGATCATGTGGGTCGTCGGCGACATGATGTTCATCGGGGCGATGCTCTTCATCGTCGCCGGCTGGATGCGCGAGCAGGAGGCGGAGGAGCGCCGGGTCGACGCCCGCCTCGACCGCCTGGGCCGGCCCGGCCGTCCACCGCGGGCCGCCGTCGCCGACCGCGCGGAGGAGTAAGGAAGCTCGGCTCGCCCGCCGACGGGACTGGGTGCCCCGGCCCCGGGCCGGTCGCGCACCGCCAAGCGTCCCATCGGCACCGGTACTTCCGACGGCTATCCGGTACGACCCCGGTACGTGGACCATTCGCCTCGTCCGGGGGAGAAAGGTACGCACGTGAGCCGTCACGCGAGGGGGCGGACCGTCGGGCAGTCGCTCGTCGAGTTCGCCGTGATCCTGCCGCTGTTCCTCACCCTGTTCGGCGCTGCCATCGACGTCGCCCGCGTCTTCCAGGCCTGGAACGTCCTGCAGTCGGCGACGCGGGACGCGGCCGAGTACGCCGCCACGAACGACACCACCGTGGGCGCCGCGACGACCGACGCGGCGACCGTCGTCTGCACGGAGACGAAGGGCGTCCCCGGCTACATCAGCCAGGCCGGCAGCCCCGGCTGCTCGAGCCCCACCGTCACGGTCAGCGCCTTCAGCGTGAGTACGACGGCGCCGGGGGCCTCGACGAAGTACCCCATCGGCAGCGCGACCGTCACCACGACCCTCCCGTTCCGGACGCTCTTCCCGTACCCGCTCTTCACCCAGGGCGGGGCGTGGACGCTCACCTCGACCCAGTCCTACAGCATCGTCCAGGGGCGCCAGTGATGGATCGCCGCCGTCGCTCCCGGGGCCAGGCCCTGCTGGAGTTCTCCCTCGTCATCCCCGTCTTCCTGACTCTGTTCATGGGGATCGTCGACTTCGGGCGGGTGGTCTGGGCCCAGAACAGCCTCGCCTCGGCGGCGCGGGAGGGTGCGCGCTTCGCGATCGTCCACGGCGGCAGCCTCTCGAACCCCTGCCCCGTCGGCCCCCTGAACCCGCAGTTCGGCGACCCGCCGGGCACGCCGCCGGGGGCGAGCGCGAGCTGCCCGTATCCGGCCCCCTCGAAGCAGGCCGTCAAGAACGCCGCCCTCGCCGCCGCGATCGCCGGCGGGACCAGCATCAGCGCCACGGTCTGCTACGGCGCCGGCTGCAGCGGCGACACCGACGCCGCCGGGGCGACCGACGCCCGCGGTACCCCTGTCAGCGTCACGGTCACGAGCCAGCTGCCGCTCGTGGTCCCGTCCCTGCTGGGCTTCTCCAGCTTCACCGTATCCGGCAGCTCCACGATGCTGGTGAACCACTGATGGCCGCCCCGCACCGCCGGACCCCTGACCGCCGCGAGCGCGGCCAGGTCCTCGTCCTGTTCGCCCTCGGCCTCGTCGTCCTGCTGGCGATGGCGACGCTCCTCTTCGACGCCGGCAACGCCCTCGTCCGCAAGCGCCAGTACCAGGACGCCGGAGACGCGGCCGCCCTCGCCGCGGCCAACGTCATCCAGTCGGGCACGACCCGGGGCTGCAGCGCGACGGCCAGCCCGGTCCCCGGCTCGCCGCGCCCCGAGCTCGTGACCGCCGCCCAGCAGGCCGTCACCGCCGCCCTGCCCGGTTTCGACACCAGCAAGATCGTCGTGACCTGTCCGGACGGCTACAGCAACTACGCGGTGCAGGTCCAGCTGTCGGGCCGCTCGCCCGGCTACTTCGGCGGCGTCGTCGGGCTGAACGGCTACGCGGTCGGCACGACCAGCCAGGCCATCAACGGCAGCAACGGCGGCCTCAAGTACTCGGTCGTCCTGCTCGATCCGTCCAACCTGACCTGGCCCAACGGGTACCGCGGGTGCCCGTCGGGACTCCTTTCCGGCGGCCCCACCGTCATCCTGGACGGCTCGATGCAGATCAACTCGGGCTGCGCGGCGGCCTACGGGGGCGGCCTCGGCACGAACGGCAACGCCGCCTCCCTGACCCTGAACAACAGCGCCGTCATCCGGATCCATGGCGGCTACGCCCCCGGGCCCTTGACCATCAGTCCCGCACCGCAGACGGGCGCCGCGGTCGTGTCCGACCCGCTCGGCGGCCTCGTCCCGGTCAACGTCGCCGCGCTGCCTGTCCAGAGCTCCACCCAGCTGACGCTGTCGGGCTCCACGACCGTGCTCCACCCGGGCGTCTACGTGGGCGGGATCCAGATGAAGAACTCGGCGGTCGCGCTCCTCGAGCCGGGCCTGTACGTCATGGACGGCGGCGGCTTGACGATCGGCGCCCAGAATGCCGTCTACTCGGTGGCCAAGGGCGTGACCTCGACCTCCGACGCCACGTGGGCCAGCACCGACTGTCTCGCCACGAACTGCGGCGTGCTGCTCTTCAACACGGCCTGGGGCAGCACCAAGGACCAGATCTCGGTCGGTGCCGGCGCGACCCTCAAGCTCCGGCCGTACCTGCCGACGGCCGACCCGAACGCCTCGAAGCTGTCGGACGCCAACTCGTACCAGAACCTGCTCATGTGGCAGGATGGCAACCCGGCTCCGACATCCGGCTCGCCGCAGCCGGTCGTCCAGCTGTCCGGCGGCGGCTCGGTGGACATCGCCGGGACCGTCTACGCCCCGGGCGCGCAGGTCGCCATGGGCGGCGGCTCGGGCGGCAGCGGCGGCAGCACGACGGACGTCACCCTCCAGTTCATCTGCTGGGACCTGTCACTGCAGGGCAACTCGAGCTTCCACTTCTTCTACCAGTCGAATCAGTTCGCCAAGCCGACGGACTACGGCCTGATCAAGTAGGCCGTCGGCCGCCCAGGCGCGGCCGCCCGACGCCGCCGGAAACCACGCGCCGCCTATCCTCGTACCCGCCAGCGGGAGCACGACAGGGAGGCGGCGATGGCCGAGGCGGAGCGGGTCGTCCTGGTGACGGGGCCGACGGGCAACAGCGGGCCCGCCGTGGTCCGCGCGCTCGCCGCCGACGGTGTGCTGCTCGGCCTGGTCGGGCGCGACGAGGGTCGTCTGGAAGCCGTGGCCCGGGAGACGGGCCTGGTCGAGGCACGCTGGCTCGCGGTCGCCGCGGACGTCCGCCGGCCCGAGGAGGCCCGACGGGCCGTGGCTGAGGTCTCCGACCGCTTCGGCCGCCTCGACGCCGTCGTCCACCTCGTCGGCGGCTACACCGGCGGGACGCCGGTGGCCGAGCTCGACCACGACGAGCTGCGGGCGATGCTCGAGCAGCACCTCTGGACGACCCTCCACGTCGTGCAGGCTGCCCTGCCCGGGATGCTCGAGCGCGGCTGGGGCCGGATCGTCGCCGTCTCCTCGCCGATGGCCCTCGAGCCGGGTCGGAAGTCGGCCGCCTACGCCGTCGGCAAGGCGGCCGAGGAGACGCTGCTTCGGACGCTCGCCCGCGAGGTCGCCGGGACCGGCGTGACGGCCAACATCCTCGTCGTCCGGGCCGTCGACGTCGCGCACGACCGCGAGACGGAGGCGAGCGCGCGGAACGCCGGCTGGACGACGCCCGAGGAGCTCGCCGCTGCTGTCCGCTTCCTCTGCTCCGACGCCGCGGCGGCGATCAACGGGGCGCGCCTCCCGCTCGACGGCCGGGCCTGACGCGCCGGTACGCCGAGGGCGGCCTGGGGGCTGGCGGTCCGGGCGTACCATCGGAGGGCCGACGAGCAGCCGCCGGGGAGGGGCGGAGCCGGAGGCCATCGGGGGCTGGGGAGGGAGCATGGCCACCACGGTCGTCGCGCGAAGCGAGCTCAGCGCGACCGCCTCACCGCCGCGGCCGACCACGCTCCTGCCGCTCTCGCACCTCCTCCGGATCTCGGCCTACTGGCTCGGCCTGACCGCCATCGATTCCGCGGTCGGCCTGTTCGCCCAGGACCGAGTCGGGTTCGGCGGCCAGGTGGACGAGCTGATGCAGGGACGGGCCCTGTTCCTGGTCACGGTCGGCGCGGCCGTGGTCTCGATCATCATCCAGCCGACGGTGGGCTACCTCAGCGACTACACGGCCAGCCGGTGGGGCCGCCGCAAGCCATACATCGTCTTCGGCTCGCTGCTCGACCTGGCCTTCCTGTTCGGCATCGCGACGTCGCAGTCGCTCATCGCCCTGGCCGCGTTCATGCTGCTCCTCAGCGTCAGCACGAACATCGCCCGCGGCCCCTTCCAGGGCTACGTGCCGGATCTCGTGGCGGAGCGCCAGGTGGGCCTGGCCAGTGCCCTGGTCGGGCTGATGCAGGTCATCGGCAATGTCATCGGCTTCGCCCTGGTGGCCCTGGCCGGGACGGCGCTGATCAACGATCTGCCGCTGGCCATCGCCGCGGTCGCCATCGTCGAGCTGATCACCATGACGAGCGTCGTCCTGCGGGTCGGCCCGGGCCTGCCGGCCCGCGATCGTGGCGGGCGCTCATGGCTCGAGATCGCCCGTGAGGCGTGGGCGACGGACATCCTCCGCGAGCGCTCCTACGTCTTCCTCGTCGCCTCCCGCCTCTTCTTCCTCGTGGGCGGCGGCATCATGGTCAACGAGGTCGTCCTCTACCTGAAGCAGGTCCACGGCCTGGACCAGTCCGCGGCGAGTGGCGTCTTCCTGGCCATGCTGGGCATCGTGACGGTGGCGAGCCTGGCGACCGTCGTCCCCTCCGCCCGCATCTCCGACCGCATCGGCCGCAAGCCGGTCATCTACGCTGCGTGCGCCTTCGGCGGCATCGGCGTCGCCCTGGCCGGTCTCGCCCCTGGCATCCCCGTCGCGCTTCTCGGCGGTGCCCTTTTCGGGGCCGCGAGCGGCACCTTCCTCGCCGTTGACTGGGCCCTCATGACCGACATCATCCCGCGGGCCTCGGCGGGCCGATACATGGGCCTCTCGAACGTCGCGACAGGCTCGAGCACGCCCATCTCCATCGCCCTCGGCGGGCTCCTGATCGACGCGGTGAACACGGCAGCGGGCGGCGTCGGGCCCGGCCCGCGCGTCGCCTACCTCGCGGGCGCCGCGCTGTACATCGTCGCGGCGATCCTCCTCCGGCAGGTCAGGGAGCCGCCGCGCGCTCGAGCCGCGGCCGCCTGACCGGGCCGGGACCGGGCTCGGCTATCGCCGCCGCCAGGGCCTCGCCGAGGATCGCGGTCAGCTGCGGCCACTCGACGAGGAACGCGTCGTGGCCCTTGGTCGAAGCGATCTCGCGGTAGGCCGTCTCGACGCCCGCGTCCGCGGCGGCGGCCAGGAGCGCGCGGACCTGGTCGGGGCCGTACAGGATGTCGCCGGCGATGCCGACGCCGACGAGCCGCGTCCCGGTGCCGGCGAGGCGGCGCAGGGCCGACGTCACGCCGCCCCGGCCCCGCCCGATATCGTGGCCGTCCATCGCCTCGACAAGCCGCCGATACGTGTCGCCGTCGAAGCGCTCGACGAGCTTGCGGCCCTGGTGGCCGAGGTAGCTGGCGACCGAGAACCGCCCGTCGGCCTCGCGCTCGCGGCCGAAGCGCTCACCGAAGTCGACCTCACTGCGGTACGTCGTCATGGCGAGCCGGCGGGCGAGGTCGAGGCCATCCTCGCCGAGCCGCTCGATGAGCTCGAGCTGGAGGTGGTCCCAGGCCAGGGCGAGGGCGCCGGTCGCCGCCGGCGCCGCGATGGGGACGACGGTCGCGACGCGCGACGGCCGGGCCAGAGCCACCTCCAGGGCGACCATGCCGCCGAGCGAGCCGCCCGCGACGAGGGCAAGGGAGGCGATCCCGAGCCGGTCCAGGAGCGCCCACTGGGCTCGGGCCTGGTCCCGCACCGTGACCACCGGGAAGTGTTCGCGGTACGCCTCGCCGGTCTCCGGGTCCCGCGACGCCGGGCCCGTGGTCCCGTAGCGGCCGCCGAGCAGGTTGGCCGACAGGACCCCCCAGCGTTCCGTGTCGAGTGCCCGCCCCGGACCGATGAGCGGCGCCCACCAGTCGCCGGCCGCGTCCGCTGAGCCCGTCAGGGCGTGGACGACGAGGATCTGCGGGGCCGGGGGCGGGGGCCCGTCATGACGATAGGCGACGGTGAGGGCCGGCAGCCGCTCGCCGCTCTCCAGAGCGAACGACCCGAGTGCGGCGAACTCGAGCCGGCCGGTGCCGAGCGGGGTGAGCGAGGGCACCGCCCGGAGGCGGGGCCCTCCCGGGGCCGCGGAGAGCTCCTCGGCGGCCATCACGCGGCCGTCCCGACGGTTCGCCGCTCGTCGCTGCCGGCCCGCGCATCCGTGGCAGCGGCGAGGGCCCGGTCGAGGTCCGCGATGAGGTCGTCGACGTGCTCGAGGCCGACGGACAGCCGGATCAGGTCCGGCGTCACACCCGAGGCGAGCTGGTCCTCGGCCGAGAGCTGCTGGTGGGTCGTCGAGGCCGGGTGGATCACCAGCGACTTCGCATCGCCGACGTTGGCCAGCAGGCTGAAGAGCGTGACGGCGTCGATGAGCCGGCGGCCGGCCTCCACACCGCCCCGGACGCCGAAGGTGATGATGCCGCCAAAGCCGTCGCGCAGGTAGCGCCGGGCGTTGGCGTGACTGGGATGCGAGGCGAGGCCCGGGTAGCTGACCCAGGCGACGCGGGGATCGGCTTCCAGCCAGCGGGCCAGGGTCAAGGCGTTCTCGGAGTGGCGGGCGATGCGCAGCGGCAGCGTCTCGAGGCCCTGCAGGAAGAGCCACGAGTTGAACGGGCTGAGCGCCGGCCCAAGGTCCCGCAGCAGCTGGACGCGCAGCTTGAGGATGTAGGCAGCCGGCCCGAAGGCGGCCGTGTAGCTCACTCCATGGTAGGACGGGTCGGGCTCGACGAGCTCCGGGAACCGGCCTGAGGCCGCCCAGTCGAAGCGACCGCCGTCCACGACCACGCCGCCGATCGACGTCCCGTGGCCGCCGATCCACTTCGTCGCCGAGTGGATGACGATGTCGGCGCCGTGGTCGATCGGGCGGGCGATGAGCGGGGCGAACGTGTTGTCGACGATGAGCGGGATGCCGTGGCGGTGGGCCACCTCGGCGAGCGCCGCGAGGTCGGGGACGTCGAGGCGGGGATTGCCGATCGTCTCGACGTAGAGGGCCTTCGTCCGCTCGCCGATCGCGGCCTCGAAGTTCGCCGGGTCGGAGCCGTCGACGAAGCGGGTCGTGATGCCGAGCCTGGGCAG
The DNA here is from genome assembly GCA_036392215.1 of Candidatus Limnocylindrales bacterium. Classification (GTDB taxonomy): domain Bacteria; phylum Chloroflexota; class Limnocylindria; order Limnocylindrales; family CSP1-4; genus JAJYJO01. Next base: position 100,807 of record DASVYJ010000027.1, on the reverse strand, counting down.
GGTGTGGGCGAACAGGTTGTACGTGCCGCCGTACAGGCTGGCGCTGCTCACCAGCTCGTCGCCCGCGCCGGCGATGTTGAGGATGGCGAGCGTCTCTGCGGCCTGCCCGGAGGCGAGCCCGACGGCGCCGACACCGCCCTCGAGCGCGGCGATGCGCTCCTCGAACACGCCCGTCGTCGGGTTCATGATCCGGGTGTAGATGTTGCCGGCCTGCTCCAGGGCGAAGAGCCGCGCGGCGTGGGCCGCATCGTCGAAGACGTAGCTCGTGGTCGCGTAGATCGGGACCGCCCGGGAGTTCGTCGTGGGATCGGGCTGCTGGCCGGCGTGGAGGGCGAGGGTCTCGGGACGGTAGGACTGGTCGGACACGGTGAGGACCTCTGTCGCGGGGGCGCGTGACATGGAGGTCCCGGTGATCGGCTGGGGAGGCCGAGTGGGCTGGGCGGCTACCCGTCGTGTCGCTCGGAGGGAACAAAACGCCGCGGATCCGGTACTGGATCCGCGGCCCCGGGACCGATCCTCGGCCCCGGCATCACCTGTCGCTCAGGCTGCGCGGCGCCTCAGACCCCATCCTCCGCACGGCGGGGCCGCCAGCGCATACACATGAGCCAGGAGACGGTGGTGTGGGTCACGGTCCGCGCAGTATCGCCGACGAAGGCCACCGGGCGCAAGCCCCCCACGGCCCTTGCCAGCCGCGCGCCCGCGCGCCACCCTGCTGCCGGTCCTGCCCGAGGAGGGACCGCGCCCGTCGAGGAGGGGAACATGTCGACCGAGGCGGTCGGGATCGAGGTGGCCGGCGCGCCCGAGCTGCCAGGCCTGCGCTTCCGGCGGTACGAGGGCGAGGCGGACCTGCCGGCCCTCCAGCGCGTGCTCGAGGCGCAGGTCCGCGCCGACGGCGAGCCCGAGGAGTCCGTCTCGCTCGAGGCGCTCCTCGCGCTCTTCGCTGACCCCCTCGGCTGGGAGCCGGCCCGCGACGTGCTCATCGCCGAGCAGGACGGGCAGATCGTGGCCTGGTCGCGGATCCAGTACCAATGGTTCGAGACGGAGGACGCCTTCCGCAGCCGCGGCTACGTCCTGCCGGCGGCCCGCGGCCGGGGGCTGGGTCGGGCGATGCTGCGTCGGAACGAGGCCGACCTGCTGCGGCTGGCCGCGGAGGTGCCGACGAGGGGCAAGCCCCGCTGGTTGCAGGGCTGGGTCACCGAGCGGATGCCCGCCGCCGCGGCGGTCTTCGAGGCGGCCGGGTACGAGACGTTCCACTTCTACTTCGAGATGGAGCGGCCCGTCGAGCTGCCCCTGCCGGAGGAGGCCGCAGAACGCTCCGGCTCCGCGGCCGCGGTGCTTGCCCGACCGACCGCCGGGGACATGCGGGCCATGGTCGGCCTGCTGGCCGACGCCTTCCGGGGCCACTGGGGCCACTACCAGATGAGCGAGGCCGACATCGAGTCCGAGACGCGGCGCATGCTCGACGACCCGTCGACTGAACTGGACCTCTGCCGCGTCAGCCGGGACGGCGAGCGGATCGTCGGGGTCCTGCGGGCGACCTACGACGCCGCGACCCGCAGCGGCGCCATCGAGGAGCTCGGCACGCATCCGGGCCACCGGGGACGGGGCATCGGCAGCGCCCTGCTGGCGTCCGCGCTCGACGGGCTCCGTGATCGGGGCGCGGAGCTGGTGCGGCTCGGCGTCGATGCCGAGGATCGATTCGGCGCGCTCGGCCTCTACGAGCGGTTCGGCTTCCGCGTCGCGAAGCGCGGCATCGGCTATCGCAAGGCGATTCCGCTGCCAGGGCGGGACGCCGCCTGACCCCCGGCGGCCCGGTCGATCCCCGCGCCCAGGACGGAGGGCGCCGCCGCGCCTAAATTCCTCTGCTTGCGCAACGACGCAACTACGGTGTATCCTCGGTCGGTCGCCAGCGGACGACCCAGGAGGTGCCCCATCGAGATGGACGAGCAGCGGCTGGAGGGCTACCGGCTCCGAGCCGAGGTGTGCAAGGTGCTGACCGACCCCAAGCGCCTGATGCTCATCGACGCCCTGCGCCGCGGCGAGCTGACCGTCGGCGAGCTGGCCGAGGCCATCGGCGCGAGCCTGCCGAACGCGAGCCAGCACCTCGCCGTGCTCCGGACTGCCGGCCTGGTCGAGGGCAGCCGCGCCGCGACGCAGGTGCGCTACCGACTCGTCGAGCCGGCCATCGCCGAGGCCTGCGACGTCGTCGGGCGCATCGTCGCCCGCCGCCTCGACGGGGCCCCGTCGGGCCGGGGAACCGCCACCCACGGATCGGGGGCGCGGATCACGCGTGTCGACCGCGCCTCGGGTCCGCTCACCAGCTCAGCCCGGAGGTGATATGCCCGCGACCCTGACTCCGTATACGTTCGGCATCCGCCTCCACGGCTCGCCCACCGAGCTCAGGCCGCGCGTCGAAGCCGCCCTCAAGGCGGAGGGCTTCGGCGTCCTGACCGAGATCGACGTCCAGGCGACGATGCAGGCCAAGCTCGGCATCGAGCGGCCGCCCTACCTCATCCTCGGGGCCTGCAATCCGCCGCTCGCCCACCGTGCCCTGGAGGCCGACCCGTCGGTCGGCGCCCTGCTGCCCTGCAACGTGGTCCTCCGCGAGGAGGCCGGCGCGACGGTCGTCGAGGCGATGGACCCACGCGCCGCGCTCGGCATCGTCGACGACCCACGCGTCCGGCCGGTCGCCGAGGAGGCCCGGACCCGCCTCGAGCGGGCCCTCGCGGCGCTGGAGTCCGAGGCGTGAGCGAGCCGGCCGCTCGGTCCCACCGGGTCCTCGTCTTCACTACGCCGACCTGTCCGTGGTGCACGCGGGCGAAGGCCTACCTGCGCAGCCGCAGCATCCCCTTCCGGGAGGTCGATGTGAGTCGCGATCCGGCCGCCGCGCGCGATCTCGTCCGGCGGACCGGCCAGATGGGCGTGCCCGTCGTCGAGATCGACGGCCGACCCATCGTCGGTTTCGACCAGGCCCGCATCGACGCCCTGCTCGGCCTGCGCGGCGCCGGACCCGTCCACTGACCGGCGCTGCCCCGACCGTCCGGGCCGCGGCACCTGCCGACCAGCCATCAGCCGACCGAGCCCCACGAGGTCCCATCCCGTGTCCGAATCCGTCCAGCCCCTCAGCAGCCGCGTCCTCGTCCGCGTCCTGGCCGAGGAGAGCGTCACCAGGTCGGGGCTGTTCGTCCCCGATACCGCCAAGGAGAAGCCGCAGCGCGGCGAGGTCGTGGCGATCGGCGACGACACCGACGCGATCAAGGTCGCGGTGGGCGACCGCGTCCTGTTCCCGAAGTACACCGGGACGGAGATCCGCCTCGAGGGCGAGGATCACCTCCTGATCGACGCGACCGAGCTGCTGGCGGTCCTGCGCGAGAGCCCGGCCGTCGCCGCGGTCGCCTGACGTCGGAGGCGGCCCCGCAGTGGAGACGCTCTGCGCGACGCTGCGCGACCGGCGCCTGCTGGCCTGGACGGCCGTGCTCGGCCTCGCGGCGGGCCTCACGTTCGGCGTGGCGACGGCCATCATCCCGAACCCGGTCTTCGATCGGAGCATCCCTCCGCCGCCGTTCGCGATAGCGGTCTGGCTGGCGTCCGCGCCCCTGATGGGCCTCGTGGCAGCGACGTACCTCGTCCCGCCGCGGCCCGTCGACGGCGGCCCGCAGCCGCTCGGCCTCGAGGCGCAGGCACCGCGCGCCGATGGGACGACGACCGGGACGCTCGGCAGCCTGGCCGTCTTCCTGGCCATCGGCTGCCCCGTCTGCAACAAGGTCGCCCTGCTCCTGCTCGGCGCGAGCGGGGCCGTCAGCATCTGGGCGCCGCTGCAGCCCGTCGTCGGGGCGGCCTCGCTCGGCCTGCTCGCCGGCACCGCGGCCTGGCGTCTCCGGCTCCTGCGCCGGGGCGGTGCCTGCGCGGTCCGGTAGGGTCCGTCGCGCTACGCTGCGCCCGATCGACAGCGCACCTCGAGGCATGCCATGAGCACCAGTCCCCGGGCAGGCCAGCCGGCGGAGCCGTCCGACCTCGTCGACCTCGACGCCCTCATCGCCGCCTACCACGACGTCCGGCCCGACCCGGCCGACCCGGCCCAGCGCGTCGCCTTCGGGACCTCCGGTCACCGCGGCTCGGCCTTCAAGGGTGCCTTCAACGAGGATCACATCCTCGCCACGACCGAGGCGATCTGCCGTTATCGCGCCTCGCGGGGCTACAGCGGCCCCCTGTTCATCGGCCGGGACACCCACGCGCTCTCCGAGCCCGCCTTCCGGACCGCGATCGAGGTCCTCGTCGCGCGGGGCGTGGACGTCCGGGTGGACGCGGCGGACGGCTTCACGCCGACGCCGGCCGTCTCGCACGCGATCCTCGTCGCCAATCGCGGCCGATCCCTCGAGCGCGGCGAGGGCCTGGCCGACGGGATCGTCGTCACGCCGTCGCACAACCCGCCGGAGGACGGGGGCTTCAAGTACGACCCGCCGTCCGGCGGCCCGGCCGACACGCACGTCACCCGCTGGATCCAGGACGAGGCGAACGCCCTGCTGGCCCGGCCCGGCCGCGACGGCGTCGCGGGCATCGGCCGCGTCCCCTACGAGCGGGCCCGCTCGCAGGTCCGCGGCTACGACTACCTGGGGACGTACGTCCGTGACCTCGCGACCGTCGTCGACCTGGCGGCCGTCGCTGCCTCCGGCCTGCGTCTCGGGGTCGACCCCCTCGGCGGCGCGTCGGTCGCCTACTGGGGCGCCATCGGCGAGCGCTACGGCCTGGACCTGACGGTGACGAACGAGCGGGTCGATCCACGCTGGGCGTTCATGACCCTCGACTGGGACGGCCGGATCCGGATGGACCCCTCGTCGCAGCACGCGATGGCCCGCCTCGTCGAGCTGCGCGACCGCTTCGACCTGGCCCTCGGCAACGATGCCGATGCCGACCGCCACGGCGTCGTCACCCCGTCGGCCGGCCTGCTGAACCCGAACCACGTCCTGGCGGTCGCGGTCTCGTATCTGTTCGGCGGCGCGCGCGACTGGCGGCCCGAGGTCTCCGTCGGCAAGACGCTCGTTTCGTCGAGCATCATCGACCGCGTCGTGGCCGACCTCGGCCGTCGCCTGCTCGAGGTGCCGGTCGGCTTCAAGTGGTTCGTCGACGGCCTCATCGACGGCTCGATCGGCTTCGGCGGCGAGGAGAGCGCCGGCGCCTCGTTCCTCCGCCGCGACGGCACGGTCTGGACGACCGACAAGGACGGCATCATCGCCTGCCTCCTCGCGGCCGAGGTGACGGCGCGGACGGGCCACGACCCCTCCGTCCTCTACCACGGCCTGACCGAGCGCTTCGGCGACCCGGCCTACCGGCGGATCGACGCTCCGGCGACGCCGGCGGACAAGGCCGCCCTCGCCGCGCTCACGCCGGCGGGCGTCCAGGCGACGACGCTCGGCGGGGACCCGATCCGGGCGGTGCTGACGACGGCGCCGGGCAACGGCGCCCCGATCGGCGGCCTCAAGGTGGAGACCGGCCGGGCCTGGTTCGCCGCCCGCCCGTCTGGGACCGAGGCCGTCACCAAGCTCTACGCCGAGAGCTTCCGGGGCGAGGAGCACCTCGGGCGCATCCTCGACGAGGCGCAGGTGCTCCTCGCCGGGGCAGCCGAGGCCGCCGGAGCAGGCACTCGACGCTGAGGACGCCCGTCCGCCGCCCGAGCGGCGGGACCGATATGCCGCCGCAACGTCCCGGCCGGAGCTGAGGCGCGCCCCGCGACCCTCACGGGGCGTATACGAAGGCGTGCGGCACGATGCCGGCCGCGCGCACGGGGGCGAGGGGACACGGTGGAAGCGTGACGATCGAGACCAGGGGGGCCGCGCCCGCGAACCGCGGGGAATCGGCCTTCCGGGGGTTCTTCGAGAGCGTCGCCGTGGGCGCCGTCCAGCTCAGCCCGGACGGCCACTTCCTCGAGGTGAACGAGCGCTTCTGTGCGCTCACCGGCTACCCCCGCGAGGACCTGCTGCGGATGCGGGTCGCCGACCTCGACCACCCCGACGATCGCGCCGTGGACCAGGCCCGCTGGGACCAGTTCCTCCGCGACCCGGACATCCGCTACGAGGCCGAGAAGCGCTACGTGCGGCGGGACGGCGGGACGATCTGGGTCCACGTCACGGCCGCGGTCATCCGCTATGGCGGCGCGCGGCCGCTCATCGCCAAGACCGTCGAGGACATCACGGAGCGCGTCCGCGCCAGCGAGGTGCTGCGCGACCGGGAGGAGCGGCTCCGCCAGGCCCTGGCCGTCAAGGAGGAGTTCCTCGGCCTCGTCTCGCACGAGCTCCGGACGCCGCTGACCGTGATCGTCGGGCTCGCTGACGTGATGGCCCGCCGCTCGCTGCCGCCGCACGTCCTGCAGGAGACGGCCCGCGAGCTGCGGGAGAGCTCGGAGCAGCTGGCGACCCTCCTCGAGAGCATGCTCGTGCTGGCGCGGGTCGACCGCGAGGACGAGCGGAGCATCGAGCCGCTCCGTCTCGCGACCGTGGTGGGCAGGGTCGTGGAGCGGCACCGCGACGTGCTGCCGGGCCGGCGCTTCGGCTTCGAGGACCGCGCTCCGGCCGGCCTGGTGGAGGGCCACGAGGCCTGGATCAGCCAGGTCGTCGGCAACCTGCTGAGCAACGCCGAGAAGTACTCGCCGCCGGCGGGCGAAGTGTGCGTCGTCGTCGAGCGCGTCGAGCGCGAGCTCGTCGTCCGCGTCCTCGACGAGGGCCCCGGGGTCGCCGACGAGGACCTGCCGCTCATCTTCGATCCGTTCTACCGCGCCGCTCACGCGCGAGCCGAGTCCGGCGGCCTCGGCCTTGGCCTTGCCGTTTGCCGCCGCCTCGTCGAGCTGCAGGGCGGCCGGATCTGGGCGGCCCGGCGGCCGGCGGGCGGCAGCGAGTTCGCCTTTGCCCTGCCGGTCCTCGAAGCGCCGGACGACGGGCTCACGGTCCTGGCCCGGCCGGGCCGCGCCGCCTGAGTCGCTCGCGTGGGTAGACCGCCGCTGACGGCGGGCGCCCCGGCGGCGCGCCGAGCCGTCGGTCCGTCGGTCAGGCGATCGCCGCCGTCGGCGGCCGTCCCGCGGCGCGGAGGGCCACCTCGATGAACGGCCGCAGCCGCGCCGCCACGTCCTGCTCCGTCCGGCGGAACGCCGCCAGTCGGTCCTCATCGCTGCCGGCGACCTCCGACGGGTCGTCGAGTCCCCAATGCAGGGAGTTGGCCGAGCCCGGGAACACCGGGCAGCTGGCTCGGGCCCGATCGCAGACGGTGATGACGTAGTCGAACCGCTGGTCGAGGAACTCGTCGATCCGCTTGCTGTGCGCCGTCGACCAGTCGATGCCGACCTCGTCGAGGACCTGGATCGCCAGCGGGTTCACCTCCGTCGCCTCGGTGCCCGCCGAGACGACCTCGAAGTCGGCCCCGCCATAGCGCTGCAGGAGCGCCTCGGCGATCTGGCTGCGCGCCGAGTTGTGGGTGCAGACGAACAGGACGCGGATCGGATCGGCCACGTTCGGTTCCCTCCAGGTGCGGCCTGCCGCCGCGATGGTGTGTTCGAGATCGAGCAGCTCGCCCTCGAGCCGGTCGAGGTCCGCCCGTTGGCGGGCGATCGCCGCGCGTTGCGCGGCCAGGAGCGGAGCGAGATCGAGATCGACGTCGCCGCGCTCGAGGCACAGCCGGGCGAGCCGACCGGCGTCCTCGGGTCCGAGCCCGAGCCGGCGGAGCGCGACGACGAGCCGCAGGCGGGCGACGTCCGCCTCGGCGTACTGGCGGTAGCCGCTCTCGGTTCGCGGCGCAGCCGGGAGCACGCCAGCCTGTTCGTACCAGCGCACGGCGGACGGCCGGACGCCGACCCGACGGGCGAGCTCCGAGACCTTCATGCCGGCAGGGTAGACCTTCAAGCTGGTCGAAGGTCAAGAGGGGAACTGGGGTGGCCTATGGGGCTCGAACCCACAACCTTCGGAGCCCACGATCCCACCCCGTGCAGGCAGAGGGGCCAGGTCCGTGCGTCCAGGGCATCCATAGCGTCGTCCCACCGACGCAACCGATAGCAGCCCATCTAGGGTCAGAACTAGGGTCAGGAGGGAAGTGCCCGAGGGTCGGTCGGTCAGGTCCAGACGGCTGGCCGGGCGATCGGCAGACACGACGGGGACGCCAATCTCCGGAAGCCGAGGGGGGCTGAGATGAGCGAAGGACTCGGGGAGGCGGCAGGAGCCCCGACGGCCGCTGACCCGCTCCCTCCTGGCGTCGTCCGGAACGGTGCCTGGCGGCTCCGGCACGGGCTGATCCTCCGGGCGTCTTGTGAGAACCGGATCACGGCCGCAGGCGTATCGACCCCAAGGACATCGTCGAACGACGGTCATCGGAGGAGACAGCCATGGCTCACCTTCGTCGGCTCGCGATCAGCGCATCGTTCATCGTCGGCCTGGGGATGGCCCTCGCAGGCCCGACACTCGCCGCCACCAATCCCTCCGGGACGGGTCAGCCGAGCCAGTCGTGCCAGGCCATCGAGGCCGCCGGCGGTACGACTCCCGGCAACTCGGCTTCGTCCCCAGGCTCCCCCTTCAACGAGCCCGGGATCAACAGCCCGAACGGCGGCACCGGCGGGCAGCACTACAGCCCGTCGTCGCAGTACGACGTCGCCTGCTTCCAGGTGAGTCAGCACTGACAAGGGGCGTGGCCGGCAGGACGCTGCGGTAGTCAGGAAGCCGCTCAGGGCATCCTCGCCGGTCATGACGCCCTGTCGACGAGCGGGCCGCACGCCATCCCACCAGTCGAGGTCCTCGGGGTCCTGGCGGTCCGTCTCCTCGACCCGCCGTCGACCGACGGGCCATCCTCGAGCAGGACCATCGGCCGGCTGTCGGGCCTTCAGGGATGTTCAAAGATAGTTGACAGACGGCCCCGTCTCCGCTGCTACCGGGAAGGGCGCGTCACGAGGGTGGGCTCGCCGATCCAGCTGGCCCGCCCTCTTCTTGTGCCCTGGTCAAGGAGGTGCCCTCGACGCCGCCACCCGGGCGCAGCCTGCCGGGATGGCGCGATGGCGCGACGCTCGTCTTGGGCGTCTCACGCGCCGGCGGGGGGTATGCAGCCGCGCGTCGTTGGCGCACATGCCGCCGGACGTGCTCTCTCCTGTCATTGGGGGAGGGGAGGATGGTCGTGACCACGAGCGAGCTCCTCCACGCCTGGCCCGAGACGACGCGGGCAGCCGAACTCGCCCAGCGGCTCGCCGACAACGCACTCGCGACGTCTGAACGCGCCGATCAGGAGGCTGCAGCAGCCGAAGAGCTCGCGATCCTGGCCGAGCGCGCAGCCCAGGCGGCCGAGAACGCCGCCCGAAGCGCCCGGACGGCCGCCACACGCCTCGCGGCCTTCGCCCAGGCAAGCCGGGAGACCGGACTACCAGAGGCTCGAGCCACCCTGGAAGATGCAGAGCGCGCGGAGCGACACGCTCGGGACATGTACCACGAGCGCGAGCGCGAAGCCCGTGAGCGCACGGACCCGCCGAGTCGAGGGTAAGGAAGGGCCCCCGACGCGGCCCGCACGACTGGCCGGCTCGCGGGGTCTTGCCGCTGGGCGGGCGGGTGGGGCCCTGCGAGTGCGACCCAGCGAGCCGCGCATGGACGGTAGCCGCCTGGCATCGGCCGCCTCGCCGCTTGGCGAAGCGTCAGGCGGTCGAGGGCCGGGGGAAGGACCAGCTGGCCGCGCTGGGAACCTGCCGGAGCGGCTCAGGATGATCTGGTCCGCTCCAGCGTCAGCGTGACCTTCGTTCCCACAGTCACGCTGGCTTTGCTCACGATGATGCCGAGCTCTCCGGTCGCGCTGACGCCGAACTCGAACGCGATCGACTGAAGGAGTGAGTCCTGGCCATCATCCAGCAGGTACTTGAGCTCGCTCTTGGCTTCGCTGAGCTTCTCGCGGATCTTCGACCAGTTGACCGCAATGTCCTCGGTGCTCTCGGTGGCGACGTCTGCGCCGGCGCCAGAGCCGATGAGTAGCACGCTTGCCATCGCCCGGGCTCCCCTTCTCTCGGATCTGGACCTGCCCACGCTACTCTCGGGATGAGGACCGGGCCATCTACTTGCCGACACCGGGCAGTCGCCCGCCAGGACGGCCCTCGGAGATGTCTCCGGGGGCCGTTTCGTGCGTAGAACGATGGGGTGGCCTATGGGGCTCGAACCCACAACCTTCGGAGCCACAATCCGATGCTCTGCCAGTTGAGCTAAGGCCACCGCGGGCCGCCGACGCACAGGGTCGCGCCGTGGCGGAGCGCGGCGTCGGGGCGACGCGGAGTATAGCCGCTCCGGCAGGGGCGTTCGCCAGGGCGCCGCCGGCTGCCCCACGGGATCCATGGGCCGCGATCCGGAACGGCGTAGGTGGGCGGAGCGGTGCGGTCGCGGCGAGTCCGGTCGCGGCGGACGAGGGCGGGCTGGTACCACCGGTCGCCGCGAGGCCGGGACCATCTCGCGGGGTGGCGGCGAGGTCGCAACGACCTAAGGTCGAGGAACCCGCAGCCGCCCTGGAGCGCCCCGTGCCCGACCAGCCCGCAGCCCGCCCGACCGGCCTTCGCCGTCGACTCACACGCCTGCCCGCGGTCCTCGCCCTCGCCTTCAGCCTCACCTCGCTCGGCCTACTGGCGGCGCCGACGCCCGTCTTCGCCTGGGATGCGAACGCCTTCAGCCCGGCCGACGAGGCGCAACTCTTCACCCTCACCAACCAGGCTCGGGCGGCGGCCGGCCTCCGCGCCCTCGCGAGCGACTCGTTCCTGGTCGGCATCGCCCGCTGGCGCAGCCAGGACATGATCGTCCGAGGCTACTTCAGCCACAACATCCCGCCGTCGGGCGAGACGGTCTTCGACGTCCTCCAGCAGAAGGGCTACTGCTTCAAAGTCGCCGGCGAGAACATCGGCACGAACACCTACCCGGACGACATCGCGACCGAAGCGATCCAGCAGGCGTTCATGGCCTCGAGCGGGCACCGGGCGAACATCCTGGGCTCGGCCTGGACGGTGATGGGCATCGGCGCCTACAAGGGCGCGAGCGGCAATCACATGTGGACGGTCATCTTCGCCCAGCCCTGCTCGGCGCCCGCGCCGGCACCGACACCCAAGCCGACCCCCAGGCCGACCCCCAAGCCGACGGCGCCGCCGACGCCCCGCCCGACGGTCCGCCCGGTGACGACGCCAGCGCCCACCGCCGCGCCGACGGCCGCTCCCACGCCCACGCCGACGGCCACCCCGACACCGACGCCGACCCCGGCACCGACGGACCCGCGCGATCCGGACGGGGCGGGCGTCGCCCTCGGACCAGGCCGCGACGCCGACGGGCCGCCGCCCGCCGCGACCCCCACGGCAGCGCCGGTAGCCCAGGACGCGGTCACGCTCCGGGTGGAGGATCCGACGGCCGTTCGCCCTCGTGGGTCGGGGCCGGGCAGTCTCGTCGACCAGTTCGTCGGCGTCATCCTCGGCGCCCTGCTCGGCGGCTGACGCGGCCCGTTCCGACCGCGGAAGCCGCTCGGGGCCGGCTACACTGGCCGCGTGCTCCCCGAGCCGTCCGCGTCGGCGCGACCGTCACGCTCGCCCGCTGACGTGACCACTCAACCGTTCGCCGATCCCGCCGCCGCTCCGGTCGCTGACGGGACGACGGCTCGACCCTTCGTCGACCGCCGCCGGCCGCCCATCCTCGAGGCGCGCGACCTCGTCAAGCGCTACCGGCTCGGCAGGACCGAGGTGGAGGCCGTCCGGGGCATCTCCCTCGCCGTCCGGCGCGGCGAGTTCCTGGCCCTCATGGGTCCCTCGGGCTCGGGCAAGAGCACGCTGCTCCACCTGCTGGGCGGCCTGGACCGGCCCACGAGCGGCGAGGTCGTCCTCGACGGCGACATCGTCAGCCGGCTCTCGGACACCCCGGCGACCCTCCTGCGGCGCGCGAAGACGGGCTTCGTCTTCCAGTTCTTCAACCTCGTGCCGTTGCTGACCGTCGAGGAGAACGTCGGCCTGCCGTTCACCATCGCCGGCCACGACCCGACGAGCGGCGAGTTCCGCCAGCGGGTCCGGGAGGCGATCGGCCAGGTCGACCTCGACGGCCGGGAGCGGAATCGACCGGACCAGCTCTCGGCGGGTGAGCAGCAGCGGGTCGCCCTCGCTCGCGCCCTGGTGACGCGGCCCCTCGTCCTGCTGGCCGACGAGCCGACGGGCAACCTGGACTTCACGACGGGGACGGAGATCCTGGACCGGCTCTGGCGGTCCTGCGTGGAGCAGGGCCAGACGATCGTCCTGGTGACGCACGACTCGAAGGCGGCCGCGTATGCCGACCGGGTCATCTTCCTGCGGGACGGGGCCGCGGTCGACGAGCTCGAGCTGGGCCGCCGGCCCGACCACGCCACGGGGCCCCTGATCGCCCGGCTCGCCCAGCTCGGCCTGTAGGGCGGCGCGGTGCGCGGACTCGGGGCGCTCGCCTGGCGGGACCTCTGGCGGCGACCGCTGCGGACGCTGCTCACCGCCGCGGGCATCGCCCTCGGGGTGGCGGTCCTGTTCGCGGCCATCGTCAGCCGGGCGTCCATCGACGGCGCCGTCGACCGCTCCGTCCGCGACCTGCTCGGCAGCGCCGACCTGCGCGTCCAGGCATTCACCGAGCGCGGCCTGACCGACCCGACGATCGCGACCCTGGCCTCGACACCCGGCGTCGCTGTCGTCGCGCCCGAGCTCGAGCGCCAGACGTACCTCCAGACTCGCCTGGACGCGACGGGCGGCGGCGTTGCCGCGCCGGTGACGGTCCTCGGCCTCGACCCGGCGCTCGACCCGCGGCTGCACCCGCTCCACCTGACCGAGGGCACGCGCCTCACCGCCGGCCTCGAGCGGAGCGCGCTCGTCAGCGAGACGCTCGCGGCCGCGGAGCACCTCGCCCTGGGCGACCAGGTCACGCTCCTCGGCTCGGCCGCCGCCGGCCCGACGGCCTACCGGGTCGTCGGCCTGCTTGCCGGGAACGGGCCGCTGCCCGACGCGCGGGGCAGGGTCGTCGTCCTGCCGCTCGGCGCCGCCCGGACGCTGTTCGACGTGCCCGGCGTCAGCCGGGTCGACCTCGGCCTCGCGCCCGGCGCCGACCCAGCGGCGGTGACCGCGGCGCTGGCGTCGCGCCTCACCCGCGAGCCCTACGTCCTGAGCACCCCGCAGGACGTGGCTGCGGCGCTCGCGGCCTCGACCGCCGGGTTCGAGGCGGGGACTGCCCTGCTCGCCGCTGTCGCCCTCTTCGTGGGCGCCTTCCTCGTCTTCAACACGCTCTCGATGACCGTCGCCGAGCGGGTCCGCGAGGTCGGCCTGCTGCGCGCCGCCGGCGCGACGCGCGGCCAGGTCCATCGCCTCGTCCTGGCCGAGGCTGCCACGATGGGCCTGCTCGGCTCGCTGCTCGGGCTCGTCGCCGGGCTCGGCCTTGCGGTCGTCCTCGCCGACGCGGTGCCGGCCTTCGGCGGGCCGGTCGTCGACCGCCTCGCGATCCCGGCCGACGGCGCGGTGCTCGCCCTGGCGCTCGGTCTCGCGGTGACCCTCGCTGCCGGCCTCGAGCCCGCCTGGCGGGCGGGGCGGCTGAGCCCCGTGGAGGCCCTCCGGCCCGGCGCCCTCGGGATCGGCCCGCGGGCCGCCCGGCTGCGCTGGCTCGTCGTGGTCTTCGTCGTGCTCGGTGCGGCCGGCCTGCTGCTCTGGCCGAGCCCACCGGGGGTCGGCCGCGGTGCCCTCGACCAGCTCCGTCCCTTCGCGGTCTACGGCCTGCTCCTCCTGGTCGCCGCGCTCTCGCCCTTCCTCGTCGGGCCGCTCGGCCGGCTCCTCGGTCTGCCCTTGGCCCGCGCCCTGCGGGCGGAGAGTCGTCTCGCGAGGAGCGCGCTCGCCCGGGACCGGAGCCGGACCGCCCTGACGGTCGGCGCCCTGACCGTGGGCCTGGCGATGATCGTGGCGATGGGCACGGTGGCGCAGGACGCGCGGCGCGCCGCGGCCGACTGGCTGACCACGGTCGTCCCCGGCGACGAGCTGCTCGGCTCGATCCGGCCGCTCGCCCCCGACGAGCCCGGCCTCGCCCAGCTCGCGGCCATCCCCGGCGTCCAGCGGGTCTCGCCGCTGGCCACGTTCGGCGTCGACTTCCAGGGCCGCCGCGTCGACGCGGCGGCGGTCCACGGCGCGGACCTGCTCGCCGACGGTCGCCTGACGTTCGTCGCCGGGGACCGGACGACTGCCCTGACCGCCCTCGACGGTGGCGGCGCGACGGTCCTGCCGGCGAGCCTGGCGGACCGGCTCGGTGCCCATGTCGGGGACACCCTTGCCTTCGCGACAGGGTCCGCCCCGACCACCCTGCGGGTCGCGGGCATCGTCGACCGCTCGCTGCCCGGTCCGACCGGCGAGGCGTTGCTCGTCGGCTGGGGCGACGCGACGTCCGCCTTCGGGGTGACGGGCGCCCGCTTCCTGGCGGTCCGCTATGCCTCCGGGCAGGAGGCCGTCGGGCGACCGCGGCTCGACGCGCTCGCCCGTTCGCTGGCCCTCGAGCCGGACGACCTGGACGCGCTCGGCGGGGCGGTCGGCGACGCGCTCGGCCGCGTCTTCGGGCTCTTCGACCTGCTGGCCGCCGTCGCGGTCGTGATCGCCGGGCTCGGCATCGTCAACACCCTGACCATGAGCGTGGACGAGCGGGTCCGAGAGATCGGCATGCTGCGCGCGGCGGGCATGACCCGGGCCCAGGTCTGGCGGATGGTCGTCCTCGAGGCGGGCCTCCTCGGGGCTGTCGGCGCGCTGCTCGGCTGTCTGGGCGGGCTGCTCGTCGGCGCCGTCATCCTTCGCCTGGCAGCGCCAGACGCGGCGCCGACCGGCCTGCCCTGGGCGACCGCGGGCCTGGCCTTCGCCTTCGGCCTCGCGGTGAGCCTCCTCGCCGCGGCGTGGCCGGCCCGCCTGGCCAGCCGGCTGTCGATCGTCCGGGCCGTCGCCTACGAATGACCCGCCCGGCCGGGGAGCGCCGTGCCTTGGCTATACTCGGTGGCGGGTCCCGCGCGGTCCCTCCACCCGGGCCCGGCCACGAAAGGGAGAGCATGCTCGCCACGCCTCGCCTGAACCGGCTGCCCGCCATGGAGCGCGGCATCACGATCGGCGACTTCCTGGTGCCGATCCGGGTCGGCGAGCGGCTGAGCTCCCGGATGCGCCACCTGGCGCTCATCCTCGTCGGGGCGCTGTTCATCGCCCTGACCGCGAACTTCAGCCTCCGGGTCCCGGGCTCGCCGGTGCCCGTCACCGGCCAGACACTGTCCGTCCTGGTCGTCGGGGGGGCCCTCGGCTTCCGGCGCGGCCTGCTCGCGACGGCGATGTACCTCGTCCTCGGCTTCGGCCTGCCGGTCTACGCGGAGCACCACCAGGGCATCGCTACGATCGCGAGCATCGGCGGCGGGCGACTCGTGCTGGGCGCGACTGGCGGCTACCTCGTCGGGTTCGTCGTCGCGGCGGGCCTCGTCGGGCGCCTGGCCGAGCTCGGCTGGGACCGCAGCCCGGGCGGTGCCGTGGCGGCGATGGTCCTCGGCAACCTCGTCATCTACGCCGTCGGGCTGCCCTGGCTGGCGGCCGCGACCGGCGCGTCCGGAGAGTGGACCGTGCGCAACGGGTTCCTGCCCTTCGTCGCCGGCGACGCGCTCAAGCTGGTCCTGGCCGCCGGCCTGTTCCCGGTCGCCTGGTGGCTCGTCGGCCGGAGGGTGGGGGAGCGCTGAGGCGGGATCCCCGGCGGACGGCGATGGCCGACCTCGCGCCGGAGGCGGCTCCCAACCGGAGCGGTGGGGATGCGCGCGAGGGACCTGGCGCGGATGGCGGTGCGCTCCACGGGCTGTACGGGCCCGCCAGCGAGGCGTGGCGCCTGAATCGCGAGGCGACGATCCTCCTCGGCGCCGGCCCGCGGGCACTCCTGCTGCAGCTGGCCCATCCCCTCGTCGCGGAGGGCGTGGACCAGCACTCCGCGTTCCGCGAGGATCCCTGGCGGCGGCTGGAGGCGACGCTCCGCAGCTACCTCCGGATCGTGTACGGCAGCGCCCCGGCGGCCCGGGCCGAGCTCCGCCGGCTGGCCGCGCTCCATCGCCGGGTGCAGGGGCCCGTGCGCGACCCCGTCGCCCGGGACGTGACTGGCGTCGAGCGCTACGAGGCAGGCGATCCCGCCCTCTCGCTATGGGTGCACGCGACCCTCGTCGACTCGACCATGGTCGCGGCCGACGCCTGGCTGCAGCGGCTCGACCCGCAGCGGCGCGCCGCCTTCTACGCGGAGACGCGGCCGATCGGCCGAGCCTTCGGCATCGGGGAGGCCGACCTGCCGGCCGACCTCGGGGCGTTCCAGGCCTACCTCGACCGGATGCTCGGGCCCGGCGGCCCCGTCACGGTCACGCCCACCGCCCGCGAGCTGGCGCGGACGATCCTCCACCCGCCGCTCGGGCCCCTCGTGCGCGACCCGCGCGTCAGCGCGGGAGGCCTCGCGGCGGCCGGCCCGCTCCTCGACCGCCTGCCGCCGGCGACCTACGACTGGCTGCTCTGGCCGGCGCTCGACCTGCTGCCGCCGCGGATCCGCGAGGCGTACGGGATCCCGTGGACGCCCGCCCGCCGCCTCATCAGCGCCTGGCTCACCCGCAGCTGGAGCGCCGGGCGGCTCGCGTTCCCGCCGCGCCTCCGCTGGATGCCCCAGGCGCTCGCGGCCCACGCGCGGATGGCCGCCGCACGCGGCGACGCGGGCAGGCCGTCCTCCGACGCCCCAGCCGTGGCCTCGCACCCAGCCGTGGCCTCGCACCCAGCCGTGGCCTCGTAGACTGGGACGATGGACCCCAGCCACCGGGCGCCGGTGGCGGAGGGCACTCCAGGACCGGTCCCGGTCCTGCCGGTCGGCCTCGTGCTCCTCTCCCTGGTGCTGCTGCCGCTCCTGCTCGCCGCCTGCGTCCCCCAGGCCCGGGCGGGCAGTCTGCCGCCGACCCTGACGATGCGGTCGACGGGTGGCGGGAGCGTCGCGTTGCAGGACGGCATCCCGGTCCCGAGCTTCGGCCTGCAACCGCGCCCGAGGCTCGACCTGGCGGGGCCCTGGCGCAGCCAGCGGGCGACCCTCGACGACGACCTGTCGCTGACCGATCGGGCGGCCTCCCTGGCGGCCATCACGGCCGACGCCGCTGGGCGCGAGACCCCCGGCTTCGACGATTCGGGCTGGGCCACCGTCAGCGTCCCGGACGTCATCGCCCGGCCACCGGACGCGTCCGGTGGCGGCGCCTGGTACCGCCTCGCCTTCTTCATCCCGCCCGACTGGCAGGGTCGGCCGCTGACCCTCAAGTTCGGGGCCGTCAACTACCTCGCCGACGTCTGGTTGAACGGGCGCTGGCTGGGCTACCACGAGGGCGGTTACACGCCGTTCGCCTTCGCCGTGGAGGCGGTCGCCCGGCCGGGCCAGGCCAACCTGCTCGCGGTGCGGGTCGATGCTCCGGCCTGGGGCAGCCGCAACGACATCGTGCCCTGGGGCCTGGCCGACTGGTGGGACTACGGCGGCATCACCCGGCCGGTCTGGCTGGAGGCCTCGCAGCCGCTGGGCGCGGTCCGGGCCGACGTCGTGCCGCATCTCGACGGCGGCGACGTCTCCGTCGTCGTCCAGGACCGCGGCCCCGCGCCCGTCGGGGGGACCGTCGACATCGACGTCCAGCCGGCCGTCGTCGACGCGACGGACCTGCTCGACCCGGACCCGCGGCACCTCATCGCCCCGTTCGCCCCGAGCGTCGCCAGCCGTCGCCTGGCGGTCGGCCAGCTCCCCCCGGGCGGCATCGCCGTCCTCCAGGCGAGCTTCTCGATCGAGGGCGCGGCGGAGTGGCGCCTGGACGACCCCGCGCTGTACGTCCTGCACGTGACCGTGCGGGCCGACGACGGACGGACCGACGAGCTGTACGAGACGTTCGGACTGCGCCACATCGCCGTCGACCCCGACGCGCCACGCCTGCTGCTCGACGGGCGGCCGACGGCCTTCGCCGGGGTCGCCCTGCACGACGAGCGGATCGAGCCTGCGGCGGGCGGTCGGCCGGCCACCGCGGGGCCCATCGTCTCGGCTGCGCAGGCGCTCGACCAGCTCCAGCGTGCCCGCCAGGTCGCGGCCACGCTCGTTCGGACGGGCCACACCCCCGCCGATCCGCGCCTCCTGATGCTCGCCGACCGGCTCGGGGTCGCGGTCTGGGAGGAGATCCCCCTCTACCACTTCACGCCGCTGACGTTCGGCATCGCGATGGGCCGCGGCATCCCCCAGCAGATGCTGCGCGAGATGGCCCTCCGCGACATGGACCACCCCGCGGTCCTGTTCTACGGCCTGGCCAACGAGTCGACCGGCGGCCAGGAGCGGGCGGACGCGCTCGCCCGCCTCCGCCAGGTCGCCCGCGACATCGACGGCACCCGCCTGGTCGGCCAGGCCTGCTACGGGTTCGACCCGGCCGACCCGACCAACGATGCCCTCGACGTGGTCGGCTTCACCTTCTACCACGGGGTCTTCTACGGCACCGATCCCGTCAGCGGCACCCGCGACGCGCTCATCGCGGCCCACCAGCGGTACCCGAGGAAGCCGATCATGATCCTCGAGTTCGGACGCTGGGCGGACCCGCCCGACGGCCCGGCGGCCCAGGTCCGGATCGTCGAGCAGGCGGGTCACCAGCTCGCGGTCCGGAGCACGACGAGGGCCGGCGGCTACGTCGCCGCGATGGTCTGGTGGGCGCTGGACGACTACTTCACGATGCGGCCGGGCATCGCCCTGGAGCGCTTCGGCCTGTTCGCCCCGGACGGCAGGCCGCGGCCTGTGGCGGCCGCCCTGGCCCACCTCTACGGGGCGACCGAGGACGCGGGCGCGCTGCCGACGGCCGCCCCGCCGGTCGGCGAGACCGTCTCCGGCGGCACGGCCGTGGTGCCGCGCGCCGAGGGCACGAGCCGGCTGCTCGGCTACCTCGCCTACGCGGTCGGGACCTGCGTCGCGATCCTGGGCGGCCTGCTCGCGCTGTCGCTCGCCCTCGGCGGCAGCTCGCGGGCAGGGCGGCCCGGACGCCGGAGCGGAGGGAGCGCGCGATGAGCCCCGAGCCGCACGAGGTCGCGGCCGCCGCCCGGCATCGTCACCGCATCGCCCGCGGCCGGCTCGCCGCGGTGTCGGTCCGGGCGGCGATGGCGGCCGGGGCGTGGGTCGGCTTCGCCCTCGGCCTGGTACTCGGGGCGGTCAGCGGCGTCTTCGTGGCCTGGTTCGCGGGCGCGCTCCTCGACTGGCAGCGCGAGCTCGGCCTGACGCTGGGCGTCGCGCGCAACCTGCTGCCGTTCGGCGACCAGGTCGGCCTGCTGCGAACGCTCTCGGGCTCCTGGTGGGCGGTCATCCCGGCCGCGGCGGTCGTCGGCGGCCTGCTCGCCGCCATCCTCGCTGCCCTGGTCGGCGGGCTCGTCGCCGCGGCGTACAACCGGACGCCGCGCCACGCGACGGTGCTCGTGGAGCTGCCGGAGCACGAGCCGGACCATCGGCTGGACCACGAGCAGGAACACCGGCCGGAGCACGACACCGGGCATCGCCCGGCGCACGAGCCGGGCCACCCGGGTGACCGATCGGCCGGCGAGCAGACGGTCGAACCGACGGCCGAGCCGACGGTGGTCAGGTCCCGCCCTCGGTCTCCATGAAGGGGCCCGGGATCGCGGCCGTGTACGCCGTCCGGAAGAAGCAGTGGACCGGCCCGTCACCAGCGCTGTACACGACGCTCGCCGCGGCATCGGCGTCGGCCGTGTCGAGGGCGATCGTGATGTCGTCATCATCGGGGTGGTTCGGGTCGTAGACCCCGATCGCGAGGGCGGAGCCGCTCAGGGTGTAGCGATAGGCGAGGACCTGGTGGTCGTGGCCGAGGTCGCGCGGGTCGGCCGAGACGACGCGGACCAGGCCGAGCGGCGACGGGCGGCCGTGGTCGATGTCCGCCCGGATGGCCGGCCACGCGTCCTCGACCATCACCTGGGTGCGGCTGCGGACGCCGACCGCGGCGAGCGGCGAGGGGCCGTCCGGGACGAGCGGGCTCATGAGCGCCAGGTAGCGGCCGGGGCCGGCGGGCAGGTCGAAGCTGTCGACGAGCCGCCGGACGAGATACCGGAACTGCGGCGTCCCGGCGGCCGGTGGGTCGGTGTCGGACGGCGGCAGGGTGGCGACGGCGAGGAGGTCCAGGACGCTGAAGACCATCCCGCCGCACAGGCCGTCGGCGGCGTCGCCGATCGAGACGGGCCCGAGGCCCGGGATCGACACGCCGGCCAGCGGCTCGTGGGGGAACGCGTTCGGGAAGTGGAACCCCTGGACGCTCGGCAGGAAGCCCGGTACGGTCCCGCTCACGACGTCGGCCATCGCCCCCTCGCGCGTGACGCCGTCGGTGTCAGGCGCTCTTGCGCCGGCGGACCGGCGCCGCCTCCTCGACGGACTCGGCGACGTCCTTCCGCGATCGCTTCGTGGCCTCGGCCGCCTTCCCTTCGGCCGCCTCGGCCGACTTCACGCGCCGTCCGGTGCCTGCCGGCCGCTCCGCGCGTCGCGCCGCCCGTCCAGCCGCCCGCGCCGCCTCGAGCGACTCGGGCTCGGCCGCGACGCGGCGCTTCTCCCTCGCCGCCGCGACGCTCGCCTCGAGCGCCGCCATCAGGTCGACGAGCTTGCCGGTCGGCGCCGGTTCGGGTTCGACGATCTCCTGGCCGGCGACCTTGGCCTCGATGACGCCCATCAGCGCCTCGCGGTACTCGTCGTGGTAGGCCGCGGCGTCGAACTCGGCCGTCATCGTCCCGATGAGCTGCTCGGCCATCCGACGCTCGGCCGCCTTGATCTCGACCTCGCCCTCGGGCAGCGCCAGCTCGTCGACCGCCCGGATCTCGTCGGGCCAGTAGAGGGTGGTCAGGAGCATGGTCGAAGCGAACGGGTCGATCGCGGCGAGCTGCTCGCGATCCTTGAGGACGATCTTTGCGATGCCAGTCAGACCCTGCTCGGCGAGGACCGACTTGAGGAGGTAGAACGCCTTGCGCCCGATCGGCTCGGGCTCGAGGTAGTAGGCCTGCTTCGCGAAGCGGAAGGCCTGGGCGTCCTCGTCGGCGCGGACGAACTGCTCGATCTCGATCGAGCGGACCGTCTTGAGGGGGACCTTGGCGAGGTCTTCGTCGCCGACGACCACGTACTCGCCCTTGGCGTACTCGTAGCCGCGGACCGTGTCGGCCCGGCTGATCACCTCATCGTGGGTCGGGCAGTACGTCTTCATCTGGATGCGGGACAGGCACGAGCCGTGGAGCATGTTGAAGCTGATGCCCTTCGACTCGGTCGCCAGGTACAGCTTGACCGGGATCGTCACCAGCCCGAACTGGATCGCCCCCCGCCAGAGCGCTCGAGCCATGATCTCCTCGCGTCCGGGGCCCTCGTGCCGGGACCGGGACGAGAGCATAGCGCGCTCCCGCAAGACGTCCAGTGGGGCGCGGCGATGCTCCATCGGGCGCCGCCCGCGCACGGCGGCGCCGCGGGCCCTGCGCGCTCCCCGGCGGCGTGGCCGCCTCGTTGGCCGCTGCCCCTGCCGTCACCTCGTGCGCGGGACTTCAGGCCATCCGAACACGCTGAGGGCGGCCTGCGCCCCGGCCTCGTCCTCACGACTCTGAGGCGCGTTTGCCTGATCCCGGCGCCGCTTCATGTCCTCGCCGACCCCCTCACCCGCGCACGCCGCCCGTCGCGATCCCTCGTCGGACCCGGGCCCGCGCGGTCGGCGATGGTCACGGCCGCGCCGTCCCTGCCCGTCCTGTTCGGTTGACCCGAAGTCGCGCCACGTTCGATGCCCCGGGGAGCCGGGGCACGAGGCGCCGGTCGGCGGGCGAGGCGGTCGGCACCGCGACGCGGCCCTGTCGGAGGCCCGGTCGCGGTCCGTGGCGGGCGCCTGACGCGCCGAGCGCCGCGTGATCGAGGGACCGGCCGGAGCCGGGCCTGCGCCGGGACCCTCCGACGCCGCCGACCGGTCGCAGCCTGTGTCGATGCCCGGGGCCGGCCGCCGTCTACGCCGGCCGCGCCGCCTCCGCCGCGGCCACCGGCTTCAGCTCGGCCTCCGCCTCGGCGACGCGGGCGAGGATCGCCTCGCGCAGCCTGTCGAGGGCGCCGCGGACGTCCCCGGCGTTGGTGGCGATGGAGGTGAGCGTCGCCTTGAGGCCGCGCACGAGCTCCAGCTGCTCGCGGATCCCGGCCAGGGCGGCCGCCACCGCCGCCGCGTCCAGCTCGACCTCGCGATCGCGCAGCGTCGCCAGGGCGAACAGTCGGGCGAGCCTGAGCGCCGCCTCGAGGATGGCCGGATCGGGCGCCGCTGGATCGAGGACGCAGTAGACGTCGCCCGCCCGGACATCGAACGGCGCGATGCCGGTCGGGGCATGGGCCGGGGTGAAGACCACCAGGGCCACGGCCGCGGAGCGGTTCGTCCGCGCCTCCCGAAGCTCGTCCCGCATGACCCGACCGCTTACCGCCCGATCCTTGCACTCGACCACGACCCGGAGGTCGGCCCCGCCCGTCCGGCCCGGGTCGACCGTTACGACGAAGTCGCCCTTCTTGGATCCCATCACCGCCCCCGTCTCGGTGGCCGTCCGCTCGACGAGGTCGCCCGAGCCGCGGGCGATGTCGGCCAGCGCGGCCTCGACCAGGGCCTCAAGGTCGGCCCCCTTGGCGGCAGACTTCGCCCGCTCGCCTGCCCGAGCCGCGGCGGCGGCTTCGAGGGCGGTGAGGCGGTCGTTGAGCCTGGCAAACCCGTCCGCCATCTCCGTCCGGAACTGGTGAAGGGGCGAGCCCAGGCGGGTCGGGTCGAGCAGCTGCGCGAGCCGAGACGCGTCACCGTCGAAGTAGGTCCCGAGCAGTGTCCGCATCCGGCCGATCGCCGAGTCGCGCCTCGACTCGTCGAACAGCTCGGCGACGAACGAGCGGAGCTGGCCGCGATCGCCGAGGAACCGCTCGAGCGTCCGCGGCAGGCGCCCGTCGCCGTCCGCGAAGTTCTGGCGCAGCAGGGCGTCGAGGGCGGACGCCGCCCGCTCGTTGGCGGCCTCCGTCTGGCGCACGAGGTCCTGGAACTGGACGCGGATGGCGTCGACGTTCACCGTGACGCCGGCGTCGAGCAGGGCCGTCAACCCGATCCTGAGGGCCCGCTCCACGAGACCCGGGCGATCGTCGGCGTCGCGCTCGCCGACGAACGTCGCCAGCGTCGCGTCGGCGATGACGAGCCGCTCCACGACCAGGCGGTCGCCGTCGACCCGGACCGCGGCGGAGGTGACCGACGCTGTGGCGACCGCGGGCGACGCGACCGGCCGTGCGGCGGGCGAGGGGAGCGGGACCAGGCGGGTAGCTGTCTCCATGGCCGCAGTCTGGGCGGCGCCTCTGACAGCTAGCCTGTCACGGCCGCCAACAGCCCGCGCGCCGGGGGAGTCGTCGGTCTGCCGCCCCGGCGCCCGAGCCTGTTCGCTGCTCCTGGAGCCGCCGCGCCGCGGACCTTCAGTCCCTGAGAGCGACGCTCGACGGCTCGCGGTCGAAGAAGGGCATGGCGGCCTCGGCCGGCCTGCTGAGATCGGCGGCGAGGACGGCGACGCCGACGGTGCCCTTGTAGAGGCTGTCCGCGCGGAGCGCCTGCTCGCGGACGATCGACGCGGCCTGGTCGGCCAGGGCTCGGGCCCGGGCGAGCCAGATCCGCTCCCCGCTGGCCCGGTGGAGGCCGAGCAGGGCGTAGGCTCGACCGGCGAGCCCGCAGCAGAGGTCCCCGGGCGTCGGCGAGGCCTCGAGCGCGGTCCACGCGGCCGCCTCGGCGGTGCGGGCGAATCCGCCGTCGACCAGGCGCGACGCGAGGAGCCAGAGCCCGAGGTGGCCGGCAGCCCCGTTGCACCAGGTACCCACGAGAGCGCCGTCATCTGACTCGCCGCGCTCCCGAGGCCAGGCGAGGCCGCGCCCGAGCGGCCTGGCCAGCGAGCGCAGCTCGGCGAGGCGGGCGGCGACCCCCTCGGCGACAGGGGCCGCGGTCGCCTGGGCCCAGCGCAGCTGGGCGTACAGGAACCCGGCCCAGCCGTGGGCCACGCCGACGAACCGTTCGTCCGCTCGGGTATCGGCGCGGGGCCGGGAATCGAGCGGCTCGCAGAGATCGAGCTCAGCTTGGAGGCCCGCGGCGATGGCGTCGCCGCGCTCGCGCACCGCGACCCCTCGCGGCGAGTCGGTCGGAAGCGCCTCGAGCGCCATGGCGGCGGCCAGGAGGATGCCGCTGCGGCCGAACGAGATGTCCCGCTCGGGTCCCGGTTCCTCGGTCGCCCGGAGGAACGCGTCGACGGCGGCGGCCTGGCTGGCGGGGTCCCAGCGGGCGCCGGCGATGAGCGCCTCGGTCAGGTAGACGCCGGTCGGGCTGTGGTGGAGGCCGGTCCTGCCGAAGGTGGCTGGGGTGATGTCGAGAGCGGCGTTGACGAAGGCCTCCTCGGTCCCCAGCGAGGCCAGGGCCTTCATGGACCAGAGGTCCGCCAGGCCGAGCAGCGCGCCGTCGTCGCGGGCCATGGCGACGCGCAGGAGGCCGTAGGCGATGCCCGCTGCGCCGAGATTGACAGAGGCCCGTGGCGCTTCGAGCTCCGCGGTCAGGAGCGGGCCGTCCGGGCCCAGCCGCTCGAGTGTCTCGTCCAGCAGCCGGTCGGCCTCGCCGCGGCTCCGCCGCGGCGCCCCGCTCGCCGCGTCCGCCGTGGCGAGCGCGCCCGGCGCTCCCCGAGCTCTCCCCGTCTCGCCGTCCGCGACCACGTCGCGCGCGGCCGCCGCCTCGAACGCCGCGCCCAGGGCGGCCACGTCGGGGAATCGCTCCGCTGGATCCTTCGCCAGGGCACGGCCCAGCACCGCCTCGATCCGCTCCAGGCCCGTCACCCCGTGCCGGGCGAACGGCAAGGGCGGCTCCTCGAGCAGCTGTCGGCGCATCGCCGCCGGCTCCAGGGAGAAGGCATGAGTATGGCCGCCGGCCAGCAGCAGGTAGAGCAGGGCGGCGAGGCTGTATTGCTCGCCGGCGCCGGTGAGCGGGGCCGTGCGACGGCCGGCCGCCTGGGCACTCGCCGACTCGGGCTCCATGAAGAAGTCCACGCCGCCGCGCGGCGTGCCGCGTTCCCCTTCGCCGGCGGCCAGCCCCAGGTCGATGACCGTCACCTCGCCGTCCGGGCCGACCAGGACGTTGTTGGGGTGGACGTCGCCGTGGAGGACCCCCCGACCGTGGATCGCAGCGTAGGCCTCGAGGATGCGCCGACACAGCCTGACCAGGGCGGGCCGGCCGTCGGCCGGAGGAAGGCCCCGCAGCTCGGCGGCGACGAGGTCCGCACTGCTCCCCCGCTGCCAGGTCATGGCCAGGAAGGGCCGGCCGTCCGCTTCGCCGAGCTCGATGAGCCGCGGCGTCGAGAGGCCGTCGAGGCGCCGCAGCATCGACGCCTCGTGGGCGAGCGCCGCCCGCAACTGGACTTCGTGACCGGGCCGGGCGACCTTGAGGGCGACCTCGGTCTCGTCGGGCCCGTCACCGTGCGCCAGGCAGAGCTGGGTGTCGATGATGAGGTGCACCGTCCGGTCCACGCGGAAGCGCCCCACGGCGGTGCCGTCGGGCAGGGCGGACTCGGCGATGGGGCGGGCGAGCTCTGACCCCGCGGGCACGAGCAGCCCGCCGGCGAGGAGCTCGCGGAGGACCGGATAGGAGCGGTCGAGCGTCTCCCGGGGATCGAGATCGTGCTCGGCCGCGAAGGCGATGATCGCGTCGACGATCCGCGTCGGCGTCTGGAACGATCCGAGGAGCCGGGCGGTGTTCGCATCCACGATCGTGGAGGCGGTCCGTGTCAGCGGCCGGGTGAGGGCATGGTCGCCCGGCTTGTGGTCGAGCCTCGTCCGGACGTCGGCCGGGAGCGACTCGACGGGGACGATCATCACGTCCGGCGGCAGGAGCATCGGCTCCCCGATCGACATCGCGCTACCCCGCCGCCGCGTAGTCGAAGAGGGCCGGGTCCGGGACCCAGGTCGCCGGGTCCACCCCGTCGAGGGCGAGCCGGGCCAGGGCGGCCTGCCACGCCGGCGGGTCGACCGGCGCGGGGTCTCCGGGCGCGGGGTCTGCAGGCGGCAGCTGCCTCGCGGCCAGGCGGCTCGAGAGCAGGTGGTCGGCCAGCCGCCCGGTCACCCACGACCGCCAGCTCATCCGGCCCGGCCCGCCGTCGCGCAGGCGGCGCGGGGGATCGATGGCCCACGAGAGCAGGCCGTCGCCGGTGACCGCGGCCGTGAACGGAACGCCCTGCGGTTGGCACCCGGCGGCCGCCTCCTGGACGGCGGCGGCCCCCTCGTTCAAGGCGTCGAGCGTCTCGAAGTAGGCGACCATCTTGTCGGGCCGGAGCAGGCCCTCGACCGAGCGACCGATCTTGAACCCGAGGCAGCCCTCAGCGTCGGCGAGACCGCTCGCCGCCGCAGCGAGAGCCCGGGCCGTGGTCTCAAGAGTCGGGCTGATGTACAGCTTGAACGAGACAGGATGCGGCCGATGCGGCAGGGACCGGCGCGGGCTCCAGCTGCGCCAGGGCGACCCCTCCGCCGGTCGAGCCTCCCGCCAGGCCGATCGAAGCGTCGAGCCGAGGCCCGCTGACCGGAGGCCGAGCCAGTCGGCGACCGCGGCGTTCGACGGCAGCCTGCGGCGGAGGGCGGTCGTCGCGGGCGCTCGGCCGTACATGTAGAGCCGGGCGGCCAGCAACTCGGGCGGCAGGTCGGCGAAGGTGAGCAGCGCCGCCCCGTAGCGGAGGGCCTCGACCGAGAGAGAGGCGTTGCGGTTCGACGCGCCGTCGCCCGCGGGAGCCATCGGCAGCCAGGCCCCGAGGCCGCTCCGGAAGCCGTCCTGGCCGGCGACCTCGAGGATCCCCTCCACCACCAGTCGGCCCAGCGTGCTGTCGAGCCGGCCGCCGAGGCCCCGGCGCACGTAGGCGGGGCAGGGCCCGGGCTCCTGGAGCGTCAGGAAGAGGAGGGCCGTGTCCGTCGAAACCACCCTCGGCTCGAGGGCGTCGGGACGGGCCGGGCGGAGCAGACCGTACGGCGGCGGACCGTCGCCGGCCTGCTCCTCCACGAGCGAGCGCTCGTCCTGCCCGAGCCGGTCGAGCAGGACGAGCTCATAGCGGGGGTTGGCTCGCAGCAGGGCGTCACCGATCGACATCGGACGCCCCCGGTCGCCGGCCTAGCGGCTCGTCTTGTTCCGCTTCGCCACCTGCTCCTGCGCGGCGATGACCTCCTTGAGCTGGCCCTCCAGCTGCTCGCGCAGCAGGGGCAGCTCGTCGACCTCGAACTGGGTCACCTCGCGGATCGTCTCCGTCCCCGTCTCGGTCAGCGTCTCCGTGTACCAGATGGTCCCGCCACAGGTCGGCGTGAACGTCCGGTTCGTCCCGAAGTCGCAGATGATCGACCGGTAGCCGCCGCACCGCGAGATGAACGTCGGGCAGAACGGGGTGCGGTAGAGGCAGGTGATCACCGACGGCAGGCGACAGGTGGCGAACACGCATTCGATCAGCGTGTCGGTCCCGCAGGGCAGCTGGACGCGCAGCCTTCGGGCCTCGAACTCCATGGCACAGTACCTCCACGCTCCGGGGCTGGACTCGCAGCCCGGGATGCTGGAGGAGCGGCTTCACCGTCCCGTCGCGGCCCGGTAACCCCGACGTCACCGGACCGTCCGACGTCCGTCGTCCGAACGTCACCATCGCGTCACCAGTCCGTCACGCGCTCGTCGCCGGCCGTCGACCCGAGCATCGTGGAGACGGGCCCCTGCCCGTCCCGTACGGCCGCGTCGGCAGCCACCGCCCGCAGCTCCTCGAAGGGCCGCGGCCGGACCCGAAGTTCCCGCCAGAGGCGGCGCCGGAAGCTCTCGTGCTCGCGGATCGCCAGCCCCTCGTTGCCCTCGGCCACGAAGGCGAGGATCAGGGCGGCCTCCGCCGTCTCGCTCATGGGCTCGATCGCGGTCGCCATCTGGGCGACCTCGATGGCCTCGCCGTGACGCCCGACGCCGCTCAGGCAGCGAGCCACGGTCTCGAGGGCGCGCAGGCGCAGGTGACGGTAGCGCTCCCGGACCGGCTCGATCCAGACGCTGTCGCTGTCGGGCAGCAGCTCGCGGGCCAGCAGGTCCACGATGGGCTCGACCCGGTCGGGCGGGCGGGTCGTCCTGGAGAGGGCGCGGGCGAGCTCCATCGCCTCGTGGAAGTCGACCCGGACGCCAGGGCGCAGCTCGAGCAGGTCGCCGACCGCTCGCACGACGGGCACGCGGATGCGGTAGAGGGCCGAGCGCAGGTCGGCCAGGGCACGGTGCTCCGGCAGGTCGGCCCACAGCGTGCCGGCCACGAGGGACCGATGGACCGGCCGATTCTGGACGGCCAGGAACGCCAGGATCGTGGCCGACTGGCGAGGCACGTCGACGTCCGTCCGCCCATGCACGAGGCGGAACCGGTCGAGCAGCTCGAGTGTCGCCCTCTCCCCGTCGGGCATCGCTCGTCTCCCCTTGCGGTCCGGGAGCGAGCCTAGCCCGCTCCGGGGACGCTGGTCCATCGTCGATCGGCGAGAAACCAGCCGTACCTTCGTCGTGGCGGAGCCGGCCGCGGCCGCGTTCCCGACATCCGGGCCGCCCGCTCCAGCGTCAGCTCCCCAGCACGACGACGGTGTAGCCGCCGAAGACGGCCCCGTTCTGGGTCCCGGTGACGCGGTAGACGTGCGCCTTGCCGGCCCCGGGATCCCCGTCCGTGGCATGGAAGCCGACCTGCTGGCCGTCCGCGGCGACCATGTGACCGTCGCCGATCAGTCCGACGCCACGTGGGTCCGGCACCCCGCCGAGGTTCGGCAGCGGCGAGCCGGCGGGCGTCGGCGCGGTGAGGCCCACGTCGCCACCCGCGAAGCCGGTCCCGAAGGTGGTCGTTCGGCTGCCCGTGACCAGGTGCAGCCATGGCATCGTGCCCGTCGACACCCGGGCGACGGCGACCTGGGCCATCCCACCGAAGAGTGGGCCGACCGCGATCGGCAGCGTCGGCCGGGCGGCCGCCTCGGCGGCGCTCATGACGTGGATGTTGCGCTGGCCGATGTGGCGGTTGGCGGAGGCATCCCAGCCGGGGACCGAGAGCGGGTCGAGGACCGGCTGGCTGACCCGGACCATGAGGCACTCGTGGCCGCCGTTCAGGTACTGAGCCCGCCAGGAGACGGGGCACATCACCAGCTGGTGACTTCCGGCGCCCCCGCGCGGCCCGAGGTCCACCCAGGTGGCGCCGATGAGGTGGGCATGGGCCGCGTCGAAGCCGAGGGAGGGGTCGAACCAGTAGAACTCGACCAGCGTCTCGGGCGAAGGCCCTTGGCCCAGGTTCCAGACGTGGGCGTAGACGGTGTTGTCCTGATTGGCCTTCGCGACGGCACCGAGTGCGGTCGGCACGTCAGGTGCGAGCCCGGGCGGGACGCCGGCCTCGATCAGGATGTCCGGGCTCTCCCAGAAGACGCCTCCGATCGGCCGCGCCCCCAGGTCGCCCGGCACGGCCCGGACGAGCAGGAACGGCAGGTAGAGCCGATCGCGGGGTCCCGGCCAGACCCCGGGCGGGCGGGTCGCGACGCCGATGATCCCGCCGATGTCCGTGATCCCGCCGTCGAGGCTGCCGTCGCTGGTGCCGGTCTGGTGGGGCGGTCGGGTGCCGGGCGGGGTGCCGGGCGGGGTGCCGCCGCCGGGCTGGCAGCGGTCGCAACCGCAGTTGACGGTCACGTTGACGACGGGCGGACCGGTCGGCGTCGCCGCCGGAAGCGGGACCTGGCCGCCGCCATGGCAGTGGTGGTGATGCTCGTCATGACAGTCGTGCTCGTGGTGCTCGTGGTGCCCGTGCTCGTGGTGCCCGTGCTCGTGGTGCTCGTGTCGCTCGTCGCTCATCGCGGGCCTCCTCCCGACCGGCCGCGCGCGGGCCGCGGGGCTCGGCGGGCTGTGCCGCCGGGGGTCGGCGCGGCTCCCCGGCCCCGGTCGAGGGGCCCGTGGGTCTGGGCGCCGTCGGACGTGGGGCCGCACTCGCGGCCCAGGTAGTGGAGCTGGAGGGGCGGGTCGTAGAGCGGCGGCGGATCCTGGTCGGCCGGGGCCGCCGGGGGATATCGCCACTGGCCGACCGTGCCCTCGGGCCAGGTCAGCGGGACCTGATAGGGCTGGCCCCGCTGGTTGCCGGTGGTCATCTTCGGGTCGCGGACCCAGTCCCAGGCCAGATACCCGAAGCCGCGGTCCGCGTCCAGGTTGAAGTCGGCGTCGAAGCGGGGGTTGGCCGCGATCTGGCCGATCAGGTAGGCCGAGAAGATGACCGGGTCGCCGAGCGGATTGGTGCCCGAGACGTCGCCGGGCGCGGTCCCGTCGGGCACCGGGTAGCCGTGGGTGAACGGCGCCCGGCCGATGAACTCCTCGTTGTAGCCGTCGGTCTGCTCCGGGCAGCCGGCCGTCTCGTAGTCGAACCTCATCCGGTTGTCAGCCGGACCGTCGCGAGCCAGCAGGAGCGTCGGCATGGCGTCCCGCGGATAGGGCCCGGGGACGGTCTGGGGCGTCTCGACCGTGTTGCCGGCCTGTTGCGGGTCGGTGTCGTTGGTCCGGTCGGGGAACCCCCATGGCCGGCGGAACTCGACGACGTCGGACCCGAAGATGCCGGGGGCCGACGTCGTCTGGCCCGCCGACCGACGGGTCGGCCGGACGGGCAGCCAGGGGTAGGCGCGGTTCGGGCCGCCCTTGGGGTTGCGGATCGTGTCGGCGGTCAGGGCGGGATCATGGTCGAGATTGCCCAGCACGTCGAAGGCCGCGGCCAGGGCCGCGGCGAAGGCGCCGTCCACGGTGTGGCCGAGGCTGATCAGCTCGTGGTCGATCTCGTTCGGCCGCCGGAGCTCCCCGTCGTCGTAGCGCAACTCCGACTGCGGCATCAGGTAGGCCAGGTGGACGAGGACCTGGCGCATGTTCTCGCAGACCTGCCAGGCGGGCAGGATCAGCCCGTAGTAGAGCGCGTCGCGCGCCGGCAAGGTCGCCCCGGAGGCGGCCGACTTGGCCAGGTCGTAGGCCAGCTGGCCGGCCTGCTCGAGCGACTTGAAGAGCCAGTCCAGGAGCGCCGCCAGGACCTCGCAGGCCTGCTCGAGCGGCGGGTCGGAGGGGTCCACGCCCGAGAAGTCGGGCGGCGTCGGGACGAAGTCGGCGGCCGGCGGCACGAAGACGGTCGGTCGGTGGGGCTTGTCCATGTCCAGTCCCGTGTTGTACTGGCGCTTGAACCAGCTCAACAGGAAGCGGTAGGCGACCTTGATCTCCCACGGCAGGGGGAATCCTTCGGGGGTCGCGAGGTCGGCGGGCGGGGTCGGCGCGACCGCTTCGCGAAGGTCGTGCATCGCCAGGCCGGGGTCGCCGACGCCGAGCACGTCCAGCCAGTGGCCCAGCAACGTGGTCCCGTCACCGAGCCCGTCCTGGAAGGCCTTGCCGAGCAGGTTCCGCGGATGCGGCCCGCGCTCCGCGACGTAGGCCGGGTCCGCCAGCCCGCCCTCCTCGGGCCGGGCATAGACCTCGACGAGGACCCGGGCGATGGTGTCCGCCATCCAGCCCGGGATCGCCCCGTCGGTGTCCAGCAGCTCGGCCCGCTGCTTGCGGCCGGCCCGCGTGTCGGCGTCGGGCAACGGTCGCCGCCAGTCACCCTCCTTCTGGTCCGCCGGCAGCGAATCGATGTCCTGGGGGATCTGGACGGCGAAGTAGAGGGCGCTGTGGGCGAGCCCTTCGTAGGTGTCGATCCAGCCGACCTTGTCGTCGGCCGGCAGCGCGCCGTTGCCGGTCGCCTCGTAATCGAATGCGTCGAGATGGTTCTCGACCAGGTGATGGCGCTGCCAGTGGGTCCGGAACGGCCCCCCGGCCTGCTCGTTCACGAACGAGTGGGCGGTCGTGTCCGTCCCGACGTGGCAGATCCAGCCGAGGGCGTAGGCCGCCAACTGGTCGCCGTGCTCGCGCTCGGTCGCGTCGGCGCTCGCCCGCATCGCCCGGGCGTGCTCGAGCAGCCGACCCGGGACCCGGCTCGTCAGCCGGTAGTGGGTCATGTCGCTCCATAGGAACGACTGCTCGTCGTAGCCGGCCCGCATCTTCAGGGAGAACCAGCTGAAGATGTCCGCCTCGGACAGGATCTCCTCGCCGGCGAAGGCGAGCAGGTCGTTCTTGAGGGTGGTGAAGGCGTCGCCGAGCTCGTCGAGGAGCCCGCCGGTCAGGTCGTCGATGACCTGCCCCGCCGCGTCCAGGATCGGGCCGACCAGGTCGTCGATCGCGTCGAGGAACTTCTGCCAGATCTTGTCGAGCTTGATGAGGAAGCGCAGGAGGGCCACGAAGGCGTTTCCGGTGATGTCGCCGATGATCGCCAGCAGGCCGTCCCAGGGGTCGTCGAGGCGGCCCTGGTCGTCGAGCCAGTAGAGCAGGCTCATGGCCAGCATCAGCTCGTCGCAGGGGACGGCCGGCTGGGCGTAGTCCTGGAGGAAGAAGAACAGGTCGGGCCCGATGGCGCCGAGGGCGGCGAACTTGGGCCAGGCCTGCATGAGGCCGCCGCAGTCGGCCGGTCCCAGGCCGGCCAGGCGTCCGGGATCGAGGGCCTGCTCGCCGAGCAGCTTGCCGTCGCGAGCCCGGATGAAGTCGCCCGTCGAGCCGCCGTCGGCGGCCGCCGTGGCCAGGAACTCCGCCACCTGGCGCTGGGCGTAGATGTGGGTGAACGGTCCGGGCATGGGCAGGTCCCCCCGCTGGGCACACTCGCGCGTCGGACGGGCAGCGGTGGGACCGCGGCGCCGGGGACGAGCGGCATCGATGGCCTGACGGCGCTGGAGCACTGGACCGGTGCGCACCCGCGGCGGCGCGCAGGGGCGGATGCTAGGTGCGGCGCGCGCCCCCGTCAATGGACAAGCGATGGTTGACAGGAGACAGGAGACAGGCGACAGGCGACAGGGCGGCGCCTCGGCGGGGCTCGGCAGAGCGCGCGCCCCGACGGACAGGCAGCCCGTCCGGACGCCGACAGCTAGAACCATAACCTTTACGTAAACGGCAAGGTTTGGTAGGATGGGCCCGTGACCAGCATGACCACCGGCCAGGGTCGCCCTGACGCCCCCGCCCCCGCCGAACCCGACCGCTCCGCCGAGGCGGAGCGGCTTCTGCGCATCCAGGAGGTCGCGGCCGAGACCGGCCTGACCCCCCGGTCCATCCGCTACTACGAAGAGGTCGGCCTCCTCCGGCCGACCGCCCGGAGCGTCGGCGACTACCGGCTCTACGATGCGTCCGACCTGGAGCGGCTGCAGGCGATCAAGGCCCTCCGCGACGATGCCGGGCTCTCGCTGGCGGAGATCGGCCAGATCCTCGAGGACGAGGAGGCGCGCCGGCGGGCGAAGGCGGCCCTCAAGGCCATCGACGACCCGGCCGAGCGGGCGGCCATCTTCCGCGAGCGGCTGGCCAGCGTCGAGCGGCTCGAGGCCAGCCTCCGGCCGAAGCTCGACCGGCTGCAGGCGCTGGTGGCCGACGTCGAGGCCCGCAAGGGCCGCCTGCGCGATCACGTGGCGGCTGCCGAGGCGGAACTCCAGCGGGGCCCCGGCGTCGAGCGCGGCAAGGCGCGGTCGTGAGGCGCTTCGTCGATCCCACCCGACCGAGCTACCGCTGGTGGGTCCTGACGGTGACCAGCCTCGGCGCGCTCCTCGCCTCGCTGACCTCGGGCACCCTGATCATCGCCCTGCCCGACATCCTCCGCGAGCTGCACACGGACCTGTTCGCCCTGCTCTGGATCGTCGTCGGCTACACCCTCGTGGCGACGGTCCTGGTCCTCAATGCCGGGCGCGTCGCCGACATGATCGGGCGGGCCCGCTCCTACACCATCGGTTTCGTCGTGTTCACCGCCGCGTCCGCCCTCTGCGGTGTGGCGGGCGACGCGACCCAGCTCATCGCCTGGCGCCTCCTCCAGGGCCTGGGCGGCGCCCTGATGATGGGCAACTCGGCCGCCCTGGTGACCGACGCGTTCCCCCGTCGCGAGCTGGGGCGCGCCCTCGGCATCAACGCCATGGTCATCGGGGCGGGGATGATCCTCGGGCCGATCCTCGGCGGCTGGCTGACCGAGTTCGGCTGGCGCTGGGTCTTCTGGTTCAACCTGCCGATCGGCGTCCTGGGCATCGCGGCCGCGGCCACGATCCTCGTGGAGCAGAGCGCACCGGAGGGACGGCTGCGGATCGACTGGCCGGGCACCGCGCTCTACCTGCTCGGCCTGCTCGGCCTGATGACGGCCCTCGCCTTCGGCGGCATCTACGGCTGGACGACCTGGTGGGTGGCCGGCGGCGTCGTCGCCTTCGTCGTGATCCTGCCGGTCTTCCTGTGGGTGGAGCTGCGCCACGACGCCCCGCTGCTCGACCTCGAGCTGTTCCGGGACCGGCTGTTCAGCATGGGCAACCTGACCGGATTCCTGAACGGCGTGGCCCGCAACGGCGTCCTCTTCCTGCTGGTCTTCTACCTCCAGGGCGTCAAGGGCGACGACCCCGTCACCGCCGGGATCCTGCTGGCGCCGCTCGCCGTCGGCCTGCTCGTCCTCTCACCGATCTCGGGCGCCCTTGCCGACCGCTACGGCTCGCGAGGCCTGGCGACGGCGGGCATGGTCATCACCGGTATCGGCCTGGCCGGGCTCATGACGCTCGACGTCCGGACGCCCTACTGGCAGCTCGCGCTCTGGCAGCTCATCGTCGGGGCGGGCTCGGGCATCTTCAACTCGCCGAACACGTCGGCTGTGATGGGCGTCGTGCCGCCGGCCAAGCGGGGCATCGGGGCGGGCACGCGGATGATGCTCCAGCAGTCCGGCTTCGTCGTCAGCATCGCCCTGTCCATCGGCCTGGTGACCTCGGCGATGGACCCCCACGTGATGCTGCGCATCTTCGCCGGGACCCAGGCCGGGACGAGCGGCGTCAACCTCGAGCCGTTCATCAACGCGCTCCATCTCGCCTTCGCGGCGGGGGTCGTGGCGAGCTCCCTCGGCGCGGCCGTCTCGCTGATGCGCGGCGAGCACCGTTCCTGGGAGCCGGGCTACCAGACCGTGCGGGTGGACGAGTGACGGCCCCCCGGCCGAGCCTCGTCGCGGTCCTCCGCTGGCGGGGCGCGCTGCGCCATCGCAACTTCCGGCTGTTCTTCTTCGGCCAGCTCATCTCGCTCGTCGGGACGTGGATGCAGTCGGTCGCCCAGGCCTGGCTGGTCCTGCTGCTGACCCACGATCCATTCTGGCTCGGCGTCGTCGCCGCGGTCCAGTTCAGCCCGGTCATGATCCTGGGCCTGTTCGGCGGCGTCATCGCCGACCTGCTGCCGAAGCGGCGGACGATCGTCGCGACGCAGGCCATCCTCATGGTCCTGGCCCTCATCCTGGCCGGCCTGTCGTACGCCCACATCGTCCAGGTCTGGCACATCCTCGTCCTCGCAATCGCCCTGGGCATGGTCAACGCCGTCGACATGCCGACCCGTCAGAGCTTCGTCATCGAGATGGTCGGGCGGGACGACGTGGCCAACGCCGTCGGGCTCAACTCGGCGATGTTCAATGCCGCCCGCATCCTCGGCCCGGCGGTCGCGGGCCTCATCGTCGGGGCCTTCGGGGTGACCGCCTGCTTCTTCCTCAACGGCCTCTCGTTCGTGGCCGTCATCGCCGGGCTCCTGGCGATGCGCGAGCGGGACCTCCTGCCGGCGACGCGCCTGACGCGGCCGCGAGGGGCGGCGGAGGTCGGGGCGAATCTGGCCGAGGGCCTGCGCTATGTCCGGCGGACGCCGATCGTCCTGCTGGCCGTCGGCCTCGTCGGGGTGGTCTCGACCGCGGGCATGAACTTCAACGTGCTGGTCCCGGCGATGGCCAACAACGTGCTGGGCGTCGGGGCGACCGGGCTCGGCTTCCTGATGTCGGCCATGGGCCTCGGCTCGCTGCTCGCCGCCCTCGGCGTCGCCTGGCTCGGCCGGCCCCGCGTCCCCGTCCTGCTGGTCGGCGCGCTCGCCCTTGGGACCCTCGAGGTCGTCTTCGCCGCGGTCCGCTCGTTCCCGCTGGCGCTCGTCGCGGTGTTCGGCGCCGGCGTCGGGGCGATCGCCATGACGGCGACGGCGAACTCGGCCATCCAGCTCGCGGTCCCGGACGCGCTGCGCGGCCGCGTCATGAGCGTCTACACCACCGTGTTCGCCGGCTCGACGCCCATCGGCGGCCTCATCGCGGGCTGGCTCGCCTCGTCGTTCGGGACGCCCGTCTCGCTGGCCGTCGGCGGCGCCGTCTCGGCGGTCGGGGCCCTCGGCGCGACCGTGTGGGTCGTCCGGAGCGGGCAGTTCGAGGCCTCGCTCGAGGGATCGGTGGGGCGGCTGCGGGGGCGGCCCGCCCAGCGCGCCGGACGGCGGGAGGCCGCGGCCGTCGCCGAGGCGGTCCGCGAGCCGCTGCTCGGCGACGGCGACCGCCAGGTGCCGGCCGAGCCCGTCGAGGTGGCGCCGCTGCGCTCGACGACGTCAGGCCGTGGCGCGGCCGCGGCGCCCGGTGCGCGGGACGAGCGCGTCGCGTCGGCTGCGCCCCGCGCTCGCTGAGCCGCCGGGGACGATCGCGCGTCGGGCGCCTCGGACCCGCGCCCGGGCCGGGTGCGGCGCGTCGGGCGGGCGCGTCGTCAGACGGGCCGCGTCTCCGTCCTGGCCGGCAGGGGCGCCTCCTGCCGGGGCCGGACCACGAGGACCGGGCAGCGCGCGTGGCGGACCACGTAGTCCGAAACGCTGCCGATGAGGAAGCGGCCGACCGGCCCGCGGCCGTGGCTGCCGACGACGATGAGGTCCACCCCCTCGGCCTCGGCCGCGGCCACGATCGCCTCGCCCGGGTCACCCTCCCAGACGAGGAAGGTCGCCCCTGCCCCGGCTGCCCGCGCCCGCTCGACGATGCCCTGGGCGCCCGTCACGAGCGCTTCGCGGAGGTCGACCAGGCCGCGCGGTCCGCCGCCCGCCACGATCGCCTCGGCGGGGAGCTTGGCGGTCGTGTTGATCACGCTGACGACGAGCAGCCGGGCGCCGACCTCGGCCGCCAGGAGCAGCGCCTCCTCCTGGGCGGCCTGGGACGCGGCCGAGCCGTCCGTCGCCAGCAGGATCGTCTCGAGGTGCGACATGGCGGGCGCGCCTGACGGCGCCGCTACTCCTGCACGATGAGGGCGTTGACCATGCCGAACATCCCGGCCGAGCTCTCGGCGTGGGTCAGGATGTGGCAGTGGAACGCCCAGGCGCCGACGTTGTCGCACTCGATGATCACGTCGTAGCGCTCGCCGGGGTTGACGCCGAGGGTGTCGCAGCGGAAGGCGGCCGAACCGAGCGGCCAGCCGTCGCGCGCGACGACCTGGAAGTGCATCCCGTGGAGGTGCCACGGGTGGCTCATCGTGCCCTCGTTCATGAAGCGGACGAGGACCCGCTGGCCCTTCTTGGCGACGATGGGATTCGTCGCCGGGAACCCCTTGCCGTTGATGGTGAAGCCACCGAGGGCGTCGTTGCTGATCCAGACGACGTCCTGGTCGACCTGGTAGCGCTGGGCCGGGTCCTTCGGATCGACGATGAACGCGCCCAGCAGCCCGCGTCCGACCTGGTCGGCGGAGTTGTGGTGCGAGTGGTACATGTGCGAGCCGGACGGGCTGGCGAGGAACTCGTAGACGAAGGTGCCGCCGGGCGCGACCGGGTCCTGGGTCAGGCTCGGGACGCCATCCATCTTGTTCGGCAGGTGCTGGCCGTGGAAGTGGATGACCGTCGACTCGGTCATCGAGTTCTTGAGGATCGCCCGCACCTTGTCGCCCTCGGTCACCCGGAGGAGCGGCCCCGGCCACATCCCGTTGTAGCCCAGCGCGGCGACGGGCTTCTTCTGCGCGTCGATCTGCCACTGCATGTTGAGGGCTTCGAGGTCGAAGACCTTCCAGTCGCCGTCGACGCGCGGCGTGAGGGGCTGGTTGCCGACCTTGTCGGTCTTCTCGGGATAGCGCTTGACGACCGCGTCCATGGCCGCGTCCATCGCCCGCCAGTCCACGGCAGGGCTGCCGCCCGGGGCCGGCGAGCCCATGTCCATGCCCATGCTGGAGCCGGCCGAGGCCGCCGGGCTGGCCGACGGTGCGGCCGCAGGCACGGCCGTGTTGTAGCGCCAGTCCGGGGCGGCAGAGGTCGCGCAGCCCGCCAGGCCGACGGTCAGCAGGCCGCCGCCGGCGACGGCTGCTCCACGCAGGAATCGGCGGCGGGACAGCGCCGCGGCGTCGGCGTCGCCGGTCTCGGAGGGATGGTCGGGCAGGGGCGGGACGACTTCGCTCATGGGTCGGGATGGTCGCCCGCACGGATGGAGGCGGGAAGGGACCTCCGGCCCGTTCGCACGGGCCGTCGGGCACGCGGGTCGGGCGGAAGGGAGCGGCAGGTGATCGCGGGCCGTCCGGGCGAGCGGAAGCGCCTGCCCGTGTCCGCGATGTCGCGCGTTCTGTATGCTCCGGCCTGATGTCCGTCCCCGACCCCGGTCCGCAGCGTCCCGCCGCCCGACCCGCGACCCGATCACCCAGCGACCCGGCCGTGCGCGCCATCACCGCTCCGCCCGGGCGCCTGCCGCTCCACGAGGCCCTCGACGCCTTCGAGGCGTGGGAGCGCCGACCGGCTCCCGCCACCCTCGCTCGGCTGCAGGAGGCGCTCGGCCGCATCGCCGAGCTCAACGGGATGGCCGGCGCGTACCTCGTCGTCGATGCCGAGCCGCTGCCCGCCGTCCACATCGGGACGGGCACCCTGCGGCGTCGTCCCGCGGCGCGGCGCCGGGACGCCCTCCACGAGCAGCCGCTGATCGCGGCCGAGGGCCGGACGCTCGGCCGGCTGTGGCTCGACCCCGGCGTCGGTGGGTCGCCGGATGCCGGAACGGCGCAGGCGGCGCGCGCCATCGAGGTGGCCCTGGACGCGGCGTGGTCGCGAGCCCGGACGCGAGCCGCCGAGGCCGAGCTGAGCGCGCTCGACGCGGCGAGCCGCGCCGTCGCCGGCGTCCTCTCCCTCGAGCGGGTCTTCCAGCTGATCGTGGACCGGGTCCGGGAGCTGGCGGGCGCCGAGTACGCGGCCCTCGGCATCGTCGACCAGGAGGGCCAGATCGAGCGCTTCATCACCAGCGGCATCAGCCGCCACGATCGCGAGCGGATCGGCCCGCCGCCCCGCGGCCACGGCTTGCTGGGCCTCATCATCCGCGAGGGCCAGACCTTCCGCGTCGACGACATCGCCCGCGACGAGCGGCGCTACGGGTTCCCGCCGAACCACCCCGAGATGCACGCCTTCCTGGGCGTCCCCATCACCGTCAAGGGGCGCTCGATCGGCGACCTGTACCTCACCAACAAGCGCGGCGGGCGGCCGTTCAGCGCCGACGACCAGCGCCTCGTCGAGATGTTCGCCCTGCACGCCGGCATCGCCATGGAGAACGCCCGCCTCCACGAGCAGGTCCAGCGGCTGGCCATCGTCGAGGAGCGCGAGCGGATCGGGCGCGACCTGCACGACGGCATCATCCAGTCGATCTACGCCGTCGGCCTCGGCCTCGAGGACGTCGCGGACCTGATGGACGACGAGCCGGCCGAGGCCAAGGCGCGCGTCGAGCGGGCGATCGACGCCCTGGACCAGACGATCCGCGACATCCGCAACTTCATCTTCGGGTTGCGGCCCGAGCTCCTCGAACAGGCCGGGCTCGTCGGTGGCCTGGCCGCCCTGGGCGACGAGTTCCGGGTCAACAGCCTCGTCGACGTCGAGCTGGAGGCGGAGGGCGACGGGCTGCTCGAGCTGCCCGCGGACGAGACGACGCAGCTGCTCAGCATCGCCCGTGAGGCCCTCAGCAACATCGCCCGCCACTCGAAGGCCACGCGGGCCGCCATCAAGGTCGCCGCCGACGAGGACGCCGTCTCGCTCGACATCTCGGACAACGGCGTCGGCTTCGACCCCGCCCGGCCGCGGGGTCCCGGCCACCAGGGCCTCGTCAACATGCGGGCCCGCGCGGCGGACGTGGGCGGCTCGCTGGAGGTCGTGAGCCGGCCCGGCCACGGCACGCGTATCATCGTGCAGCTGCCGCGCCCGGGCCCTGATCGTGCGGCCGAGGTGCCAGCCTGAGGGAGAGCATGACCGACCAAGTCGACAGCCGACCGCTGCGCCTGCTCGTCGTGGACGACCACGAGGTGGTCCGCCAGGGCCTGGTCGCGCTGCTCGAGCGGCGCGAGCACTTCCAGGTGGTGGCGGAGGGAGGCACCGCGGCCGAGGCCATCGAGATGGCCCGCAAGTTCGAGCCCGACCTGGTGGTGATGGATGTCCGCCTGCCGGACGGCTCGGGCATCGAGGCCTGCCGCGAGATCCGCGCCGAGTTCCCGGCGACGCGGGTGGTGATCCTGACGAGCTACCCGGACGAGGAGGCGGTCCTCTCGGCCATCATCGCCGGCGCCAGCGGCTACCTGCTCAAGCAGATCCGTGCGCGCGACCTGGTCAACGCCCTCGAGGCGGTCGGGCGGGGCGAGTCGCTCCTCGACCCGGCCGTGACCGAGAAGGTCCTCGACCGCGTCCGGCGCATCGCGACCGGCACGTACACCGACGAGATGGCGCAGCTGACCCAGCAGGAGCAGAAGATCCTGCTGCTCGTCGCCGAGGGGAAGACGAACAAGGAGATCGCCCAGGAGGTCTTCCTCTCCGACAAGACCGTCAAGAACTACGTCAGCTCGATCCTCTCGAAGCTCAACCTGGAGCGGCGCGCCCAGGCCGCCGCATTCGTCGCCCGCCACCGCATCAAGGGCGCCGGCTGAGCCCCTTCGGCGGCCTCGGCGCGACCTAGACTCCGGGCATGCGGATCGTCACCGCCCCGGAGGCCGTGGCAGCCATCCACTCGGGCGACACCATCTTCGTCCACGGCGCGGCCGCCACCCCGTCGGTCCTCCTCGACGCGCTCGTGGCGCGCGCGCCCGAGCTGACCGACGTGACCGTCGCCCACATGCATGCCGAGGGGCCGCACCCCCACCTCGGGCCGGGGATGGAGGCCCACTTCCGGCACCGCGCCCTCTTCATCGGGCCGAACGCGCGGCAGGCCGTCAACGAGGGCCGGGCCGACTTCGTGCCCGTCTTCCTGTCCGACATCCCCCGCCTCATCGACCGGCGCATCCTGCCGCTGGACGCCGTGTTCGCCAACATGACGATGCCCGACGAGCACGGCTACTGCTCGCTCGGCACCTCCGTGGACACGATGCCCACGGCGATCCGCTGCGCGACGACGGTCATCGCCCAGCTCAACCGGGCGATGCCGCGGACCCTCGGCGATTCCTTCGTCCACGTCAGCCAGATCGACTACGGGGTCTACGTCGACCAGCCCCCGTACGAGTACCACGCCGGCGAGCTCGGCCCCGTCGAGGAGCGCATCGGCGAGTACGTGGCGGATCTCGTGCCCGACGGGGCGACGCTGCAGATGGGCATCGGCGGGATCCCGACGGCGGTCGGCCGGCATCTCACCGGCAAGCGCGACCTGGGCGTTCACACGGAGATGTTCACCGACCCCATCGTCGACCTCGTCGAGGCGGGCGTCGTGACCGGCCGCCGCAAGGAGATCAACTGCGGCAAGATCGTGGCCGCCTTCATGATGGGCAGCCGGCGGCTCTACGAGTTCGTCCACGACAACCCGATGGTCGAGCTTCGCCCGGTCGACTACACCAACGACACCGCCGTCATCCGCCGCTTCTCACGGATGACCGCCATCAACTCGGCCATCGAGGTGGACCTCACGGGTCAGGTCTCGGCCGACTCGATCGGTTTCCGGCTCTACAGCGGCGTCGGCGGCCAGATGGACTTCATCCGCGGGGCGGCCCTGGCCGACGAAGGGCGAGCCATCATCGCCCTGCCCTCGACCGCGTCGGACGGGCGCTTCTCGCGCGTCGTGCCCATGCTCAAGGAGGGGGCCGGCGTGGTGACCTCCCGGGCCCACGTCCGGACGGTCGTCACGGAGTGGGGCGTCGCCGAGCTGTTCGGCAAGAGCGTGCGGGAACGGGCCGAGGCGCTCATCGCGATCGCTCACCCGGACTTCCGCGACGAGCTGCGCTCGTTCGCCCGCGTCCACCACTACCTCTAGGGGTAGCCACCGGCTGCGGCGCGGAGCGCGGCGGGCATAAAGAAGGACGAACGCCGGGCGTCCCCTCCGGCGTTCGTCACGGGCAGAAGGATGCGGGAGCCGCGGAGCACCGCCACAGGGCCGAATGGCCTGTTTTGCGGGTCTCCTGACCCGTGGCGACCTCGCCGGAAGCCGTCACGCGCTCCCGTGGCGTCGCCTCCGGTGTCCCGGAGCACCGGCGGTCGGCCGCCGGGCCGGGGCGACGCGACCTCCAGGCCGATTCCCCCCGACGGGTAGGTCGGGCGCGGCCCCGGCCCGGTCCCTCGCGGGCCGTTTGGCCCCGTATATTCGGGCAGCCTGTCGCTACGGGTTCCGGGGCGCCGCCGGCCACCCTTGGCCCATGCTCGCCACCGACCCGCTTCCCCCGCGCCGGCTGCTCATCGTCAGCCAGCACCGCGCGGCGGCGGAGGCCCTCAGCGACCACCTCTCGCGCCACGGGTTCGTCGTCGTCGCTCGCGCGACGTGCGGCGGGACGGCCGCGCACCAGGTGCGCGCCACGCGCCCCGATGTGGTCCTCGTGGACGGCGACGTGCCAGGCGGCTGGCAGCAGGTGGTCACTGCCCTCGACGGTCTCCTCGACCGGGGGCGGATCGCCGTGCTCGCCTCCTACTGGCGGTCGGACGAGCAGCGCGAGGCGGTCGCCAGCGGGATCGGCGGCACCCTGCTCAAGCACCTTGACGGAAGCGCGCTGGCCCGCCGGCTGCGCGAATTGAGTGGACCGACCATCGTGACGAGAACGACCCTGCCCACCGCCCCCCGCTACCCGGGCCTCCCCGCCATCATCGACGGCTCGGAGGCCATCGCCTACGTCGAGACCCGCGTCAGCGAAGGCGCCTGCGCCTACCCGATCACGCCGTCGACGAACATGGCGGCGATCTACCAGGTCGCGGTGGCCAACGGCACCCCGAACCTGTGGGGCACCACCCTCAAGTTCATCGAGCCCGAGTCCGAGCACTCGTCCGCCTCCGCCGCCGAGGGCTTCGCCCTGGCCGGCGGGCGGGTGACGAACTTCACGGCGGGCCAGGGCCTCATCCTCATGAAGGAGGTCCTGTACGTCATCAGCGGCAAGCGCCTGCCGGCCGTCTTCCACGTCGGGGCGCGGGCCCTCACCAGCCAGTCCCTGAACATCCACGCCGGCCACGACGACGTGATGGGCGTGGCCGACACGGGCTGGGGCATCTTCTTCGCCCGCAACGCGCAGGAGGCGGCCGACCTGACCGCCATCTGCCGGCGGGTCGCGGAGGAGACGGAGACGCCGGTCTTCGTCGTCCAGGACGGCTTCCTGACGACGCACACCATGGAGAACGTCCAGCTCCCCGAGGACGACCTGCTGCGGGCGTTCGTGGGCGAGCCGCGCGAGCGGATCCGCGACCTGTTCGATCCGGCCCAGGCCCTGATGACGGGCGTGGTCCAGAACCAGGACAGCTACATGAAGGGTCGCGTCGCCCAGCGAGCCTTCTACGATCGGATGACCGAGGCCGCCGGGACGGCGATGGCCGAGTGGTCCGAGCTGACCGGCCGGCCCTACGGCCTTATCGACGCCTACCGCTGCGAGGACGCCGACGAGATCGTCGTGGCCATGGGCACCCTGGCCGACACCGCGACCCCCGTCGTGGACCACCTGCGCGACGACGGCCGCAAGGTCGGCGCGCTGACCGTCACGAGCTTCCGGCCGTTCCCTGCGGCGCAGATCGCCGCGGCCCTGCGGAACGCCCGCTCGATCGCCGTCATCGAGCGGACCGACGAGCCCGCCGCGGCG
Source organism: Candidatus Limnocylindrales bacterium (assembly GCA_036392215.1). Taxonomy (GTDB): domain Bacteria; phylum Chloroflexota; class Limnocylindria; order Limnocylindrales; family CSP1-4; genus JAJYJO01. The sequence goes on along the minus strand of DASVYJ010000027.1, from coordinate 56,924 downwards.
GACAACCCGCTGACCCGCGAGATCAAGGCCGCCCTCGCCGACGCGGCGATGAACGGCGCACCGATGCCTCGGGTCGTCTCCGCCTCGGCCGGCCTCGGCTCCCGCGACGTCGCCGTCGGCGACCTGGTGGCCGTCTTCGACTGGCTGGCCGACCCGAACGCGCTGCGCGAGCAGCGCCACGCGGTCCTCGGCATCCGCCACCCGCTGGCGCTCGAGCGCAAGCCCGTCCTCCTCCGGCCGGCCGGCGCCTACAGCCTGCGCGGCCATTCGATCGGCGGCTTCGGCTCGGTCACCACGAACAAGGTCCTGGCCACCCTCATCGGCGAGCTGTTCGGGAAACACGTCCAGGCCTACCCGCTCTACGGATCGGAGAAGAAGGGCCTCCCGACGACGTACTACCTGACGATCGCCGACGAGCCGATCCGGATCCACTCGGAGCTCGAGCAGGTCGAGTTCGTGCCGCTCTACGACGTGGCGGCCTTCCGCCAGGGCGACCCGCTGGCCGGCCTGGCCGACGGCGGGACCGTCTTCCTGCAGAGCCCGCTCACCGACGCGGAGGCGATCTGGGGCTCGCTGCCGGCCGCCAGCCGGGCCGAGATGCTCGCTCGCCGGATCCGGCTCTGGGCGCTCGATACGGCAGCCCTTGCCCGCCAGCACTCGCCCCGCGCGGACCTGGTCGTGCGCATGCAGGGCGTCGCCCTGGTCGGGGTCTTCCTGCGCGTCTCGCCCTTCGCCGAGCGGGCCGGTCTCGACCGTGAGACGCTCCGCGAGGAGGTCCGCAAGGCCCTCTACCGCTTCTTCGGCAAGCGCGGCGGTTCGGTCGTCGACGCCAACCTGGCGGTCATCTCCGAGGCCTACGACAACGTCATCGACGTGACGGCGGCGGTCACGGGCGCCTCGCCCGCGGCCGCGGCGGTGGAGGCGGTGCGATGAGTCCGAGTGCCCTGGGCCCGAGCGTGGCCCAGTTGATGACCCGTGACCCGGTCGTGGTCCGGGCCGACGCCTCGCTCAAGGAGGCGGCCGCCCTGCTCGAGCAATACCGGATCAGCGGCCTGCCCGTGGTGGACGCCGACGGCGCGCTGGCCGGCGTCCTGAGCCAGACGGACCTCGTCCGGGCGCGCGCCACCGAGCACCTCTGGACGAGCTGGCCCGGCCTGGCCGTGCGCCATCTCATGACCCAGCCCGCGCTCACCATCGCGGCCTCGGCCAGCCTCGGCGAGGCGGCCCGTCTCATGGAGGAGCACCACGTCCATCGCCTCGTCGTCGTCGCCGACGACGGGCGGACCCCGATCGGCATCATCTCCACCACCGACCTCGTGCGGGCGATGGCGGGGACGGCCGACTGACCGAGCGAGTGATGACCACGATCTCCCTTCCCGTCCAGGACGACCAGGACCCCGTCCTCGTCGCCAAGGAACCCGCCGTCGGCGACGGCACGCCCGTCTTCGACGTCGAGGCCTACGTCGACGACTTCAACCGCTCCGTCGTCGGGGCGTACCGGCGGAACGTCGCCTCGCTCGAGCTGCCTGCCGATGCGGGCGTCGCGCGCAGCATCATCCCGCCGGGGACGGCCGCGGTCCGCGACTTCAGCGGCCTCGCCCCGCAGATCCCCCAGCTCATCGCCGAGAAGTGCGTCGGCTGCATGGCCTGCGTGAGCGCCTGCCCGGACACGGCGATCCTCGCCATCGCCCGGCCCGAGGCGGCTCTCGAGACCGAGCTGGCGGCCTTCGCCGCGAGCCAGCCCGACCCCGCCCTGGCGGAGCGGACGGCCCGCGAGCACTTCATGGCCACCCAGAAGTACGCCGAGGTCCCTCGCAAGCGCGGCCTCGAGCCGGCCCAGTTCGGCATCTTCGTGGACCCAGTCCACTGCAAGGGCTGCGCCGAGTGCGTCGACGTCTGCGTCGACCAGGGCCACGACGCCCTGATCATGATCGACAAGCTGCCGGCCGAACCGAGCGGTGAGAGCACCGTGGAGCGCTACCGGCGCGACATCGGCTTCTTCCGGTCGCTGCCGCCCACCCCCGTCGAGTACCGCAACGAGAAGGCCCTGGCCGACCTGATGCTCGGCGAGCACGCCCTCGGGTACGTCGGCGGGGCCGGCTCCTGCTCCGGCTGCGGCGAGGCGACCGCGGTCCGGATGCTCGTCGCCGCGACCCGCCAGGTGTACGGGCCGGAGAGCATGGGCATCGTCGCCGAGACGGGCTGCAACACCGTCTACGGCTCGACCTACCCGTTCAACCCGTACCTCGTCCCGTGGACGAACTCCCTGTTCGAGAACGGCCCCGCCGACGCGCTCGGGATCCGCCTCCGCTGGGACCAGGCCGGCCACCCAGAGCGGCGGCTGTGGGTCTTCGGGGGTGACGGGGCGATGTACGACATCGGCTTCCAGTCGCTCTCGCGGATGGTCGCCTCGGGTGCCGACATCAAGGTCCTCGTCCTCGACACCGGGGCCTATTCGAACACGGGCGGCCAGGCCTCGACCTCGACCTTCGGCGGCCAGGTGGCCAAGCTCGCCGCGTACGGCAAGGCCGAGCACGGCAAGCAGGAGCGGCGCAAGGAGCTCGGCCGGATCCTCGTCTCGCACGGCGAGGTCTACGTGGCCCAGACGACGCCGGCCCACATCAACCACTTCTATCGAGCCATCCTCGACGCCAACTCGTACCCGGGCCCGGCCGTCGTGATCGCCTACACGCCCTGCATGCCGGAGCACGGCATCGCCGACGACGCGGCCAACCGCCAGGCCAAGCTCGCCGTCGAGTCGCGCGCCTTCCCGCTCTTCACCTACGACCCGCGGCGGGGCGAGACGCTCGCCGAGCGCCTTTCGCTGCAGGGCAACCCGAGCACCAAGGAGGACTGGTCGAGGCAGCCCGACGGCGCGCCGCTCGATTTCCTGGCCTTCGCCCGGACCGAGGGTCGGTTCGCCCAGCACTTCGACGCGGAGGGCCAGCCCTCGGTCGAGATCGCCGCCAGCCAGCAGGACCGCCTGCAGAACTGGCGGCTGCTCCAGGAGATGGCCGGCATCCGCTGACGCGACATCCACTGGCAGCCAGGACCGGGGCCGGACGGCCCCGGTCCTGTCGTCCTCCCGGCGGTCACCGCTCACCAAGGGGCGGGCGAGGGCCTACGGCCCGGGGCGGCGATCGACCAGGACGGGGTCTCGGGCGGGCTCGTCGTCGGGGTGGGCGAGCGAGGGGGACAGACCCGATCGGCCGGACCAGGCCGAGGCCGGGGTCGCCCAGTAGTCGGCCATCGCCTGGAGCCGCCCGGCATACGGCTCGCGGGCCGCCTCGAAGGCGGGCCAGGCCGCGGCCACCGGGCGGACGGAGTAGCCGGCGGCCTCGAGTCGCGCCCGGACCTCCTCGAACGCCGCCCGGTCCACGGCCGCGCCGTCGTGCGCCCCGAGACTCAGGAAGTTGCTGAGATCCTCGACCAGGTGCGAGCCGACGAGCCCCATCAGGTGCGCCTGGCCCGGGGGGACGCCCTCGATGGTGGTCTCGACGAGGCTGGCGGCGTCGAGCATCGCACCCAGGGCGCTGACCCAGGAGAGGTCGTCATGGCTGGAGCGGAAGAAGCCGAGGAGCGGGTAGGCGACGTGTGAGTCGAGCACCTCGGCTGACCAGCGCTCCCACTCCCGGAACAGGCTCGGCAGCTCGGCCACGATGCCGAGCCGGGCGTGCTTCTCCAAGAGCGCGACCGCTGACGGCGGCGCGCCGGCGCGCGCCTGCAGGGCGACGACGAGGATCTCCCGGCGCTGGTACGAGCCGAACAGCGAGAACAGGTAGGTGATGACGAGGGCGACGGTGCCCAGGCCGGCGGCCGCCGCCGTGAGCGAGACGAGGCGAGCCAGGGGGCCGACGGCGACGACGTCGCCGAAGCCCAGGGTCAGGACCGACGTCCCGGCGAAGTAGGCGGTCGTCCCCAGGTCCGTCGGCTCGGGGCGGAGCTGGCCGCGGATCGACCACAGGACGAGGCCGTAGCCCGCCACCAGGACGACCAGCCAGGTCGCCAGCAGGACGACGACGAGGGCCGGCGCGAACATGCCGAGGAGGCGGTCGCGGGCGAGGCCGCCGCCGGCCCGCCGTCCCACCGCCCGCCACCCCCGCCAGCCGACGCGCGTCAGGACGATGGCCAGGCGGAAGCGGCCGGGCGTCGGCCGCGGGACGACGATCGTCTGGAAGACGTCCCAGGCGACGGCCCCGATGAGGGCCAGGCCCGCGACGAAGATGAGCGGTTCCATGGGCGGCCGATCATCGCACGGCCGATCCGCTGCTGCTGCTGTCGTCGCTCCTGGCGACCCGGCGCCCGGAAGCGCCCGGTCGCGGGCTGACCTCAGGCCGGGACGGGCTCCCGCGCGCCGGCCGCCAGGCCGAGCTCGAAGGCGGCGAGGTCCGCCGCGAGCGCGGCCGGCCGCTTGCGGCCGACGATGTCGCGCAGCGCGATCCGGACCGCCTCGTCATCGACCCAGCCAGTGCGCCCGACGAGCGCGCCGAGGGCGACGACGGTGACCAGCTTGTCGTCGCCTGCCTCCGCCGCCAGCTCCGTGCATGCCAGCCGGAGCTCGTCGACGTCGAGCCGCCGCGCCGTCTCGTCGACGAGGGAGGCGTTGACGATCAGGAGGCCGCCCGGGGCGACCCGCGGACCCCACTTCTCGAGTGACGGCAGGTTCATCGCGACCACGGCGTCGGCCCGGTCCACCACGGGCGAGCCGATCGGCTCGTCGCCGACGATGACGGTGCAGGAGGCTGTCCCGCCCCGCATCTCGGGGCCGTAGGAGGGGATCCAGAAGACCTCCAGGCCGTCCTCGAGGCCGGCCCGCGCGAGGACCTGGCCGGCGAACAGGAGCCCCTGGCCGCCGAAGCCCGCGAACACCACGGATCGTTCCACGTCAGGCCTCCACCGAGATGCTCGGCGCGGTCGTGGCCGTCCGGCCGCGGTCCACGATGACCCCCGGCGGGTAGGCCGGGATGACCTCGCGCCGGATGTGCTCGAGCGACTCCTGGGCCGTCATGCCCCACCCGACGGGACAGTTGCTGAGGATCTCGACGAGGGCGAAGCCGCCGCCCTCCAGCTGGACCTGGCAGGCTCGCTTGAGCATGGCCCGCGTCTTGCCGATCGCGGACGGGTCGACGATCGTGCCCCGCGCGGCATAGGCCACGCCGGGCAGCTGGGCGAGCATCTCGGTGATGCGGATGGGGTAGCCAGCCAGGCTCGCCTCGCGACCCGTGGGCGAGGACGTCGTCCGCTGGCCGAGCAGGGTCGTCGGGGCCATCTGGCCGCCGGTCATGCCGTAGATGCCGTTGTTGACGAAGACGCCGGTGATCAGCTCGCCGCGGGCGGCGGCGTGGACGATCTCGGCGGTGCCGATGGCTGCCAGGTCGCCATCGCCCTGGTACATCAGCACGAAGTTCTCCGGCCGGACCCGTCGGATGCCCGTCGCGACGGCCGGCGCCCGGCCGTGGGGCGACTCGACGAAGTCGAGCTGGAGGTAGTCGTAGGCGAACACGGAGCAGCCGACGGGGGCCACCGCGATCGTCCGCGGCCCGAGCTGGAGCTCGCCCAGGACCTCGGCGATGAGGCGGTGGATGATCCCGTGGCCGCAGCCGGGGCAGTAGCGCGTTGAGGTCTCGCAAAGCAGCTCGGGCCGCTGGTAGATGACGCGCGTCGGCCGCTCGGAGAGGCTCGCGACGCTCATCGGGCACCTCCGTTCCGGCCGTGGCGGCCCGCGGTCGCCAGGGGCCGACCCGCGCCCGCGGCCGTGGGCGTCGGCTCCGCCGGTTCGAGGCGGCTCCAGCCGTCTCCCTCGAAGGGCGCGGCGGGCTGTTCGCTCGATCGGGCGGGCCGGGGCAACGGCGGGGGCTCCGGGGCCGGGATCGCCGGGGCGCGGCGCGGCCGCCGACCGACCCGCGCCTGGAGGCCGCGGAGGGCCTCGACCACCTCGTCCGGCGTGGGGACCATGCCGCCCATCCGGCCGTGGAACGCGACGGGACAGCGGCCTTCGACGGCGAGGCGGACGTCCTCGACCATCTGGCCCGCCGACAGCTCGACGACGAGGAGGCCGCGGACGCGGGCCGAGAGGCGCGCGAGCTCGCGCTCGGGGAACGGCCAGAGGGTGATCGGCCGGAAGAGGCCGACCCGGAGGCCACTGGCGCGCGCCCTGCGGATGGCCGTCCGGGCGACCCGGGCCGCGGTGCCGTAGGCGACGATGACGAGCTCGGCGTCGCCGAGCTGCTGGCCCGACCAGCGGACCTCCCGGCGGGCGATCTCGCGGAACTTCGCCTGCAGCTCGAGGTTGTGGCGCTCGAGGTCCTCCGGCTGGAGGTCCAGCGAGCGGATCACCCGGGGCGGTCGGCCGGCGGCGCCGGTGAGGGCCCAGTCGGCGGGGCGCCGTTCGGGCGTCCGAAAGCGCAGCTCGACGGGCTCCATGGCCTGGCCGAGGATGCCATCCGCCAGCAGCATGGTCGGGGTCCGGTAGCGCTCGGCCAGCTCGAAGGCGAGCGGTACCAGGTCGACGGCCTCGGAGATGGAGGCCGGGGCCAGGACGGGGACCTTGTAGTCGCCGTGGCCGTGGCCCTTGACGGCCTGGAAGTAGTCCCCCTGCGACGGCTGGATGGAGCCGAGGCCCGGCCCGCCGCGCATCACGTTGACCAGGACGACGGGGGTCTGCTGGCCGGCCATGTAGCTCATCGCCTCGGCCATGAGGCTGATGCCGGGGCTGGACGAGGAGACGAGGACACGGGCCCCGGCCGCCGCCGCACCGAGCGCCATGTTGATCGCGCCGAGCTCCGACTCGGCCTGCAGGAAGACGCGGCCGAGCTCGGGCATCCGGCGGGCCATCCACTCCAGGAGCTCAGCCTGCGGGGTGATCGGGTAGCCGAAATAGGCGTCGCAGCCGGCCTGGATCGCGGCTTCCGCGATCGCCTCGTTGCCCTTCATCAGGACGCGGTGATGCCGCGCCCCGGCGCGCCGCTCCGACGCGCCGTGGCCGTTGCCCTGCATCGTCAGGCCTCCCGTCGCGGCGCGTAGATGGTGAAGACGACGTCCGGGCAGACCCGGGCGCAGAACGCGCAGCTCGTACAGCGCTCTGCATCGAGCAGGCGGACGGGGTGGTAGCCGAGGCGGTTCACGACCCCCGCGTCGAGGGCGAGGACCGACTTCGGGCAGGCGGCGATGCACAGCTCGCAGCCCTTGCAGCGATCCTCGGCGATGACCAGCGGCGACCAGGGAGGGAGCGGGCCGGGGAGGGGAGAGGCTAGCGGATCGATCGCCATCTCGTCGTGGGACCCCAGGTTCGGGCCCGCCGCAGCGGGCCATGGCGTGGCGCCCGGTGGGCTGCCCGCGGCGGCCGGGACCGGGCTTCTTGGCGGCGAGCGTCGCCCCGGCCCAGTGGAGCGACAAGTGCCGAACGGCCGGGCCATTTCGGGCGCACCGGCTCCCGACCGACAACGGGAACCTCGGCACTGGTCGGGCCGCGACACGGCGTGCCAGCATGCCTGCTGGCCCTGCGACTCGGGCGCGGGGCGGAGCAGGGAGGCCCGATGCGCTGGCCCGGTCGGCGTGGGGCGGGGGTCGCAGGGGAGGGCGGGCCGCGCCTGCCGTTCGCCGACCGACGCGAGGCCGGACGGGTCCTGGCGCGGCGCCTTGCCCCGCTCGGCGTGGCCCCCAGCACCGTGGTGCTCGGGGTGTCGCGCGGCGGGGTCCCGGTGGCGGCCGAGGTCGCGGCGGCACTCGGCCTCGAGCTCGACGTCGTCGTCGCCCACAAGGTCGGTGCGCCGGCCGATCCCGAGTTCGCGATCGGGGCCGCGGCCGCAGACGGGACCCTGCTCGTCGCACCGTGGGCGGCCGAGTTCGGCGAGGTGAGTCTCGTCGAGGCGCGGCGGGCCGCCGAGGTCGAGGTCGCCCGTGCGCGCGAGCGGGAGGTCCGGCTGCGGGGCGACCTGCCGAGGCTCGATCTCGCCGGTCGCCCGGCCATCGTCGTCGACGACGGGATCGCGACCGGCGCCACGCTCGAGGTCGCCGCCAGGGCCGCCCGCGCCGCCGGTGCCGGGCCCGTCTGGATCGCCGCCCCCGTCGCCGCGCCAGGGGCGGCGGCGCGCCTCCGCCCCGTCGCCGAGCGCGTCGTCGTCCTTGCCGAGCCGGTCGGGTTCTTCGCGGTCGGCCAGTGGTACCGCGAGTTCGAGCAGCTGGACGATGTGGAAGTCAACGCCATCCTCGCGACGGCGCGTGCGGCGGTCGACACCGGCGCCGCTCGGGGCCCGCGGGCGCGCGCTGGCTCCGACGGCCGGGGATCGGCGGATGGAGCCGACGACCGTGGCGGCCGCTGAGCGGCCCCTCGGGGTGGCCGTCGGTCGCGCCCTCCTGCGGGGCGACCTGGCGGTCCCGGAGACGCCCCACGGGCTGGTCGTCTTCGCCCACGGAAGCGGCAGCAGCCGTTACAGCGCGCGCAACCGGCAGGTCGCCGCCCGTCTCCAGGCCGAGGGGCTCGCAACGTTCCTCATCGACCTGCTGGCCCCGCACGAGATCCCCGACCCGCGGCTCGTCTTCGATGTCGGCCTGCTCGCCGAGCGCCTCGCGGCGGCGGCCGAGCGTGGCCGCTCCCAGCCCGAGCTGCGCTCGCTGCCCGTCGGCTACGTCGGCGCCAGCACCGGCGCCGCTGCCGCCCTCGTCGCGGCGGCCGTCAGCGGCGGGATCGCCGCGATCGTCTCCCGCGGCGGCCGCCCCGACCTCGCCGCCGAGGCGCTGGGCCAGGTCCGCGCCCCGACCCTGCTCGTCGTCGGCAGTCGCGACGAGGCCGTGCTCGCCCTCAACGAGGCGGCGTTCGTCCAGCTCCGCTGCGAGCGCGAGCTCGTCATCGTGCCGGGGGCCGGGCACCTGTTCGAGGAGGCCGGAGCGCTGGACCGGTTCGCCGAGCTCGCCGCCGCCTGGTTCGACCGCCACCTGCCCGCGCCCGGCATCGCCCCGGCCGGGTAGCGGCGCGCCCGAGTTCGGTCCGGAGGGCACTGGCGGCGCCCCCCGCGCAGCGCGACGCTGGCCCTGGAGGAGCGCGTCATGCACGAACTCGTACCGCGGCCAGCCGACGCGCCCGCGCGCCCGGCGACCGAGACGTTCACCCTGGCGCCGCCCGTCCGGTTCGGGCCGATCACGCCGAGCGAGCGCGGCGTGGCGGCCGCCCTGCTCGGCCGGCCCGTGGCGGACCCCTTCCTCGTGGGCACCGTCGCCTGCGACGCGTGCGCGCACCGCTGCGTCATCCGAGCGGGCCGAGTGGGTATCTGCGGGACCCGCGAGAACCGGGCCGGGCGGCTGGTCACGACGGTCTACGGCGAGGTGGCGGCGCTGCACCTCGAGCCGATCGAGAAGAAGCCGCTCTACCACGTGGCCCCCGGCAGCCTGGCGGTCTCCCTGGCCACGCCCGGCTGCAACCTGCACTGCCGCTTCTGCCAGAACTGGGAGCTCGCCCAGGGGCACCGGGAAGGCCACCGACCGGTGACGGAACCCCTGCCGCCGGAGGCCATCGCCGAGCGCGCCCGTGCCGCCGACGCGGCGGTCGTCGCCTACACCTACGTCGAGCCGACGGTCTTCCTCGAGTACGCCCTCGACACGGCCCGCCTCGTCCGGCGCGACGGCCGGCTGAACGTGTTCGTCACCAACGGCTACCAGACGCCCGAGGCGCTCCAGCTGCTGGCGCCGCTCCTCGACGCGGCGAACGTCGACCTCAAGTCGTTCAGCGACGCGACCTACCGCAGGCTGTGCGGCGCTCGGCTCGAGCCGGTCCTGGCGACGCTCCTCGGCATGCGCCGGGCGGGGATCTGGGTCGAGGTGACGACGCTGGTGATCCCCGGCGTCAACGACAGCGTGAGCGAGCTGCGGGCGCTGGCCGAGTGGATCGGCAGCGAGCTCGGCGAGGAGACGCCCTGGCACGTCAGCCGCTTCCATCCTGCCCACCGGATGCGGCGGATCCCGCCGACGCCCTCGGACTCGCTCCTGGCCGCGGCCGCGATGGGCCGGGCGGCCGGGCTGCGCCACGTCTACGTCGGCAACGCCCCGGAGCTCGACGGCGCCGAGACGCGCTGCGCCGGCTGTGGCCATCGGCTCATCCGGCGACGGGATTTCGCGGTCGTCGAGTGGCGCCTGGACGGCGATCGCTGCCCCGACTGCCTGCGGCGCCTGCCTGGGGTGGCCGTGGCGCGGACGCCCCGGGCGGCGCTGCCGGCATGAGCGGGCCGACGGGCCGGACCACCGCAGGTCGGCCGGCCGTCCATGCCGGGACGTTCTACCCGGCCGCGCCCGCCCCGTTGGCCGACCTCGTCGACCGGCAGCTCGCCGCGGCGGCCGTCGCAGCCGAGCGGCGGGGCGGCGAAGCCCCGGCCTCGTCGAGGCCGCTCGGCCTGCTGGTCCCGCACGCCGGCCTCGTCTACAGCGGTCCGGTCGCCGCGGCGGCCTGGCAGACGCTCCGGGCCGCACCCCCGGCGACGATCGTCCTGGTCGGCACGAACCACTACGTCCCCGCGCTCGACGGCCTGGCCGTGTGGCCGAGCGGCGACTGGCACAGCCCGCTGGGGGACGTCGAGGTCGCCACCGCGCTCGCCGAACGGATCGCCGACCTGGGCCCCGGGTTCTTGGCCTACCCGGCGGCGCACCGGGACGAGCACTCGCTGGAGGTCCAGCTGCCGTTCCTCCGTCGCGCCTGCCCCGGCAGCCGCATCGTCCCGCTCCTCGCCGGGTTCCCGAGCCGGGCGGGCGCGGAGCGCGCCGGGACCACCCTCGGCCGTCTGCTCGCCGAGGTGCGCGGCGAGGGGACGGACCTCGTCCTCGTCGTCAGCTCCGACCTCGTCCACTACCCGGCCGCCGCGGCGGCGGCGCGGGCCGACCGCGACCTGCTCGCGGCCGTCGCCGCGCTCGACGGGGCGGCCCTGGCCGGCCTCGACGAGGCGCTTCGCCGGCAGCGGATCCCCGGCCTCGTCTGTGCCCTGTGCGGGCTCGACGCGGTCCTCTGCAGCCTCGCCGCCCTGCGGGCGATGGGGGCCCGGACCGGCACCGTGCTCGCGGCGGCGACGTCGGCGGACGTGCCGTTCGGGGATCCGGACCGGACCGTCGGCTACGGCGCCGTCGGCTTCGCCTGACCGGCGCCGCGACGTGCGACGGCGGCAGCGATCGGGCCCCGATCGGGCCCGCGATCGTGACGCGCCTCAGAAGGTGACGACCTTGTCCGCCTCGAGCGTCCAGGCCGTCAGCTCCGCCATCGACGAGCGGTGGATCCCGTCGAGGAGGTCCGCGTCGGCGTAGCCGCGCGCATCCATGCACGTCGCGCAGGCGCCGACGGCGACGCCCCGGGTCGTCAGCCCGCGGAGCATCCGCCCGACGTTGTAGTAGCCGTCGGGCGTCGTCTGGCCCGGCTTCGCGCAGGCGACCGCGTCGGCCATGAGGAAGACGCGGACGGTGGTGCCCTCTGTCCTGGCCAGCGAGGTCGCCAGGCGGAGGCCGTTGTACGAGCGTTCGGTACCGTACGGACCGTCGTTGAGGATGAGCAGGACGTTCATGCCGCCGAGTCTCGCCGGCCCGCCGTCCCGCTGCCAAGGCCATCCGGCCCGCAGTCCGGGCCCGTCGGTCAGCGGCCCGCGCCGACCGCGCGCCGAGGCGGGGCCAGACCGAGCCGGCGGCGGAGCTCCGCGATGAGCTGGCGCTCCGTCATCCGAGGGGCCGCCTCGGTCGTCACGGCGGGCAGCAGGCCGCCGGGATGGCTCCGTCCGAGGACACGGACAAGGTGCTCGCGGACGGTGCCGGGGCCGAGCACCTCGACCGCGGCGACCCCGTCCAGCTCCGCGGCCACGCGCTCCAGGTAGCGCTCGAGGTGGGCGAGCCGGCGCGGCTCGGCGGGCTCCGGGCCCGCTCCACCGTGACCGGTCACGCCATCGGGCCGGCCGTCACCGGTCGACCGGCGGTGGACCGGGACGTCGGAGGTGACCACGGCCAGGCGCGGGCCGTCCGCCCACCGGACGAGCCGGGCCTCGTGCGAGTCGATCCAGACCAGGGCGTACGAGCCCGACCGGGCGGCGGGCACGCCGACACCGGCCCCGGGCATGGGCTTCATCTCGGACCTCGGCTACGACCGGGACCAGGCAGGTTCCTCGGAATCCGCGGCCAGGTCGCCATACACGACCCGGCCGGCCTCTTCCCAGGCGCGACGATCGAGCCGGACCGAGAAGCGATGGCTGCCGGCGTGGAAGGTGATCTGGGGATCCTCGCGGACGGCGAAGTCGGCATGGACACTGACGCCGAAGAGTTCGCCGACGGGGGGCATGGCCCCGACATCGCAGCCGGGGCACAGCTCGAGGAGCTCCGGCTCGGTCAGGAGGTGGACGCGTCCGGCTCCGAGGACCTTGCGCGCCTTGACCAGGTCGAGGTGGTCCGTCGCGTCGAGCACGAGGAGCGCCCGGCGGCCATCGTCGGTCACCACGCCGACCGTCTTGGCGAACGTCCGCGGGTCGATCCGCTCCGCGCGCGCGGTCTCGCGCGCGGTGAAGGTCTCGGGGTGTTCGTGGAGCTCGTAGTCGACGCGGTGACTGGCGAGCCAGTCGAGCAGGCCAGGGTGCGGTCCGCTGGCTGCAGGCACATCCACGGTCATGGCGGCCTCCTTCATCGGACCGCCCGGTCGCGCACGGGGCAGACCGTCGCGTGGCCGCGCGGCTGTGTCGAGCGTGGCACCCCGGCCGCGGCGATGGGTAGGGCCGTCAGGCCTGTTCCAGCGGCCCGTGCCGGCCCGCCACGCCAGCCCGAGGCGTGCCGCGATCCGCCCGGTCGCGGCCAGCCCGGCCGGCGCGGGCGGGACCCTTCACGTGCATATGCCCATGTGTGCGCAACCGTGCATGAATGGGCCGTTCGGCCCGAGCGGGAGGGTCCGTCCGGCAGGGGAGAAGGTGCACGGCGGCAGTGTGTGATTCGGCCGTCGGGCGACCGCGCGAGCCTCACCACGCGTCCCCTGGTACCCCCGACCGCGCGCGCTCGCCCCCCGTGTTCGAGGGGTGCCGCTGGATGGACAGCTCGGAGCAGGGGCTGCTGGCCCTGCTGACGGAACGAGGGGTGAGCCGTCGCTCGTTCCTCAAGTTCACCTCGGCGATGGCCGCGGCCCTGTCGCTGCCGCCGCTGTATGGAGCGAGGATCGCCAAGGCGCTCGAAGCCGCGCCACGCGTCCCGGTGATCTGGCTCGAGGGCCAGGACTGCGCCGGCAACACCGAGGCCTTCCTGCGGGCCTCGCATCCGACGGTGGCCGAGCTCGTCCTCGACACGCTCTCGGTCGACTATCACGAGACGATCATGAGCCCGGCGGGCACGGCGGCCGAGAAGTCGCGCCAGGATACGATGGCGGCGTTCAAGGGCAAGTACATCGCCGTCGTCGAGGGGGCGGTGCCGACCGGCGCGGGCGGCATCTACTGCACGGTCGGCGGCCGGACGTTCGAGTCCGTCGTCCAGGAGGTCTGCGGCAACGCCCTGGCGACCATCGCCGTGGGCAGCTGCGCCTTCGACGGCGGCCTGCCAGCCGCGAACGGCGGTCCGACCGGCGCGACCGGCGTGGTCTCGATCGTCCCGAGCGCGAAGGTCATCAACCTGCCCGGCTGCCCGATGAACGTCCAGAACCTGACGGCGACCATCGTCCATTACCTGACGTTCGGCCAGTTCCCGGCCACTGACAGCATGGGTCGGCCGCTCTTCGCCTATGGCCAGCTGATCCACGACCAGTGCGAGCGGCGGGCCCACTTCGACGCGGGACGGTACGTCCAGGCCTGGGGCGATGAGGGCCATCGCCAGGGCTGGTGTCTCTACAAGATGGGCTGCAAGGGTCCAGAGACCTTCGCCAACTGCCCGACCGCACGCTTCAACGACGGCACGAGCTGGCCGGTCAAGGCAGGCCACGGCTGCGTCGGCTGCACCATGCCTCGCTTCTGGGACCAGATGGGCCCGTTCTACCGCCGCCTGGCGAGCGTGCCCGGCTTCCCGACCGACGCGACGGCGGACCAGATCGGCCTGGCCCTCGTCGGCGGGGTGACCGGCCTCTCGGTCCTCCACGGGGTCGGGAGCTACGCGCGACGCAAGCGCGCGGATCGCGCGGAGACGCGCGCCGCGACGGCTGCCTCGGCGCCGCCGTCACCGCCGCCACTCGACGACCGGCTCGGTGGCGACGGCCTCGACACCAACGGGAGGATCGGCTGACATGACCCGCATCGCTGTCGATCCGATCACCCGGATCGAGGGCCACCTCCGGATCGAGGTGGAGGTCGAGAACGGCGTCGTGACCGACGCCTGGAGCAGCGGCACGATGTTCCGGGGGATGGAGCTCATCCTCCAGGGCCGCGACCCGCGCGACGCGTGGGTCTTCGCCCAGCGGGCCTGCGGTGTCTGCACCACGGTCCACGCCCTGGCTTCTGTCCGGGCGGTGGAGCAGGCCCTCGGCCTGCGGATCCCCCGGAACGCACGCCTGGTCCGCAACCTGATCGCCGGCATCCAGTACGTCCAGGACCACGTCATCCACTTCTACCACCTGCACGCCCTCGACTGGGTCGACGTCGTCTCGGCCCTCTCGGCCGATCCCGCCAAGACCTCCTCGCTCGCCCAGGCCATCAGCGACTGGCCGAAGTCGAGCGCCACCTACTTCGCCGGCGTCCAGGCCAAGCTCAAGACCTTCGTCGCCTCGGGCCAGCTCGGCCCGTTCGCCAACGGCTACTGGGGCCATCCGGCCTACAAGCTGCCGCCCGAGGCGAACCTGCTCGCGGTGGCTCACTACCTCGAGGCCCTCGACTGGCAGCGCCAGGTCATCCGCATCCACGCCCTGCTCGGCTCGAAGAACCCCCATCCGCAGACCTACGCGGTAGGCGGCATGGCCCTCGGCCTCGACCCGAACTCGCCGACCGCCCTCAACGCCCGCGGGCTGTCCGAGATCGCCGAGCTGATCGCCCAGGCCAAGGAGTTCGTCGACAAGGTCTACATCCCCGACGTCCTGGCGGTGGCCGGCTTCTACGAGGACTGGGCCGGCTACGGCAAGGGCATCGGCAACTACCTGGCCTACGGCGAGTTCCCGGAGGACGACTCGGGCCTGCCGGCCGGGCTCTACCTGCCGCGGGGCCGGGTCATGGGGCGCGACCTCTCGAAGGTCCTGCCGGTCGACCAGCTCGGCGTGGGCGAGACCGTCGCCCACAGCTGGTACACCTACAGCGACGGCGACGCCAGCCTGCACCACCCGCTCAAGGGCGAGACGAACCCGAAGTACAGCGGGCCGACCCCGCCCTTCGACCACATCGACAGCGACAAGTACAGCTGGCTGAAGGCCCCCCGCTACGAGGACCAGCCGATGGAGGTCGGGCCGCTGGCCCGGATGCTCGTCGCGTATGCCTCGGGCCACAAGGACGTCAAGGCGGCTGTCGACGGCGTCCTCTCGACGCTCAAGGTCGGTCCCGAGGCCCTCTTCAGCACGCTCGGCCGGATCGCCGCCCGGGCGGTCGAGACGCAGCTGATCGCGGCCCGCCTCGGCACCTGGCTGACCCAGCTCGAGCAGAACCTGGCGACCGGCGACCTCGCCGTGGCCGACGTCTCGAAGTGGGACCCGAGCTCGTGGCCGACGCACGCCGAGGGCTGGGGGATGGAGGAGGCGCCGCGGGGCGCGCTGGGCCACTGGATCGTCATCGACGACGAGAAGATCCACAACTACCAGCTCGTCGTGCCGAGCACCTGGAACGGCTCGCCGCGGGACGCGAAGGGCCGGCGGGGCGCCTGGGAGGAGGCGCTCGTCGGAACGCCCATCGCCGACCCGACCAAGCCGGTCGAGGTCCTGCGGACCGTCCACTCGTTCGACCCGTGCATGGCCTGTGCCGTGCACGTCTACGACCCGGACGCCGGCAGCTCCGTCGAGATCCGGGTCGTCTAGGAGGCCGCGACGATGACGACCATCAGCGAGCCGATGCCGGGCCGGCGCCCGATCGAGCCGCTCGAGCCCTCGCGGGTCGGCCTGTCCGGCCTGACCGAGGAGGAGTGCGAGCCGCTCAGCGAGCTGCTGCCCTGCCAGCGCGTCCGGGTCTACGTCTGGGAGGTGCCCGTCCGGGTCACCCACTGGGTGACCGTCGCGACGGTCCTCCTGCTCTCGGTCACGGGCGGCTACATCGCGGACCCGTTCCTCCTGCCGGCGACCCCGTTCATGATGAACACCGTCCGCTTCATCCACATGCTGGCGGCGTTCACCTTCCTGGCCTCCGGCGTCCTGCGCACGTACTGGCTCTTCGCCGGCAACCAGTTCGCGAACTGGCGGGCCTTCATCCCCACCAACCGTCGCCACCTCGCCGAGTTCGGCCGCCAGACCGGCTGGTACCTGTTCCTCCGCCGCGAGTTGCCAGCCATCCTCGGCCACAACGCCCTGGCCGCCGGCACCTACCTGGTGGTGTTCTTCCTGTTCCTGCTGCAGACTCTGACCGGCTTCGCCCTCGAGGGCGTCCACGGCGGCCTCGCCGCCTCGTTGTTCGGCTGGCTTCCGGCGATGCTCGGGATCGGGACCGTCCGGGTCGTGCACCACCTCCTCATGTGGGCCATCCTTGCCTTCATGATCCACCACGTCTACAGCGCGCTTCTGGTCGACCACTGGGAGAAGAGCGGACTGATGTCGAGCATCTTCAGCGGCTTCAAGTTCGTCACCCGGCGCGACATCGACCACGCCCGTGACGGCGGCATCCACATCCAGGAGATCTCGCGGTGAGCCGAGCCGACGGGCCGTTGCTGGCCCTCGGCATCGGCAACATCCTGCTGCGCGACGAGGGCCTCGGCGTCCTCGTCGCGCGGACGCTCGCCGCGGAGGCGGGCGAGGCGGGCGGCGCCCTGCCGCCCGGGACGGAGGTGGTGGACGGGGGGACGCTCGGGCTCGACCTCCTGCCGCGCATCGAGGACGCCCGGGCGGTCCTGCTCATCGACGCGGTGGACCTCCGCCGGCCGGCGGGCTCGATCGCCCTGCTGGAGGGCGACGCCCTGCACGGGGCCCTGGCCCACCACGTCTCGCCGCACCAGGTAGGTGTCTCGGACCTGCTCGGCGCGGCCCGCCTGGCCGGGACGCTCCCCGAGCGGGTCGCCCTGGTCGGCGTGCAGCCGGCGAGCATCGAGATCGGCCTCGAGCCGAGCGCCGCCGTCGCCGCGGCCCTGCCGGAGGCGGTCGCCCTCGCCCGCCGCGCGCTCTGGGACCTGGCCGCCTGATGCACGAGGCAGGGCTGGCGCGGGCGGTGGCCGCGACGCTCCGGGAACGCGGCCTGGACCCGGCGGACGTCCGGCTGCTGGTCCGCGGCGGCCACCACGGCGCCGCCGAGTTCGACGCCTCGCTCCGGACGTACCTGGCGGCCGAGCTGCCGGGCGCCGGTGCGGACGGTGTGCCGATCGTCCATCTTCCGGTGCAACACCTCTGCGTCGGCTGCGGCTCGGCCTTCCAGGCCGCCGAGGTCGACGCCGCTTGCCCGAGCTGTGGCGGAGCCTCCCTCTCGGCGGTCCTCGACGAGCAGGTCGAGATCGAGCTGCCCTGATGGCGTCCCGCTCCCGACCCTCGGCCGACCCGACCGGGCCGGCACTCGACGCCGCCGTCGAGCACGCCTCCGCGCCACCCGCGAGGCAGCCGGGGACCGGGCCGGGCGAGCGACTCGGCCGCCGGCTCCTCGTGACCGGCGTCGTCCAGGGCGTCGGCTTCCGGCCGTTCGTCTGGCGACTCGCCAGCGAGCTCGGCCTGGACGGCCGCGTCCGCAACCGGGCGGGCGAGGTCGAGGTCGAGGTGGCTGGGCCCTCTCCGGCGCTGGCTGCCCTGGAACGACGGCTCGTGGCGGACGCGCCGCCGCGGGCGCGCGTCGAGGCCGTGGCCGCGCTCGAGCTCGCCGCCGCCGACTGGCCCGCTCCGGGCAGCGGCGTCGTCATCGAGGAGAGCGAGGCGGGGACGACCGCGGGGCGACTCTTCCCGCCCGACATCGCGACGTGCGACGCCTGCCTCCGCGAGCTGGCCGACCCGGCCGACCGCCGCTACCGCTACCCCTTCATCAACTGCACGAACTGCGGACCGCGGGCGACGATCATCGAGGACCTGCCCTACGACCGGGCGCGGACCTCCATGCGGGACTTCCCGCTCTGCGGCGACTGTGGGCGCGAGTACGGCGACCCGGCCGACCGGCGCTTCCACGCCGAGCCCGTCGCCTGCCCCCGCTGCGGCCCCCGGCTCGCCTATCGCCGGCCCGGCGACGCCGCAGCCCGCGCCTCCGGCGAGGACGCCCTGCAGGCCGCCCTGGCCGATCTCCGCGCCGGCCGGATCGTCGCGATCAAGGGCCTCGGCGGGTATCACCTCGCCTGCGACGCGACCGACCGCGCCGCCGTCGACCGCCTCCGGGACCGCAAGCAGCGCTGGGCGAAGCCGTTCGCGGTGATGGTCCGCGACCTCGCGGCGGCGCGGCGGCAGGCCCGCGTCTCGGCCCTGGAGGCGCGGCTGCTCAGCTCACCGGCCCGGCCGATCGTGCTGCTCGACCGCCGGCCGGACGCGACGCCCGCCCTCGCCGACTCGGTCGTCGCCGCCGCGGCCGGCGAGACGACCGCCCCGTCAGCCCCGGCAGAGGCGTCGGGCGGGGGCCGCGTGGACCGCCGCATCGGGCTCTTCCTGCCGTACACCCCGCTCCACCACCTGCTCCTCGAGGGGTTCGGCCGGCCCATCGTCCTGACCAGCGGCAACGTCGCCGACGAGCCCCTGGCGACCGACGACGCGGAGGCGCTCGAGCGGCTCGGCGGCCTGGCCGACGCGTTCCTGCAGCACGACCGCGAGATCCGCGCACGCTACGACGACTCGGTGACGCGGGCGGTCGGGGGCCGGGAGTCGATCGTCCGGCGGGCCCGCGGCTACGCCCCCGAGCCGCTCCCCCTGCCCGTCCCGAGCCCCGTGCCGCTGCTCGCCGTCGGGGCCGAGCTCAAGCACACCTTCACCCTCGCCCGGGAGGGGCGGGCCCACGTCGCGCCGCACACCGGCGACCTCGAGGACCTCCTGACCCACCGCGCCTTCGAGCACAACCTCGCCCACCTCGAGCGGCTGCTCGCCCTCGAGCCGATGGTCGTCGCCCATGACCTGCACCCGGCCTACCTCTCGACCCAGTACGCGGTCGCCCACTTCCCGCCCGACCGGCGGATCGGCGTCCAGCACCACCACGCCCATGTCGTCTCGGCGGCCGCGGAAGCCGGCCTGCGCGACCCGTTCATCGGCGTCGCCTACGACGGCCTGGGGATGGGCGACGACGGGACCTTCTGGGGCGGCGAGCTGCTGGTGGCCGACCTGGCCGGCTACCGGCGCGTCGCGCGGTTCGGGCTGGCCCCCCTGCCGGGGGGCGCGATGGCCGTCAGGAAACCGTACCGGATGGCTCTGGGTTTCCTGTTCGGCGCCGAGGATGGTGGGGCCATGGAGTCCTGGCTGCCGCCCGAGCTCGCGACCCCCTTCCTGGCTCGGCTCGACCCGCGCGAGGTCGAGGTCGTCCGGGTCCAGGTGGCCCGCGGCCTCAACGCGCCGCTCGCCTCGTCGGCCGGCCGGCTGTTCGACGCGGCCGCGGCGCTGCTCCGGATCCGCGACGTGGCCGAATACGAGGCGCAGGCCGCCATCGAGCTCGAGTTGCTCGCCGAGCCGGGCCCGCACGCGCCGCTGCCGTACCGCCTCGTCCGGCGTGACGGCCTCCTCGTCCTGGATCCACGGCCGATCCTGCGGACCCTCCTGGCCGGCCTCGCCGACGGCGTCGCCCCGGCCCGGCTCGCCGCGCGCTTCCAGGAGACGATGGTCGCGGCCACCCGCGAGCTCGTCGGAGCGGTGGCCGCGGACACCGGCCTGCGCGCCGTCTGCCTCTCGGGCGGCGTCTTCCAGAACCAGTGGCTCGCCTCGACCCTCGCCCGGCGTCTCGGCCGGGACGGCCTCGAGGTCCATCTCAATCGGGCGGTCCCGGCCAACGACGGCGGGATCAGCTTCGGACAGGCGGCCGTCGCAGCGGCGCGTCTGGCGTCCTGACGCGAGGAGGGCAGCGGCATGTGCCTGGGCATCCCCGGCAAGGTGGTCGAGATCCGCGATGACGGTCCGCTCCGGATGGGCCGCGTCGACTTCGGCGGCGTGCGCAAGGAGGCCTGCCTGGCCTACACGCCGGAGGTGGGCCTGGGCGACTACGTCGTCGTCCACGTCGGCTTCGCGATCAGCCGGGTCGACGAAGAGGAGGCCCTCCGGACGCTCGAGATGCTGGAGATGATGGGCGACCTCGTCCAGCAGGAGCTGGCGACGATGGGACCGGGGATGGACGCGCCGGCGGTCGCCGACGATGCCGCCCTGCACGGCCCCGCGGTCGCCCCGGGCGCCTCGTCGTGAAGTACGTCGACGAGTACCGCAACGCGAGCGTCGCCCGGCGGCTCGTCGCCGAGATCGCGCGCGTCACGACCCGCCCCTGGGCGATCATGGAGGTCTGCGGCGGGCAGACCCACACCCTGGTCAAGCAGGGCATCGACGAGTCGCTGCCCGACGGCGTGCGCCTCATCCACGGCCCCGGCTGCCCGGTCTGCGTGACGCCGCTGGAGCAGGTCGACAAGGCCCTCGCGATCGCCGCCCGGCCGGACGTCATCTTCACCAGCTACGGCGACATGCTGCGGGTCCCCGGCTCCTCGACGGACCTGCTCGCCCTCAAGGCACGGGGGGCGGACGTCCGGATCGTCTACTCGCCGCTCGATGCGGTCCGCCTGGCCGCCGCCAACCGGGACCGGCAGGTCGTCTTCTTCGCCATCGGCTTCGAGACGACCGCACCCGCCAACGCGATGGCCGTCTGGCAGGCCCGCCAGCTCGGGCTGACGAACTTCAGCGTCCTCGTCTCGCACGTCCTGGTGCCGCCGGCGATGACCGCCATCCTCGACTCGCCGGCCAACCAGGTCCAGGCGTTCCTCGCGGCGGGCCACGTCTGCGCGGTGATGGGCTGGACGGAGTACGAGCCGATCGCCGCCCGCTACCACGTCCCGATCGTGGTGACCGGCTTCGAGCCGCTCGACCTGCTGGAGGGGATCCTGATGGCGATCCGGCAGCTCGAGGAGGGTCGGGCGGAGGTCGAGAACCAGTACGCTCGGGCGGTCCGGCGGGAGGGCAACCGGGCGGCCCAGGAGACGGTCTTCCGGGTCTTCGATGTCGGCGACCGGACCTGGCGCGGCATCGGGCCCATCCCCGGCTCGGGCTACCGGCTAAAGCCGGAGTTCGAGACGTTCGACGCCGAGGCCCGCTTCGACGTCGGCGAGATCCATGTCCTCGAGC
The DNA here is from genome assembly GCA_036392215.1 of Candidatus Limnocylindrales bacterium. Lineage (GTDB taxonomy): Bacteria > Chloroflexota > Limnocylindria > Limnocylindrales > CSP1-4 > JAJYJO01. The sequence goes on along the minus strand of DASVYJ010000027.1, from coordinate 35,626 downwards.
ACCCGGCCTGCATCGCCGGGGAGATCCTGCAGGGCACCAGGACGCCCCTCGAGTGCACGGCCTACGGGACGCTCTGCTCGCCGCAGCGGCCGCTCGGCGCGCCGATGGTCTCGTCCGAGGGGACCTGCGCCGCCTTCCACGCCGCCGGGCGCGGGCTCGTCTCGGCGGCCCAGCCGCTGCTCCAGGTCGCGCCCCTGCCCGGCGGGTCGCCGACGGTCGGGACCGCGACGGGCGCGACGCGATGAGCGAGCGGCCCCTCGGCGACCCGCTCCGGGCGACCCTCGACCCGCTCGCGGCGGCCTGCGCGGCGCCGATCCCCGAGACCGAGCGGGTGCTGCTCGGTCACGGCTCCGGCGGCCAGCTCTCGGCGGCGCTGTACCGCGACGTGCTCGGGCCGGCCCTCGCGCCGGCAGCGCCCGGCGGTCCCCTGAACGACGCCGCGGTGGTCGAGGTCGACGGCCAGCGCCTCGCTTTCACCACCGACTCGTTCGTCGTCTCGCCGCTCGCCTTCCCGGGCGGCGACATCGGCGAGCTGGCGGTCAACGGGACGATCAACGATCTGGCGATGATGGGCGCCCGACCGGTCGCCCTCTCGCTCGCCTACGTCATCGAGGAGGGCCTGCCGTTCGAGGAGCTGCGGACCGTGACGGCCTCGGTCGCCCGCGCGGCCGCGGCCGCGGGCGTGCCCGTGGTCACCGGAGACACGAAGGTGGTGGGCCGGGGCGCGGCGGACCAGCTGTTCGTCAACACGGCGGGCATCGGCCTGCTGGGCGAGGGCGTGTCCCTCGGGGCGGACCGTGCCCGATCCGGCGACGCGGTGGTCCTCTCCGGACCCATCGGCCTCCACGGGATCGCCATCATGAGCGTCCGCGAGGGGCTCGAATTCGAGGCCGAGATCGCCTCGGACACGCAGCCGTTGCACCGGCTCGCGGCCGCCGTCCTGGCCGCCTGTCCGGACGCCCACGTCCTGCGGGACCCGACCCGCGGCGGGCTGGCTTCCGCCGTCAACGAGATCGCGGCCGCGTCCGGTGTCGGGATCGTCCTGGAGGACGCGGCCATCCCCATCCCGGGTCCCGTCCGGGCGGCCTGCGAGATGCTCGGCCTGGACCCGCTCCACGTCGCCAACGAGGGCAAGTGCGTCGCGATCGTGCCGGCGGCGTCGGCCGAGGCGGTCGTCGCCGCGATGCGCTCGCTGCCCGAGGGCGAGGGCGCCGTCGTCATCGGGCGCGTCGTGGCCGACCATCCCGGCATGGTCACGATGCGGACCCTCGTCGGGGCCGAGCGCATCGTCGACATGCTCGTCGGGGAGCAGCTCCCTCGCATCTGCTGATTCGGGGCGCGACCGGCGGACGCCGCCGCGTCGATCCAGTGGGGAGCGGGCCGAATGGCCCAGGCCGTGTGGGCCGAGCGGCCCCACCCGGAAGGACAGTCGGAACTGATGCGCAACTGCGCATATGGCGATGCTGCTGCACATGGACGAGATCTTCTCCCTCCAGGCCGAGGTCCTGAAGACCCTCGCCAGCCCGCGTCGGCTCGAGATCATCCATCGCCTGGCCGACGGCCCATGTGAGGTCAGCCGACTGGCCGAGGAGATCGGCATCAGCCAGCCCAACGTCTCGCAGCACCTCGCGGTGATGCGAGCCGCCGGCGTGGTCGAGGCCGAGCGGGACGGGCGAGAGGTCCGTTATCGCCTGACCGATCCGCAGATCCTGGCCGCCTGCGATCTGATGCGGCGCGTCCTGATGCGGCGCCTGGCCCGGATGGCCGACCTGTCGGCTGCCGCGGCGGGCCCCGCTCTGCCGGAACAGCGTCCCGCAACCACGGTCCCCAGCGAAGTGAGCGCGAGGTAGCTGTGAGCGAAGATCTCTCCCTGGTCCTGTTCTCGGGCACGGACGACAAGCTGCAGGCCGCCGCGGTGATGACCGCCGGCGCCGCCGCCCTCGGCCGGCCCGTCCACCTGTTCCTCCAGTACTGGGCTCTCGACGCGTTCCGCAAGGACCGCATCGAGGCGGACCACGGGGCGGTCCCGGAGGCCGGCGTCGAGGGCAAGGCCCGCATGGACGCGCTCCGGGCTGCCGGGCAGGCGAGCTGGGCCGAGACGCTCCGGCAGGCCAAGGAGCTCGGCGAGGTCGACATCCAGGCCTGCTCGCTGTCGATGGACGTGCTCGGGCTCGAGGAAGCGGACCTCGACTCGCTCGTCGACGGCGTCGAGGGCGTGACCGCCTTCTACCTCGCCGCGGGCGACGGCCAGCTGCTCTTCATCTGAGACCGACCCGGCCGCGAGGCCGGAGGGGAAAGGAACGACCATGAGCACGCTCGAGATCACGGCCCACGTCGACGCGCGGGGACTCTCCTGCCCGCTGCCGATCGTGCGCACCGCCCAGGCGATGAAGAACGTCGGGGCCGGGCAGCTGATCGAGGTCCTCGCCACCGACCCGGGCTCGACCAAGGACTTCGAGGCCTGGGCCAAGTCGACCGGCAACACGATGGTCGAGTCGGGCGTCGAGGGCGGCGTCTACCGCTTCGTCCTCCGCCACAAGTAAGGGGACCGAGATGACCGCGATCGCTGAGCCCGAGCTGACCACCCCGGTGGCGCCCGAGGCCGCTCCCGAGCCGGCCGCCCCCGCGGCCGAGCCGCAACTCCACGACATCCTGATCATCGACTACAGCGGCGACCTGGAAAAGGTCTGGGCGACGATGATCCTGGCCTCGACGGCCGGGGCGATGGGCGCCACGTGCCGCGTCTTCGTGACCTTCTGGGGTCTCCAGGTCTTCGTCAAGGACTCGAAACGCATCACCGGCGACAACTGGATGCAGAAGATGATGTCCTTCATGCAGCGGCCGGGCATCAGCCACCGGAAGCTCTCGAAGATGAACTTCCTGGGCATGGGCCCCTGGATGATGGGCAAGCTGGCCAAGCAATACAACGTCGCCAGCCCCAAGGAGCTGCTCGAGGCCGCCCAGCTCATGGGCGTCGAGTTCATGCCCTGCCAGATGACGATGGACATGTTCGGCCTCAAGCGCGAGGACCTCATCGACGGGATGGGCGAGCCGGTCGGCGCCGCCACCGTCATCGGCCTGATGCAGGAAGGCTCGTCGCCGCTCTTCATCTGAACGCCGACGGCGGGCGGCCCCGCGCCGCCCGCCCCCACTCCGAAAGGACCCTCCCGTGACCGATACCGCCACGCCTCCCATCACCCGCACCGTCGATGCCCGCGGCTCGTTCTGCCCCGGCCCGCTGATGGAGCTCATCCGCGCCATCCGCGAGGGCCAGGTCGGCGACGTCATCGCCGTCTGGTCGGCGGACCGCGGCTCCAAGACCGACATCCCCAAGTGGGTCGAGAAGGCGGGCCACCGCTTCGTCGGCGTCTTCGACCGCGACGGCTACGACGAGATCGTCGTCGAGAAGCTGCGCTAGCTCGAACGGACGGAAGGACAGTCAGATGCAGCGCATCCTGGTGCTGGGCGGGGGGGTCGGCGGGACGCTGGCCGCGAACCTCATCGCCCGCAAGCTCCGCCGCCAGATCGCCCGCGGCGAGGCCGTCGTCACGGTCGTGGACCTGACCGGCCACCACACCTACCAGCCGGGCTTCATGTACATCGCGATGGGCGGCGAGCGGGCCAAGAATCTGGAGCGGCCGGAGCGCCGGCTGCTCGACAAGGAGGTCGAGCTCGTCGTCGGTCAGATCGAGCGGATCGACGCCGCCGGCCGCCTCGTCGAGCTCGCTGACGGGATGCGCCTGCCGTACGACCACCTCGTCCTGGCGACCGGCTCGCGGATCCTGCCCGAGCTGATCGAGCACTTCGACACCGAGGCCCACCACTTCTATACCGCCGAGGCAGCCGCCCGCCTGCGCGCCGCGCTCGACGACTTCAAGGGCGGCAAGCTCGTCATCGGCATCGCCGGCATGCCCTACAAGTGTCCACCGGCCCCGCTCGAGGTCGCCTTCCTCGTCGAGTCCGAGCTCCGTGAGCGCGGCCTGCGCGACAAGACCGAGCTCCACTTCTGCTCGCCGATCGGCCGAGTCTTCACCATCGAGACCGTCAGCGAGATGGCGACGCCCTACTTCGAGCAGAAGGGCATCGAGGTCCACACGTTCTTCAACGTCGAGACCATCGACGCCGAGCACAAGACGGTGAACAGCCTCGAGGGCGAGGAGCTCCCCTACGACCTGCTCATCCTGGTCCCGCCCCACAAGGGCGCCCAGGTGGTCATCGATGCCGGCCTGGCGCCCCCGTCCGGCTGGCTGCCGACCGACCGCCACACCCTCCAGGTCAAGCATCTCGCCGCGCCGAACACGCCGGACGAGCAGATCGAGCGGTACCCGAACGTCTACGCCCTTGGCGACGCGACCGACCTGCCCCTCTCCAAGGCCGGCTCGACGGCGCACTTCGAGGCGCCCATCGTCGCCGAGCGGATCGCCGCGGCCGTCCTCGGCCGGGAGCCGCACGCCAAGGAGGGCTCGTACACCGGCAAGGTGATGTGCTTCTTCGAGATCGGCGACGGCAAGGGCACGCTCCTGCAGTTCGACTACGAGCACCCGCCGCGGCCGCCGAAGCCGAACCAGCTCTGGCACCTCGGCAAGATCGTCTTCAACAAGACCTACTGGCTGACCGTCCCGAGGGGCCGGGTCTGACCCCTGGCTGATCCCGCAGCGACCGACCGGCCGGGCAGCACGCCCGGCCGGTCGCGCGTCCGGGGCGGGTCGAACGTCGCCCCCGCCGCGGGCGCGGATGGACGACGCGAGGCAGCCGCGGCGCTGACCCGCCCGGGCCTTCGGCGGCCCTGCCGCGGCTGCTACGATCGAGCCATGACCACTCCTGCCGTCCGACCGGCCACCGGCCGCGTCTTCCGCCGCGCCCTCGACCGCGACCTGCCGCTGGCCGTCCGCGCCCACGGCTGCACGATCTGGGATGCCGAAGGCCGCGCCTACCTCGACGCCGCCGGCGGGGCGATCGTCGTCAACGTCGGGCACGGGCGGCGGTCGGTGGTCGAGGCCGAGCGACGTCAGGCCGAGCAGGTCGCCTACGTCCACGGCTCGGTCTTCACGACGGAGCCACTCGAGGCGTACGCCCGCGAGGTCGGGCCGTACCTGCCGCTCGACGAGCCGGCCATCTACCCCGTCAGTGGCGGCTCGGAGGCCATCGAGACTGCGTTGAAGCTCGCCCGGGCCTACCACCTCGCGCGCGGCGAGGCGGACCGGACCGTCGTCATCGGCCGCTGGGGGAGCTACCACGGCAACACGCTGGGCGCGCTCGACCTGTCCGGCCGCGCCCCGCTCCGCCGGCCGTACGAGCCCTGGCTCGGCCGGTTCGGCCACGTCAGCGCGGCCTACCCGTACCGGGCCGGCGAGGCGGCCGCTCATGCGCTGGGGGACGCGGCCGCGCTCGCGTCGGAGCTGGAGGCGGCCATCCTCGCGAGCGGCCCGGGGACCGTGGCCGCGTTCGTCGCCGAACCGATCGTCGGGGCGACGCTCGCCGCGGCCGTCCCGCCCGACGGCTACTGGCCGGCGATCGCGGAGGTCTGCCGCCGCCACGGCGTCCTCGTCGTGGCCGACGAGGTGATGACCGGCTTCGGGCGCACGGGGCGCTGGTTCGCCTCCGACCACTGGCGCCTCCGGCCGGACGTGCTCGTGGCCGCCAAGGGCGCCACCGGGGGCTACTTCCCGTTCGGCTTCGCGGCCGCCAGCGGCGCGGTCTACGAGACGATCGCCGGGAGCGGCTTCGTCCACGGCTTCACCTACTCGCACTCCGGCGTCGGGGCGGCCGCCGCCCGCGAGGTCCTGCGGATCCTCGAGGCGGAGTCGCTCGTCGCAGCGTCGGCGGCGAAGGGGGAGCGGCTGCGCAGCCTGCTCGAGGAGCGGCTGGGCGGGCATCCGAACGTCGGGCAGATCCGGGGCCTGGGGCTGCTCGTCGGCCTGGAGCTCGTGGCAGACCGGGCGACGCGGGCGCCGTTCCCCCGCGCGGAGCGGCGCACGGAGCGCGTCCTGCGGGCCGCCCGCGAACGCGGCCTGCTCCTCTACTCGGGCACCGGCAACGCCGACGGGGTGAACGGCGACCTGCTCCTCGTCGGCCCGCCGTTCGTGGTGAGCGAGGCGGAGCTCGATGCCATCGCAGCGGGCATCGCGGCCGCCGTTGAGGCCGTGCTGGACTGACCGAGGCGCCTCCGCCGCGCCCCGCTGCGGAGCGGCCGGCGCCGCGGGCGATCGAGCCGGGGGACCCGGCCGCGGGCCGCCTGGGGCGATGGCCTGCCCGCCGCGACCCCGCACCTACGGCAGACGCCGCAGCAGCCGATCACCGATCCGGGTGATGGTCGCGGGGGCGGCCCGCGGCCTAGGGTTCACGCCATGATCGGCCCCGCCATCGCGTCCGTGCGTGCCCACCGCTGGCGAGTCGCGACGCTCCGCGCCGCGGGCACCCCCGCCGGTCGGCTGACCCTCGCCGGCGGCGTCGTCGTGGGGCTTCTCGCCGTCGCGGCGCTTGTGGATGCCGGTGGCGAGTGGCGAGCCTGGCGGACCGCGATGTGGATCGTGGCCGCGGCCGTGGCACTGGGGTCGACACTGCTCGGCGCGCGGGATACGACCGGCCGTGAGCGACGGACCCGTGGCCTGGTGGCGGCGGCCCTCGGCTGCGCGACGCTCGGGGAGCTCCTTCGCGGGACCGACCTCGCTGCGGGCGTCGGGGGGACCCCCGGACCGGCCGACGTCGCCTACCTGGCGGCCGCCCTGCCCATCGCGGCGGTCATCCGCTCGGCGGTCGTGGGGCGCATCAGCCGAGGCGAGGAGTTCGCCCTGTACCTTGACGCCGGCATGGTCTTCGCTGCCATCGCCGCGCTCCTCATCGCGGCCACCGAGGGCGCGCGGCCGTCGACCGGGATCAGCGCGCTCCTGCTGGCCTACTACCCGCTCTTCTTCCTGGGCACGACCGGCGCCGGCCTCGTCACGGCCCTGGCGACCCGGGTCGAGCTCGTCCCTCGCGGCGCGTTTGCCATCCTGGCCGGGACGGGCCTGCTCGGCGTCACCTTCCTCGACTGGATGCAGCGCGCGGCCGGCGCTGGATCGGCGGGCGTCAGCGGCTCCGACCTGCTGTACGCCGCGGCCATGCTGGTCGTGGGCGTCGGCGGCGCGACGTGGTCGGAGCGGCTGGACCGCGGCGAGGCGTACATCCGCTGGGCCGGCCGGCTCATCAACGTCCTGCCCCTGGCCGCCGTCGGGGTGAGCGTGCTGCTCCTCGTCACCTACGGCGCCGACGTGGCCCGGCCGGACAACCTCCTGATCCGGGGAGCGGTGGCGGCGACCGTCGGGCTGGCCATCGTCCGCCAGAGCGTACTGCTGGTCGCCGTCCGCCAGGCCCGGGCGAGCAGCGAGGCGGCCTTGGCGCGGATGGATCGCGCCGAGGCGGAGCAGCGCCGCCGGGCCGACGAGCTGGCCCGCGTCCTCGCCGCGAGCGAGCAGCTTGCCCTGAGCCGAACCAACGGCTGGGGGACCCAGGCCATCGTCGACGCGCTGGCCCGGGACGGCATCGTCGGCTTCGTCACCCGCCTGGACCAGGGCGACACGTTCCGCGTCATCGCCGGGTCGGCCCCGCCCGGCGCGCCCGCAGAGCTGCACCGCGCGGCCCTGCCGCCCGAGCATCGGCGGCTCCTCGACGACCCGCGGCCCCGGGTCACCCGACGGTCCGGGCCCTTCTCGATGCCCGGCGTCATCAACCAGGGCCGACACCTGGCCCCGGCTGGCGCGGAGCCGACGGCCACGCTGACCCTGCCTCTGATGGATCACGAGGGAGTCTGCCTCGGCGCGCTCCACCTCATCGACCCCGACCACGAGCGTGTCCTCGAGCCCGGTTTCGTCGACCTCGCCCGGCTGGCCGCGAGCCAGCTCGCGGTCGCCCTCGACAACCGGGCCCTCCTGGCCCGGGCCCGGGCCCAGCTCGAGGAGACGCAGCGCGTCCAGCACCAGCTCGTCCAGGCGTCCAAGCTCAGCGCCGTCGGCGAGCTGGCCGCCGCGGTCGCCCACGAGGTGAACAACCCGCTGACGGGCATCCTGGGGTTCGTCGAGCTCGTCCTGGAGGACCTTCCTTCGGACGACCCGCACCGGCGGGACCTGGAGACGGTCCGCGACGAGGCCCTCCGCGCCCGGCGCATCGTCCGTGCCCTGCTCGACTTCGCCCGGCCGCGACCGCCCCGCCGGATGCCCACCGACGTCAACGCCCTCAGCCGCGAGACGATCGAGCTGCTGCGCTACCACGTCGAGCGCGGCGGCGTCCGCATCGAGGAGCGCTACGCGGACCTGTCCGAGGTCGAGCTCGACCCCGACGCCATCAAGCAGGTCCTCCTCAACCTGCTGCACAACGCGGTCCAGGCCATGCCCCAGGGCGGGACCCTGACGGTCTCGACCGCCGGCGGCGCGGGCCTCGTCAGCATCTCCGTCGCCGACGACGGGGTCGGGATGGCCCGCGAGATCCGGGAGCGCGTCTTCGTCCCGTTCTTCACGACCCGCGAGGTCGGCGCGGGGGCCGGCCTCGGCCTGTCGGTCAGTCTCGGCATCGTCGAGAGCCACGGCGGCTCGATCGAGGTGCAGAGCCAACCCGGCCGGGGGAGCGTCTTCACCGTGCACCTGCCCTCCGTCACGCCGACCGTCGAGCCGCCATCGGCCGGCGACGAGGCGGACGGCGCCCACCGATCGGCCGCGCCTGTCCCCGCTGCCCTCGACCCCCAGGAGTCCGCCGCATGACCAGTTCCCTCCGGCCCCAGGGCAGTCCACGGCCGCGCGCCCTGTGCGTCGACGACGAGCCCGCCATCCTCCAGATCCAGGCTCGTCTCCTGGGGCGCGCCGGCTGGGAGGTGAGCGCCGCCCCCGACCCGGTGGCCGCCCTCGCCCTGTTCGACGCCCGCCCCTTCGACCTGGTCGTGACCGACATCCACATGCCGCTGATGGACGGCCACGCCTTCGTCCAGGCGCTCCGCGGGCGAGACGCCGAACTCCCGATCGTGGTCGTCACCGGGCACGGCACGCTGGAGAACGCGATCCGCGCCCTCCGCGAGGGTGCCAGCGGGATGGTCGTCAAGCCGTTCACCGGGAGCGAGCTGCTGAGCGAGGTCCGCAGCGCGATGGCGACCGCCGAGACGCGCCGCGAGGCCGTCCGCTACCGGGTCGTCAGCCCCATCCTCGACTCGATCGCCCTGACGCTCTCCACGGCGATCGAGGCGCGTCACCAGGAGACGGGGGAGCACTGCCGGCAGCTCGGCCTGCTGAGCGAGCGGATGGCCACGCTCCAGGGCCTCGATCCGGAGGAGCGGATGACGATCCGCATCGGGGGCTACCTCCACGATGTCGGCAAGATCGCGATCGCCGACCGGATCCTCCTCAAGCCGGGCCGGCTGACCGACGAGGAGATGGCCGAGATGCGCCGCCACAGCGAGATCGGCGCCCAGATCCTCGATGTCCAGGCGGGGATGGCGGGCATCGCCCGGATCGTCCGCCACCACCACGAGCGCTGGGACGGGGCGGGCTACCCGGACCGTCTGGTCGGCGAGGCGATCCCGGTCGGCGCCCGCATCGTCGCCGTCGCCGACGCCTTCAACGCGATGACCTCCGACCGCGTCTACCGTCGCGCGCTGTCCGTCGAGGCGGCCTGGGCCGAGCTGCGACGCCAAGCGGGCCGGCAGTTCGATCCGGCCATGGTCGAGCTGTTCGGGCTGGCGGTCGACGAGGCCGGCCGGCTGCGGGAGGCGGACGCCGCGTCGTCCAGCGGCCTGCTGCCCGCCGCGACCTTCGAGGAGGTGGCGCCTGATCCCGCGCCGGGTCAGGTCGACCCCGCCGCCTAGCGGCGCAGGCCGCCCGGAACACTGCGGGCGCGACCATCACGCGGCCCGGGTCAGGGGCGCGACCGCCGCGCCTGCCGCTCAGTACCAGCGCCGGCGCGTCCCGCCACTGCGGACCAGGAGCAGGACCCCGATCACGAGCAGGACGACCGGCCAGACGAGCCGCTCGACGTCGGGGAAGCCGGGCAGGCTGTGGGCCGCGACCTGACTGCCGCCGACGAGGACGAGGACCCCGCCGAAGATGGCCTGCCAGCCCCAGCCGCCGCGCCGGCTCGCCCGGAACGCGGCCACGACCAGGAAGCCGAGGCCCAGGAAGAGCGTCCCCCAGCCCGGACCCGAGATGAACCCCGCATCCTGCAGGAGGGCCGGCAGGCCGAGGGCGGTGAGGATCAGGCCGGCGTAGAGCGAAAGGACGTTGCGTCCCGTAGCGTACGCGACCAGGAAGGCGAGGCCGAGGGCCAGGACGACGGCCGAGCCCGCGAGGTCGGCGTTGGGGAGGAACTGCTGGAGCAGCAGCAGGCCCCCGAACAGCAGGAAGAAGACGCCGAGCCAGGGGACCCCTCGACGGCCCTCCTCGTCACCCGGTTCCCAGCGCCAACTCGTCACCCGGACCGCCCGCGGCGGCCCGGCCCGGTCGTCCACGGCGGCAGCCTACCACCCCGCGGACGCGCAAGGACCGGGAGGCGCCCCCGCGCCTCCCGGTCCCGACGGAGGGATGTGCGAGGCGCTAGTGCGGCAGCACGTCCCGCTTGAAGGCCTCGTTGATGATCGTCGACGCGGAGGCGTACCAGGCGGCGATGGCGGTGAGGATGCCGAGGTAGCCGCCGAGGTGGGTGATCGAGTCGCTCGAGCCGTACGCGCCGGCGGCGAGGACGAAGAAGGTGATCGCCAGGAGCAGGAAGACCACCATCACCGGCCAGGCATGGCGCAGCGTGGCGACCCACATGTAGGTCGTGAAGATGCCCCACGCGAGGAGGTACGTGCCGAGCGCGCCCGCCGCATCGCCCGCCTTGAGGCCCGGCGCGAACAGGAAGACGAACGCCGCGAAGCTGAGCCAGAACGCGCCATACGAGCTGAAGGCGGTCGCTCCGAACGTGTTCCCGTTGCGGAACTCCCACATCCCGGCCAGCAGCTGGGCGAGCCCGCCGTAGGCCAGGGCCAGGGCCAGGACCACCTGGACGGAGCTGCCCCCGATCAGCCCGGCGTTGGTCATCGACAGCACGAACGTCGTGAGGGCGAACGCGGCCAGCCCGAGCGGGGCGGGGTCGGCCTTGGCCGCCGTCGCCGCCCGCGCGGCCGCCTCGGTCTCGCTCGCCGGACGCACCGCGGCGCCCGGCAGGGTCTGCGCTTGGGCCATCCTGGACTCCTTTCCCTTCTATCCCGGTCGCCGCCGCGCGTCCGGGCGCGGCGGTCGACCCACCGAGCCCGTCGCTCAGACGAGCTGTTCGGCCTGGCTGGACTGCGCCTGCTCGCGGATGGTTTCGACGATGGACGCATCGGCGAGCGTCGTCACGTCGCCGAGGGCTCGCTGCTCGGCGATGTCGCGCAGGAGCCGGCGCATGATCTTGCCCGAGCGGGTCTTCGGGAGCTCCGGGGTGAACATGATCTGCTTGGGCTTGGCGATCGGCCCGATCTTCTGGGCGACGTGCTCGCGGAGCGTGCCGGCCAGCTCCTCCGACGGCTGCGCCGAGGAGCGGAGGATGACGAAGGCGAAGATGGCCTGGCCGCTGACCGGGTCGTTCTTGGCGACGACGGCCGCCTCGGCGACCGAGGGATGGTCGACCAGGGCCGACTCGACCTCGATCGTGCTGATCCGGTGCCCGGCCACGTTCATGACGTCGTCGACCCGCCCGAGCAGCCAGTAGTAGCCGTCGGCGTCGACCTTGCAGCCGTCGCCGGTGAAGTACAGCCCGGGGAAGCGGCTCCAGTACGTCTGCTGGTAGCGCTCGGGGTCCTTGTAGACGCCGCGGAGCATGGCCGGCCACGGTCGGGAGAGGCAGAGGTAGCCGCCACCGGAGCCGGCGGCGACCTCCTTGCCCATCGCGTCGACGACCTTGGCCCCGACGCCGGGGAACGGCCGGGTCGCCGAGCCGGGCCGGAGCGTCGTCAGGCCGGGCAGCGGGGTGATCATGATCATGCCCGTCTCGGTCTGCCACCAGGTGTCCACGACCGGTGTCCGGTCGCCGCCGATCGCCCGCCGGTACCACAGCCAGGCCTCGGGGTTGATCGGCTCGCCGACCGAGCCGAGCAGCCGGAGCGAGGAGAGGTCGTGCTTGGCTGGCCACTCGTCGCCGTGCTTCATGAAGGCCCGGATCGCCGTCGGGGCGCAGTACAGCACGGTCGCCCGGTACTTCTCGACGATCGACCACCAGCGGTCCGGCGTCGGGTAGTCCGGGGCGCCCTCGTACATGATCGAGGTCGTCGCGTTGATGAGCGGGCCGTAGACGATGTACGAGTGGCCGGTCACCCAGCCGATGTCGGCCGCGCACCAGTAGACGTCGTCGGGCTTGATGTCGAAGACGTAGTGATGGGTCGTCGAGGTGCCGAGCAGGTAGCCCGCCGTCGTGTGCATGACGCCCTTGGGCTTGGCCGTCGTGCCCGAGGTGTGGAGCAGGTAGAGCAGGTGCTCCGAGTCCACCGGCACCGGGTCGCAGTGGTCCGGCTGGCGCTCGACGATGTCGTGCCACCAGACGTCGCGACCTTCGGCCATCGGGACCTCGTGGCCGGTCCGCCGGACGACGAGGACGTGCTCGATGGTCGGGGCACCGGCGACGGCGGCGTCGGCGTTGGCCTTGAGATCGGTGACCTTGCCGCGCCGGTTGCCGCCGTCGGCGGTGATGAGGAGCTTCGCCTCGGCGTCGACCATCCGGCCCTGGAGCGCCTCGGCGCTGAAGCCGCCGAAGACGACGACGTGCGGGGCGCCGATCTTGGCGCAGGCGAGCATGGCGATCGGCAGCTCCGGGATCATCGGCAGGTAGATGCCGACGCGGTCGCCGGTCCGGACGCCGAGCTCCAGGAGCGCGTTGGCGCAGCGGTCGACCTCCCGCTTGAGGTCGGCGTAGGTGATGGTCCGGGTGTCGCCCGGCTCGCCCTCCCAGTAGTAGGCGACCTTGCTGCCGAGGCCGCGCTCGACGTGGCGGTCGACGGCGTTGTAGGCGGCGTTGAGCCGACCCCCGACGAACCACTTGGCGTAGGGCAGCTGCCAGTCGAGGACGGTGTGCCACCGCTCGACCCAGGAGAGCCGCCGCTCGGCCTGGTCGGCCCAGAAGCCCTCGAAGTCGCGCTCCGCCTGCTCGTACAGCTCGGCGTTCGCGTTCGACGCCGCGGCGAACGCCGGGGGCGGTGGGAAGTCGCGTCGCTCGCTGAGGAGGGCCTCGATCTCCGGGTTCGCCTGGATGCTCATCTTGACCTCCGCCAGTCGTAGGGACGACGACGACGAAGGCGGGATCCGGCCGGCCGCTCTCGGGGGGGGCGAGCTGGGGACCTCGCCGGCGACGCATCGAGGGACTGAGACTACCGCGCTCGGTTGGCATGTCAAGAGCATCCAAACGGGGGTAATCGGCGCCTACCCGACCGGGTGGGTCGCCCCGCGGGGCGGCTGGTACGATGCGGCGGTGTTACGCACAGAACCTGGGCCGGCAGCCCGGCCGACGGCCGAGGAACCCGCTCCCGCCTACCACGCCCTCCGGAGCGCCGCGGGCCTGACCCTGGAGGAGGGCTTCGACCAGCTCGCCGAGGCAATCCGCGATCCCACCCGGCGCCGGATCCTCGTCGAGTTCTACCGCGATCCCACGCCGCGCACGGCGAGCGACGTCGCCGCCGCCTCGGGCATCAGCCGCGCGGTCGCCCGGACCCACCTCGAGGTGCTCCGGGCCACCGGCTATCTCCGGCAGACGGTGCGCCGCGGTCGACGGGGCAAGCCCGCCCACCTCTACGCCCTCGACACGGACTCGCCGCACTGGCTGCCGCACCCGCCACGCCAGATGGCCCTTCTCGCCCTGCTCGTCCTGGAGGCCGCCAGCCTCGGGCCGGAGCGCGTCCTCGGCCTCGTCGAGCAGGTCGGCACCGACTATGGCGCCGCGATCCAGGACCTGCGCAGCGACGGGCGTGACGGCGGGGTCATGGGTGCCCTCGCCCCGCTCCGCCTGCTCGGCCAGGCGCTCGATCTGGAGCCCGTCGACGAGCGGGCCCGGGAGGCCCGGCTGACGATCGCCGGGCCGCTCTTCCGCGAGGCGGCGCCGGCCCGGCCGGACCTCGTCTGCCACCTCCACCTGGGCATCGTCCGGGCGCTCCTGGACGAGCTCCCGGTCACCGTCCAGATGGACCCCCACGACCCGCATCCGGCCGAGGACGCCTGCCGCTTCCTGCTCCGGCGGCGACGCTGAGGATGGCCCACGTCCAGACCGTCCGCGGCCCCCTCCCGGCGGAGCGCCTCGGCTTCGTCCTGCCCCACGAGCACACCCTGTGCTACCTCTGGCACATCCCGAACCGCTGGGACTACTGGGAGCTGACCCCGGACGAGGACGTCATCGCCGCCGAGGTGGCCGTCTTCCAGGCGCAGGGCGGGACGTGCCTGGTCGACGTGACGCTTCCCGGTATCGGGCGGGATCCGGCCTGGCTGCGGCGGCTGTCCGAGCGGACGGGCTTGCCGATCGTGATGGGGGCCGGCTGGTACCGCGCCGCCTACTACCCGGCCGAGGCGCTGATCGACCGGCGGAGCGTGGACGAGCTCGCGGCGCAGCTGGTGCGCGAGGCGGCCGAGGGCGTCGACGGGACCGGCGTCCGGCCCGGCATCCTCGGCGAGATCGGGACCGACAAGCCGTGGGTCTCGGCGCTCGAGGAGCGGGTCTTCCGGGCCGTCGGCCGCGCCGCGCGGGCCACCGGCCTGGCCGTCACGACCCACGCCGTGCTGTCCGACGTCGGCCTCGCCCAGCTCGCCATCCTGGCGGACGAGGGCGTCGACCCCGGCCGGGTCGTCATCGGCCACGCCGACTCGTATCCCTCGCTCGACTACCACCTCGAGCTCATCCGGCGGGGGGCGAACGTCGAGTTCGACTTCCTGGGGATGAGCTTCACGCCGATGGAGCGGAAGGGCGAGCCCCGCCTCGTCGCCCTGCTCCTGGAGCTGCTCGCCCGCGGCCATGCCGAGCGGATCCTCCTCAGCCACGATGTCTGCCACAACCAGCAGCTGCGCCACTACGAGGGCCACGGCTACGGCTACCTGGGTGAGACGTTCCTGCCCCGCCTTCGCGAGGCGGGCGTGGACGAGGCGGCGATCCGCCAGATGACCGAGACAAACCCGCGCCGGATCCTCAGCCTGCCTGATTGAGCCCCCGGGCTGCAAGCAGGGCCCGCAGCCGGCGGCGGCTACGACTCGAGGGTCGCCTCGACGCTGAGGCGGACGTTGCCCTGCAGGGCGCGCGAGATCGGGCAGCCGGCCTTGGCGCCCTCGGCGACCTCCCGGAAGCGGGCGGCGTCGATGCCCGGCACGCGGCCCCGGACGGCGAGCTCGCTCGAGACGACCGTCCACTTGCCGTCGACCCGGTCGAAGGTCACGGTCGCGCTCACGTCGAGGTGCTCGGGCGGTGTGCCGGCCTTGGCGAGGTCGGACGAGAAGGCCATCGCGAAGCAGCTGGCGTGGGCGGCGGCGACGAGCTCCTCGGGGCTGGTCCGGCCGTGCGACTCCTCCGTACGGGAGGCCCAGCTGACGGGCAGCTCCGCGAAGGCGCGGCTGGAGCTCGCCGTGACGCGCCCGGCACCCGTCGTCAGGTCTCCGTCCCAGGCTGCGTCGGCTCGGCGGACAGCGGCCATGATCGCTCCTCCTTCGATCTGCGGTGGGGGACCGTGACATCGTGGCACAGCGGGTCGTGTGCCGCCCCGCACCGCCCGCCCGAGCCGCGCGTTGACCCTCCCGAAAGCCGCGGCCTATGCTCGCGCCGGAGGCCCGTCGGCCGGCCCGGGCAGCGTCGGCGGCGGGCGGAGGAGGAGGTCATCGTGGCTCGACGCCGTATGCCCTTGTCCCTGGCCGCCGCACTGGCCAGCCTGGCCGTCATGGCCGCGAGCCTGCCCGCCCCGGCGCTCGGCGGCTCGATGGCCGCGGGGCCGACGCCGGCGTTCGCGGCGCCGGTCCGCCTCGGCTTCGCGGCCGGCGACGACTGGGAGCCCGCCGTCGCGGCCGACGCGAGCGGGCACGTCTACGTCGTCTGGAAGCACTACGACGTGGCGGGCAGCGCCGCGACCGTCTGCGGCGACCCGAGCGGCTGCGACCAGCGCATCCTCGTCCAGGTCTCGACCGACGGCGGCGGTAGCTTCGGCCCGCCCCGGGCGCTCGATCCGGGGCGCGTCGGCTACGACAGCCAGGTCGTCGTCGATCCGGCCGACGGCCGGACGGTCTATGCCTCCTTCCTGGTGGGCTTCAAGAGCTCGATCGGCGTGACGCGCTCCACCGACGGTGGGGCTACGTGGACGCCGACGACGATCGCCGATTCCCTGATGCGGAGCGTCGACAAGGACATCCTCGCCGTGCGCGGCAGCGACGTGTACGTGGCCTGGAACGCGGCCCAGAAGATCTACGTGTCGGTCAGCCATGACGGCGGGCGGACGTTCAGCGACGTCCAGGCCGATGCCGGCCGCCAGCTCGGCTGGTCGCTGCCGGCCGGCGGCACGGTCCTGCCCGACGGGACGGTCCTGTTCGGCTGGGCGGGCTACACCCAGAACGGTGGGGCCAAGGGCCCGGTGAACCTGTACGTCACGCGCTCCCGGGACGGCGGCCGGACCTGGGCCACGACGCTCCTCGACGTCTCCGGCGCCCCGACCTCGTGCAGCGGCTGCGGCTGGGCCTTCTACGGTGCCCAGCTGACCGTCGCCGCCGACGCCGGCGGGACGGTCTACGCGCTCGAGAACCGCTCGACCGTCGACTTCGGCCCGAGCCGGGTCTACCTCCGGCGCTCCTTCGACGGCGGCTCGACCTGGACCGCGGCGACGGACCTCGGCCTCGCGCCGGCCGGCACGAATGCGGCCTTCCCGGCCCTTGCCGGGGCCGCCGCGGGGACCGTCAACGCGGCCTGGATGGACGACCGGACCGGGGCGTACCGGGTGTATCTGCGCCGGAGCACCGACGGCGGCGCCACGTGGTCCGGCGAGGCGGTCCTCTCGGCGGACCTCGGCTATCCGTACCAGTCCGCGGCGGGCTTCACCTTCCCCTACGGCGACTACTTCGAGCTGGACGCGGCCGGCGGCAGGACGGTCGCGGCGTGGGGCGAGGGGCCGGCCTACGCCGGTCCCGGCAACGTCTTCTTCAGCGTCGGTCGCTGACGGGGCGGCCGCTCGAGGCGGTCCGCGAGGGCGGCCCGGACGGCCGCGCCGAAGGGTCGCAGGACTGCCGTCCGCGGCAGGCGGACCCGCGACGCGCCGGCGAAGGCGAGGTAGTCAGCCAGTGCATCGCTGAAGGCCGCGACGAAGCCGGGCACGGCGAGTGGCTCGAAGCCGGCCTCCCACCAGAGGCCGAGGACGCGGACCTGGCCGGTTCGGCGGTCGATGCGCGGCTCGATCCGGCCGACGAAGCGGTCGCCGAAGAGGAGCGGCAGGACGTAGTAGCCCCAGCGGCGCCGCTCCGCCGGGACGTAGACCTCCCAGACGTAGTCGAAGCCGAACAGCCGCCGGAGCAGGTACCGGTCCCAGGCCAGCGGGTCGAGCGGGGCGAGGAAGGTCACGCCGGCTTTCACGGCGCCGGGCGCCGTCCCGGCCGCGATCTCGCGTTCGGCCTGGGCGAGCAGCGGCAGCTCGTCGGCGATCAGGTAGCGGACGGCCGGCAGGCCGCCCACCGCGACCGGTAGCAGCTCGCCCCGGGCGAGGAGGTCGGGCAGGAGCTCGTCGCGGCCGGGACCGGGCAGCCGGCCCCGCCCCGCCCGCGCCGGCGCCGTCCCCAGCCAGATCTCCGAGCTGCCGCCCGCCGCGAGGAGGCCGTGGGCCCGGAACCGCGACAGGAGCCGGTGGAGGATCTGCTCCCGCTCGGGGATCCGCTCCGCCAGCAGGTCGGCGGGCAGCAGCCGCTCCAGGAGGTCGTAGTAGCGGCGATTGCCCTCGCGGCGGGCGAGGCCGAGGATGCCGGCCTCGGCGAGCGCCTCGAGGAGCGCGCGAACCTGGCTCGTCGGCCCCCAGTACCAGTCGATCGGGCGGCCGCGCTCGAAGTCGATCGAGGCCAGTGGGCCGTCCGCGCGGATGCGGGCGAGGATGACCTCGACCGCCTCGCGGTGCTCGACGAAGGCGCCCGTCCCGTGCCGCTCCGCGTGGCGATCCCAGGTGTGGCGGTACCAGGGTAGCTCGCGCGTCGGGAGCAGCGAGAGCCCCTTGTTGTAGGCCTCGAAGAGCAGCCTGCGGTCGTACAGCAGCTCGTCGGTGTCCTGTCGCCGGTAGCCTCGGATGCGGGCCTGGAGCACGAGGTCGTGGTTGCGGCCGGCGACCTCGAGCGGGTCGAACTGCAGCGAGCCCAGGCGGTCGACGACGGCGAGGACGCTCTCGGCGCCAGGCGGCAGCGCCCGCGGTGGGGCGAGGAGGTGGCGCAGGACGAGGAAGCGGCGCGCGACCGCCGGGTCGACGGGGCGCGGCGTCGCGCTCGGCTGGCCGGCGCCGCTCAAGCGAAGGGGTGGACGCGGCCGAGCACCTCGGGCTCGAGGTCGTCGGCGGGCACGGTCTCGGTGGGTTCCTGCGAGCCTGCCTGTCCGCCGCCGACCGGTTCCGGTCGAGGTTCGGGCTCGACGCCCGGGCCGATCGCCGGCGCCTCCTCCCGGGACGGGTCGGCCGCGGGCTCCGCGAAGAGCGGCTCCGCGGGCACCCCCGGGCCGACGTCGGTCGTGGTCATTCGCTCCCTCCTCCTCGTGGCGGGGCCCAACCTTAGCCGACCGCCGCGCTCGAGGCCTGCGGCCATCCGCGGAGCCGTCTCGGACGATGTATGGTTGGGAAGCAACACTACGGAGGCACCGAAGCATTCGGTCGTGACGAACGAATCTGCCGCGCAACGGAGTCAGGGGATCCTCGAGGAGACGCTCGACGAGCTGCGCGGCCTCCTCCAGGTGATGGCCCGCGTCCATGTCGCCGAGGTCATCGGGATCGGCATCAGCATGCCCCAGGCCAAGACGCTGTATCTCGCCGCCTCCAGCGGCCCGCTCCACATGTCGGAGCTGGCCGGCCGGCTCGGGGTCACCCTCTCGACCGTGAGCGGTCTCGTCGATCGCCTCGTGGAGGCCGGCCTCGCCGAGCGCCACGAGGACCCGGCGGACCGCCGCCAGACGTTCGTCGGGGCGACGGCGCGGGGCGTGGAGCTCGTGGAGCGATTCCAGGAGCTCAACGTCGCGCACCTCCGCCGCCTCCTCGAGCAGCTGGACGACGCCGACCTGGCGGCCGTCCGGCGCGCCTTCCGCATCCTCGCCCGCATCGCCGTGACGGCCGGCCCGTCGCAGCAGCCCGGCGCGTCCCAGCAGCAGGAGCAGCCCGCCCCGTGAGCCGCATCACCGATCTCGCCGTCTCCAAGCGGAGCGTCACGCTCCTGCTCGCCGTCGCCCTCTTCGTCGGTGGCATCCAGGCATGGGGGAACCTCAAGCAGGAGCTGCTGCCCGACATCCAGCTGCCGGTCATCACCGTCATCGCCCCGCTCCCCGGCGCCGGGGCGAGCGACGTCGCTGAGCAGGTCACCAAGCCCATCGAGCGGGCGATCTCGAGCGTCCCGCGCCTGCAGCGGCTGCAGTCGACCTCGGCCAACTCGATCGCGCTCGTCGTCGCCCAGTTCGACTACGGCTCCGACGTCAAGGAGACGCGGGCGGCGATCCAGCAGAACATCGACGCGCTCAGCCTCCCCCAGGGCGTGACGCCCAAGGTCTCGTCGCTCGACATCAACGCCTCCCCGGTCATCGTCGCCTCCATCTCCGGGACGGGCCAGGACGGCCTCGCCAGCGCTGCGCAGGTCGCCACGAAGGAGCTCGTGCCGGAGCTGCAGGGCCTCGACGGGGTGGCCTCGGCCGACCTGACCGGCGGCCTCCAGCAGCGCCTCGTGGTCACGCTCGAGCCGGCCAAGCTCGCGGCGGCGGGCATCTCCGTCGCCCAGGTGCAGGGCGTCCTCCAGGCGAACAACCTGACGTTGCCGAGCGGCCAGATCCAGGTCGGTACGGACCGGATCCCGGTCTCGACGGTCGGCCGGGTCGCCTCGCTCGACCAGGTCCGGGCGCTCGTCGTGGGCGCACGGCGGCCCGCTGCCGCGACGGGCGGCGCGACGGGCACGACCGGTGCCGGCGCCACGGGCACCCCCGGTTCTACCGCGAGCGGCGCGGCAGCCGGCAGCCCGGCGGCCGGCGGTACGTTGCCGAGCGCGGCGGCTCCCGTCCCGGTGACCATCGGCGATCTCGGCACCGTTGCCCTGGCCGGCATCCCCACGACCGGCTACGCCCGGACGAACGGGCAACCGAGCCTGACGATCACCGTCACCAAGAACGCGAACGCCAACACGGTGGACGTCGCCGACGCCGTCCAGGCCAGGCTCGCCACGGTCCACGCCGCCCACCCGGACCTCCAGGTCGCGACCGTCTCGGACCTCTCGACGTTCATCAAGGAGTCGCGCGACGGCCTGCTTCGCGAGGGCGGCCTGGGCGCCCTGTTCGCCGTCATCACGATCTTCCTGTTCCTGTTCAGCCTCCGCTCGACCCTCGTCGCGGCGGTGAGCATCCCCCTCAGCGTCCTGACCGCCCTCGTCGTCATGCAGGTCACGGGGGTGACCCTGAACATCATGACCCTGGGCGGCCTGGCGGTCGCCGTCGGCCGGGTCGTCGACGACGCGATCGTCGTCCTGGAGAACATCTACCGCCACCGGGCCCTCGGCGAGGACCGCCGCTCGGCCGTCCTCAACGGGCCGCGCGAGGTCGCCGCGGCCATCACGAGCTCGACCCTCACGACCGTGGCCGTCTTCCTGCCGATCGGCTTCGTCGGCGGCATCGTCAGCCAGTTCTTCCTGCCGTTCGCCCTGACCGTGACCTTCGCCCTGCTCGCCTCGCTGCTCTGCGCCCTCGCCGTCGTCCCGGTCCTGGCCTACCTCTTCATCGGCCGCGTCAGCACCGTCGTCGACGAGGATGGGGAGCCGCGCAACTCCATCTGGGTCCGGGCGTACACCCCGACGATCCGCTTCGCCCTGCACAACCGATGGACGAAGCTGGGCGTCGTCGCCCTGGCCACGGTCCTCTTCGTCGGCTCGGTCTCGCTCGTGCCGCGGCTGCCGACGACGTTCATCTCGACGGGCTCGGAGAAGATCCTCCAGGTCACCATCGCCCCCCCGTCGGGCACTGCGTCCGACGCCGTCCTGGCCAAGGCGGCCGAGGCGGAGCGGATCGTCCGGGCCGACCGGAACGTCCAGCTCGTCCAGATCTCGGTCCCCGGCGAGGGCGACACCGGCTTCGGGACGCTCGCTGCGGCGTTCACCGGCCGCGCCGCCAACAGCGCGATCATGGAGCTGCGGCTCGACCCGAGCGTCGACCTCGACGCCTACACGACGAAGGTGGGCGATGAGCTCGCCTCGTTCAAGGACGTCGGCTACGACGTCGGGGTCCAGCAGGCCACCGGATTCAGCTCGAACGGCCTGAGCATCATCGTCAGCGGGGCCGACACGGCGGCCGTCCAGCAGGCGTCGGACGCGGTCGCGACCGCCCTCCGCGCCCGGCCCGACCTGCGCGACGTGAAGAGCGACCTGACCAAGGCGACGCCCGAGGTCCAGGTGACGGTCGACCCGAACAAGGCGATCGGACTCGGCCTGACGGCCGCGCAGGTCGGGGGCGAGGTCCGCTCGGCCCTCGTCGGCTCGACCGTGACCCGGGTGAACCTGCCCGACGTCGGCGACGTCGACGTCTTCCTGCAGCTCGACCCCTCGCAGCTCCGGTCGGTCGCCGCGCTGCGCCAGCTGCCCGTCGGAACGGTGGCCAAGGCCCCACTCGGCTCGGTCGCCGACGTCCAGCAGGTCGCCACCCAGGGCAGCATCACCCGGGTCGACCAGACGCCGGCGGCCACGGTGAGCGCGGCGATCGGCACGCGCGACACCGGGGCGGCCTCCCGCGGTGCCCAGCAGGCCGTGGACGCGCTCACGGCGAGCGGGGCGATCCCGGCCGGGGTGACCGTCCGCTTCTCGGGCGTGACCCAGCAGCAAAGCGACGCCTTCGGCGGCCTCTACCAGTCGATGGCGGTCGCCATCCTGCTCGTCTACCTGATGATGGTCCTGGCCTTCAACAGCCTGGTGACGCCGTTCATCATCCTGTTCAGCCTGCCGCTCGCCGCCATCGGCGTCTTCCCGGCTCTCCTGCTCACGGGTCGGGCCGTCGGGGTGAGCGCGCTCATCGGCATCCTCATGCTCATCGGCATCGTCGTCACCAATGCCATCGTCCTGCTCGACCTGGTCGAGCGGCTGCGGCGGAGCGGGCTGCCGACCACCGAGGCGCTCATCGAGGGCGGGCGGACCCGGGTCCGGCCGATCCTCATGACGGCCATCGCCACCATCCTCGCCCTCATCCCGCTCGCGGCCGGGCTCTCGAAGGGCTCGATCATCGCGGCCGAGCTCGGCACGGTCGTCATCGGCGGCCTGTTCAGCTCGACGTTCCTCACCCTCCTCGTGGTCCCGGTCGTCTACTCGCTGGTCGACGGGCTGAAGCGCCGGGCGCCCGGCAGCGAGCCGGTAGCCGAGGCGGCCCCGATCGGCGGGCCGGGCCGGGCCCAGGCGTAGCCGGGGTCGCCGGCGCCCCTGGATCGCGGGAGACAGCCGGGCGCCGAGGTCGGTGAGGGAGCCGCGGGCGTCGCCGACGTCGCGGCTGCGAGGCGACTGCAAGCGGGCGGCGAGGGCGGCCGCAGGCCGTGTCACGGCCGGGGGACCAGACTCGCGGCTGCCGGGCAGGATCCCGGCCGGTCCTCCGTGAGTCGCAGCGGGCACTGCCGCGCGGGGGCTGCACCGCAGAGGGAGGTATCCCCGATGCCGACACTGACGATGCCCGGGTCCCGCCAGGAGCTGCGGCCGCCCGTCGTGGAGGTGCGCCTGGACGAGGCCATCGACCGCGCGCGGGAGGCCGTCGCGAGCGGCCTGGAGGCGGGCGCCGCGCTCGCCGCCGCCCTGCCCAAGCCCGCCGACATGGCCCGCCACCTGCCGGCCGACCAGGCCCGCGAGCTGCGCGACTCGGCCGGCGACTCGGCGAAGGACGTCGGCCGCGCGGTCCGCGATCGGGCTCGCGACGCCCTCGCCGGCGTCGACGCCGAGGCGATGAGCTCGAAGGTCAAGGACCGCCTGCCGCAGCGCCAGGGCCCCTCGCCGCTGCCCTTCGTCCTGGGCGGCCTGCTGATCGGCCTGACGGTCGGCTACTGGCTCGCCACCTCGTCGATGGTCGCGCCGCGCCTGCGCTCGGCCCTCGACAGGGCCCGCGCGAGCCTGGGCGGCCCGGACGACGGCGCCGACGACCTCGACCTGATCGTCGAGCGCTTCGAGACGGCCGACGTGATGGGCGCGCGCCCGGCTGCCGGCCTCGGCGACTACCAGCTCGAGACGTCGCACCCCGACGAGCAGCCGTTCCCGACCGTATGACGGGCGACGCGTCGGCCCGTCGGCGGCAGCGCCGCTCGAGGCTCCGCTGGCAGGGTCAGAACCAGGTCGAGCAGAACGGGGCGACGGGCGAGCGGAACATCGCGTCGGCGGTCGAGAGGCTGCCCGGCGTCGCTTCGCTCGCCAGGCCCGCGTCGGCCAGCCGCGCAAGCGCCGTCCCGCCCAGGTAGGCCGAGCCGAGCGCCTCGACGGTCAACTCGATGTCCGCCGCCGCGGTCGTCGGACGGCAGTCGGCCCCGTCCGGCCCGCCCTCGAGCAGGAAGCGCCCGGCCGCATGGCGGCCGGCGTCGCGGACCTCCAGGACGAGGCGGCCCGGCCGCAGGTAGCGACGGGCTGCGAGCGCGGCCGCCGTGTCAAGGATGCGCAGCCAGAGATGGTCCGAGCGGCACGTCTGGCGGACCGCGCGCTCGTCGACGAGCAGCCACGGCAACAGCTCGTCGACCCGGCGGTCGTCGGCCTTGACCGTCGTCACGAGGTCCAGCTCGCAGGCGAAGCGCCAGAGCCGGGCGTAGGCGGCCGGGGTCGCGGCGACCAGCTCGTCGATGACCGCCACGTTGGCCGGCCGGCGGCAGTCCCACTTCTCCTCGACGTGGTAGCGGAGATAGCCGTGAGCCTCGCCGGCGGCGTCCCGACAGAGGTACTGCCAGCCCTGCCAGGGCTTGTTGGCCGGCGGCACGACGATCCCCAGGTCGATGTCCCAGCGCCGCTCGGGCCGCTCGATCGCGCCGGGCTCCGCTCGCACGGTCCGCTCGAAGATGGCCGGGCCGACCGCGCGCAGGGCCCGCGATTCGACGGGCTCGACCGAACAATCGGCTTCCAGCGCGGGGCGGGCGAAGCGGACCGCCCGCGTGTCGATCTCGAGGGCGACGTGCTCGGTCGCGGGGGCGAAGCCGAAGCGGCCGTAGATCGGCGCCTCGGAGGCCATCAGGATGGCGACGGGCTCGCCGCGCTCGCGGGCCGCGGCGAGGTCGGCGGTCATCATCGCCCGCAGCGCGCCCTGGCGGCGGTGGGTCGGGGCGACGGTGACCGCGGTCACGGCATCCGCGGCGAGCGTCCCGCCCCCGGGGACGGTCAGGCGGGCCGCGAACGAGCGATAGGTCCCGACCGCCCGATCGCCGTCGAACGCGCCGAGGACGCGATCCATGTCATAGAAGCGGGCCCGGAACGCCGCGTCGGCGGCGACGTCGGCGTGGATGAAGAATGCGCCGTGGAGCGTGGCGACCCAGGAGCGGAGCTCCTCGGCGGCGACGGGCCGGATGGTCAGGCTCACCCCACGATGCTAGCCCGCCCGTGCCGCGTCCACGCGGCGTTCCGGCGTCGGCCGCGACCGGGGGACCCGCCCGTCGTCCGATTGACGGCGGCTCCTCGAAATCCGATAATGTCACTCGGAATTAGCACACCCCGCGGTGCGGGGCGGCGTCGCTGACGTCCCCTCGGTCCGGCGTCGCCCTCCACCGCTCCCCGGCCGCCATCCGGCACGCTGTCCGCGTCCCGCGCGGCACCGGGAGAAGGAGCGTCATGGCAACGACCCCCGAGATCGTCTCCCAGGAATACCAGTACGGGTTCCACGACGAGGTCGCCTACCTGCGCGAGACGAAGCGCGGCCTGACCCGGGAGACGGTCGAGGAGATCAGCCGCTTCAAGGGCGAGCCGCAGTGGATGCTCGACTTCCGGCTGCGGGCCTACGACCACTTCCTGGCCCGGCCGATGCCGACCTGGGGCGGCAACCTGGGCGAGATCGACTTCGACAAGATCGTCTACTACCGCAAGCCGTCCGACCGCGAGGAGAAGTCGTGGGACGACGTGCCGGACAAGATCAAGCAGACGTTCGAGCGCCTGGGGATCCCTGAGGCCGAGCGCAAGTTCCTGGCCGGGGTCGGCGCCCAGTACGACTCCGAGGTCGTCTACCACAGCGTCCGCGAGGAGCTGTCCAAGCTCGGCGTCGTCTTCATGGGCACTGACGAGGGGCTGCGTCAGTACCCGGACCTGTTCAAGAAGTACTTCGCGACGGTCGTCCCGCCCGAGGACAACAAGTTCGCCGCCCTCAACAGCGCCGTCTGGTCCGGCGGCTCGTTCGTCTACGTCCCCAAGGGCGTCGAGGTCCCGCTGCCCCTGCAGGCCTACTTCCGGATCAACGCCGAGAACACCGGCCAGTTCGAGCGGACGCTGATCATCGTGGACGAGGGCGCCAAGGTCCACTACATCGAGGGCTGCACGGCGCCGATCTACACCACGGACGCGCTCCACGCCGCGGTCGTCGAGGTCATCGCCCTGCCGGGCTCGAAGGTCCGCTACACGACCATCCAGAACTGGTCGCGCGACGTCTACAACCTCGTCACGAAGCGGGCCCACGCCCACGCTGGCGCGACCGTCGAGTGGGTCGACGCCAACACGGGCTCGCGCCTGACGATGAAGTACCCCAGCATCTACCTGCGCGGCGAGGGCGCCACGGCCGAGGTCGTCTCGGTCGCCTTCGCCGGCCACGACCAGCATCAGGACACCGGCGCCAAGGCGATCCACCTCGCCCCGAACACCCGCAGCCGGATCATCAGCAAGTCGGTCTCCAAGGACGGCGGGCGCGCCACGTACCGGGGCAACCTCAAGGTCTCGCCGGGGGCGACCGGCGTCGTCGCCAGCGTCCGCTGCGACGCACTGCTCCTCGACGAGCAGAGCCGCTCGGACACGTACCCCTACATCGACATCCAGGAAGACGACACGACGATGACCCACGAGGCCACCGTCGGCAAGATCAGCCAGGACCAGATCTTCTACCTCATGAGCCGGGGCCTGTCCGAGAACGAGGCGACGAACCTGGTCGTCCAGGGCTTCCTGGAGGTCTTCACCAAGGAGCTCCCGATGGAGTACGCCATCGAGTTCAACCGCCTGGTGAAGATGGAGATGGAGGGGTCGCTCGGATGACCCTCGCGACGGGGGGTCCCGGCGCGGCCGGCTCGGGAGCCTCGGCGGCGCGCGGCACGGCTGCGCCTGGCCGGCCGCCGCGCCAGGCGCCGACCGACCTGACCCTCGCCTTCGCCGACGAGGCGACGGTCCGGGCCACCTCGGCCGCCCTCGGCGAGCCGGACTGGCTGCTGGCCGACCGCCTGACGGCGCTCGGCCGCTTCGCGGCCCTGCCGATCGAAGCGAACGCGCTGTACACACCCTATGTCGATCTGCGGACGGCGCGGCTCGCCGACGTCCGACCGGCGGCGACGGACGTTCCGGCGCCGGTCGATCCGACCACGGCCGCCGTCCCGGAGGGCGCGGCGGGTATCGCCGCGCTGGGCGAGGACGCCGTCGCCGCGCTGGCCCTGGCGCCCGAGGCCCGGGCCGCCGGCGTCGTCCTGGACACCCTGGGCGGGCTCCTCCGCCGCGACGAGCCGCTCCTGCGACGCCTGCTGGAGGCGAGCCCGCTCCCTGACGA
The DNA here is from genome assembly GCA_036392215.1 of Candidatus Limnocylindrales bacterium. Taxonomy (GTDB): domain Bacteria; phylum Chloroflexota; class Limnocylindria; order Limnocylindrales; family CSP1-4; genus JAJYJO01. The sequence continues at coordinate 8,770 of DASVYJ010000027.1, read as the reverse complement.
CGACAAGCTGGCCCAGCTGACCCGCGCCCTCTGGTCTCAGGGCCTCGTCCTCCACGTCCCCGACGGCGTTCGCCTGGAGCGGCCCGTCGTCCTGCGCTGGGCCGTCGGCGCCCCGGCCCGCGCCCTGCTCGGCCGGACGCTCGTCTCGCTCGGCGAGGATGCCGGCCTCTCGATCGTCGAGGAGCACGTCGCCTCGAGCGCCACGGACGCGTCGGCGAGCCAGGCCCTCTTCGCCGGGACGAGCGAGGTCCGCCTCGGGCGGGCGGCGACCCTCGACGTTGCGGGCCTCCAGGACTTCGGCCTCGGCCAGGTCGCGTTCCAGCATCGCAGCGCCGTCGTCGGGCAGGCGGCCACCCTGCGCTGGGCCCTCGCCCAGCTCGGCAGCCGTCTCGTCCGGAGCCGCATCGACAACCGGCTCGAGGGCGACGGCGCCTCCGTGGAGCAGGCCGAGATCGTCTTCGGGGCCGCCGACCAGCTCTTCGACCTGACCTCGTACACCCGCCACGTCGGCCGCGACACGACGGGCAACCTGCTCTCCAAGGCGGCCCTGCTCGACCATTCGCGGGCCTACCTCAAGGGCCTCATCTCGATCGACCGGCCGGCCCACGGCACCGACTCGTTCCTCGGCGAGTTCGGGATGCTGCTCTCCAAGCAGGCCCGCTCGGTCGCCATCCCGTCGCTCGAGATCGACCAGCCGGATTGCCGGCGGGCCGCCCACTCGTCGTCGGTCGGGCCGATCGACGAGACGCAGCTCTTCTACCTCGAGAGCCGCGGCATCCCGCCCGCCGAGGCCCGCAAGTTCATCATCCTCGGCTTCCTGGAGCCGGTGGTCGCCCGTGTCCCGCTCGCCTCGGCGCAGGAGCGGGTCCGCGACCTGCTCGACGCGAAGTGGGAGGCGGCGCAGCCGGCGCCCTCCGCCACCGCAGCCTGAGCGGCCCGATGAACGAGCCCCCGACCGAGGCGGCGACCGGCGTCCGCCGCATCGACCTCGCCGCGGTGGACGAGGTCCGGCCCGGCGAGATGCGGCTCTTCGAGGTCGACGACGGCGATCTCGTCCTGCTGGTCAACCTGGGCGGGGAGTTCCACGCCGTCCAGGGGATCTGCAGCCACCAGTACTCGGAGCTGGACCGCGGCTTCCTGACCGGCGACTCGATCACCTGCGCCCTGCACCTCTCGCGTTTCGACCTCTTCAGCGGCGAGCCGCTGGACCCGCCGGCCGAGGTCCCGCTGGCGGTCTACCCGGTCGTCGTCGAGGACGGTCGGGTGGCGATCGAGATCCCGGAGGGCCCCCTCGAGGTCTACCGCCAGTAGCGGCTGCCGTGGCCGGACCTCCGAGCGGCCGCTTCCGGGACGTCGCGCCGGGGGCCCGCGGGCCTGTGCTACGCCTGAAGGACGTTTCGGACCAGGCCGGGCCGCAGTCGTCGATCTCGAACGCCTGGCGATGCGTTCTGACGCTATTCGCCGCGGGTCGGTCGAGATGTGCCGCCCGGAGGGACGCATCGGACGCGCCGGGCGCAGGGCGCGTCAGGGATGAACGTCTGGGGTATTCCGCGGGGGCGCGGCGGCGCGGACGCCCGAGGCGCGGCGCCTGTCAGCTCGCGGGGATCTCGTAGCGGACGAGCTCGGCCCCGTTCAGCAACCAGAGCGACCCGCCGGCAGTCAACAGCCGCCAGTCCGGGGACTGGACGCCCGAGGTGGCGACGTCCTGCGCGGGCAGCTGCCAGACCGGACCGACGCCGGCACCCGTCGCCGGGTCGAGGCGCTGGATCGCACCGTCGACCGTCCAGGTCCAGAACCCGTCGTCCGTCGCCTGCACCCGGCGGTCGAGCCGCGGCGAGCGCTCGACGATGCCGTGGCCGGGCTCGAGCCTGGCGAGCTGGACGTCGATCGGTCCGCTGCCTCCGCCGTTCGTCCCTAGCATCGTCCAGCACCCCCCGGCGACCTCGGCCATGTTCGGGGCGTCCGCCGCGGGCACGTCCTCGAGGACCTGGAGGGTCACGGGATCGAGCCGCTGCCAGTGGGACGGAGCGGCGATCCGATACGCCCACAGCCCACCGCAGGCGACCAGCACGGACGTGGCGCGGAGCGGAGGCGACGCCAGGACGCGACCCGTCCGCGGATCCAGCTTCCGGAGGACGCCGTCCTCCCCGGCGGCCCAGACGGCCCCGAGCCCCGCGGCCACGCCCGCGGCAGGTGGCAGGAAGGCTGCGGCGACGAGCCGTCCCGTCGCCGGGTCGGCCCGCCAGAGGGTCGTGCCCCCTGCCACCGGACCCGCGGCCGCGAGGAGCCACACCTCGTCGTCGCTGGCCGCAAGGAGCCCAGGCTCGGTCGCGATGACGGACGTGACCCGGCCGCTGGCGAGATCGATCCGAACCAGGTGCCGCTGCCCCCCGTCAAGGATCCAGATCGCGTCCGCGGTCACGGCCGCGGGCTCGACGGTCTGCGGGTCGGGGTAGGGCAGGGGCACCCGGAACGTCGCCGTCGCGGGCCGTGGCGCGCTGACGGAGGGCGAGGGCGGCGGCCCGACGGTCGGCACGGCGGCCGTCCCGACGGCGACCGCGGACGAGGGCGCCGACGCCGACGGGGAGGCGGCGGGAGGAGACGGCGCAGCCGCCGGCGACAGGCGACTCGCGGCCACGGCCGCGACGACGAGCAGGACGACGAGGGGGCCGAGCACCGCTGGCCGCGCCCACCACGGCGGCCCGCCGATCCGCTCGATGACGCGCGCCCCGTCGATGTCCCGCGGCGACTCCCATCCCGATCCCGCGCCGGCCATCCCTACCCCTCGTGCAGCCGCTCCCCGCTCAGGAGGCAGCCGGCGATGGGACGATCGCCGGGGCCATCATGCGCCGGCGTGGGGCCGCCCGCGGGCGGGCCCACGTGCGCCGCCCTCAGCGCCCCCGGTCCGGCGGCCAGGTGCCCATGACCTGGCGGAGGATGGCGAACTCGCCGATGTGGTACGCGTCGTGGTCGGCGACCACGCGGCACTCCCGCATGATGGTGTGGCCCGGGGTGTTCGGCAGGACGGCGAGCGGGTCGGCAGCGCGGTCGCGGACGATCGCCCGAAGGGCCTCGCGGTCGGCGCGGTAGCCGGCGACCGTAGCGGCGAACGCCTCGGGCGTGCCGAGGTCCTCGGGCGCCGGCCAGTACTCCTCGGGCCAGCGCCGGCCGGCGTAGGCCGCGCTGTCGCGGACGTAGTCGAGGATGTCGGCCTGCGTCAGACGGATGTGCTCGAGCAGCTGCCAGGGCGTGTAGTCGACGTTGGGCGGTCGGCGCGCGACGGCCTCGGGCGGGAAGTCGGCGGCCGCCTCCTCGAGCGTCATGTGGGCCCCTCGCCCGCTCAGGATCCCCAGCAGCTCGTCGCGCAGCTCGCGCCGTTCCGGTGCGTCCATCGGCCACCTCCGCGCCCATCATCCCACCCGGCCGCGGCCCGGCCGTTCATGCCGCGGCCTGCGCCCCGTTCCGTCCCCAACGCTCGCCCGGGGAACGTCGTGCGCACACGACGGAGGTTGACGGCCGCGCGCCGCCGCACGCGACTCGATTGATAGTCGGGATCGGCTACCGATCCGCCGACGGCGGCGCTGCAACGCGGCTTCCGGACTCGCGGCCGCACAGAACGTTCCGGCGGCGTGCGTTGCGGACCGCGCCGAGCTTGACGGTGCCCGTTGCAGCGCAGCGGGGGCGAAGGCGACTCAGGTCGGCGGCAGCAGCGTCAGGGTCGCGACCGCGTGCGCAGCCACGGTGTCGTGGCTGAACCAGAGCGGCTCCTGCCGGCCGTCCAGCCAGTCCCGGGCGAGGTCCCCGTAGTGCGGCCCGAACGGGTTCCCGCCCTGGCCCGTCGTCGTGACGATGCGGGCGGCGTCGAGATCGCCCATGTCCACGTCGAGGCGGTAGGAGGGGGCGACGGTCACCGCGAACACCTGGCGCAGGTCCGTCGCCGGCTTCACCTTCGGGTCGTTGGGGTCGGGGTAGGCGACCGTCCAGTCCATCGAGGTGTTGTCGACGGTCATCGACGTGCCGGGCGCGGCGTACGGCCCGACGTCGAAGTACCAGGCCAGCGGTCCGAGGCCGCCGGAGCCGAGCGAGCCCTCGGCGAACGAGACGGTGTGGATCCGCCCCCACGTCCAGCGGACGTCGTCGCCGAGCAGGCCGCGGAGGTCCGCCCCCGCCGCGTCGAGCGCCGCCGCGACGGTGTCTGTCGCCGTCTCCCGGGTCGGCGTTCCGGGATCGTCCCACCAGGCCGACTCCGTTTGCTGGAGCAGTGCCCGGAGGGCCTCGCGCGACGGCTCGGTCCCGACGTAGTCGCGGGCGAGCGCCGTCCCCAGCCGAGCGTCGAACAGCCGCCGCTCCAGGCGGTACTCGAAGACCTCGAACGCGGCGCAGCCCTGGCTGTCGGTCCCGCAGGTCCGGTCCCACGAGCGGATCCGGGCGAGGACGGTCCGGCCGTCGGCGCTGGCGGGCCGCGGGTCGAGCGTCGCGAGGTCCGCCACGACGGCGTCGGCCCGCAGCAGCCGGGTGTCCATCTGGATCGCCGACATCGCGGTCTGGCTGACGCCGCCGTGCGCGGCCGCATCCCGCAGGAGCTGCAGGATCCGCGCGGCACGGTAGCCTGGATCCCAGAGGTCGCCCAGGTAGTGGTCGTACGTCCCGTCCGCCACCTCGTTGTTGGCCGTGACGATCACCCCCGACGGCGGGTCGTAGAGCGACGGGAGCGCCTCGTACGGGATGCGGCCGGTCCACTCGTGCTGGCCGTCCCAGCCCGGCACGGGCCGATCGCCGTGGTCGCCCGGGTCCTGGCGGACGGGGATGTAGCCCGGGACCTGATAGCCGATGTGGCCGTCGACGTCGGCGTAGACGAAGTTCTGCGACGGCGCGCCGAGGTGGGCGAGGGCCGCCTTGAAGGCCGCGAAGTCGCCGGCGGTGTCGAGCCCGAGGAACGCCTCGACGATGTGGTCGGGCTCTGCCGTCGCCGTCCACTTCAGGCTGTAGAGCGTCGTGCTCCCCCTCAGCCGCTCCTCGGCGCCGTTGAGGATCGGGCCGTGGATCGTCTCGCGGACGTCCAGCGTCACCGGGGTCTGCTGCCCGGCGACGCGGATCTCCTCGCGGCGGACGGTGAACGGGAGCGAGCGATCCTCGAACAGGTAGTGGCTCGCGTCGGTGGGATCGGGCTTCTCGACGTAGAGATCCTGGACGTCCGGGCCGACGTTCGTGGCGCCCCAGGCGATCCGGGCGTTGTGGCCGAGGATGACGCCGGGCACGCCGGGGAACGAGACGCCGACGACGTCGAGCGGGCAGGCCGGCGACGGGGTCCGGCAGTGGAGCCCGTCCATGATCCAGACCGACGGCATCGAGACGCCGAGGTGCGGGTCGTTGGCGAGCAGGGCGTGGCCGGTCGCACTCTTCGACGGCGCGACGACCCAGTCGTTCGAACCCACGCCGTGGCTGCCGATACCGCCACTGGCGCCGTCCAGGCCGGCGAGGGCGAGCACGTGCTGGCTGGTCGCGGCGAGATCCCGCCAGGCCGACCACTCGGCGTCGACGTGGGCGGTGGTCGAGGCGGTCGGCGACGCACTGGAGCCCGGGCTCTGGCTCGGCCCGGCGCTCGGCGTCGGGCTCGGGCTGGCGCTCGGACCCGGCGTCGGGCTCGGGCTGGCGCTGGGACTCGCCGCCGGGTTCGGCTGGCCGCGGCTCGCGCCGCCGTCCGGCTTCGCCGCGTCCATGATCACGGGCCGGTCCGCGCCGTAGGCCGGGAACAGCTCGTCCGTCGCCTGCCGGCCGAGGCGCTGGTCGGCCAGCTGGCGGAACAGCTCGGCCGAGTAGTCGCCGCCCAGCGACCATGCCTCGACCTTGGCCCAGGCGAGGCTGTCCACGGCCGTCCAGGGCTCGGGCTGGTAGCCGCCCAGCCCGCCGGCCTGCCCCGAGAGCACGCCGGAGACGACGAAGGCGAGGCCGAGGTGGCTCTGGTTCGCCGTCAGCCAGTCGTTCACGCCGTCGGCGTATGCCTGGAGGGCGGCCTTGGCGTCCGGCGAGGCAGCGGCGAGGTCGCGCTCGGCCGCCTGCCGCCAGCCCAGGGTCCGGATGAAGCGGTCGGTCTTGACCTCGTCCGCGCCGAACAGCTCGGCCAGGCGGCCCGAGCTGATGTGGCGCCACAGCTCCATCTGCCACATCCGTTCCTGGGCGTGGACATAGCCCTGGGCAAGGAACAGGTCGTGCGGGGAATCGGCGTAGAGCTGCGCGATGCCGGCCGCGTCCCGGAGGACCGTGACGCTCCCCTGGAGGCCCGGGACGTGGAGCGAGCCCTGGACCTGCGGCGTCGCGCGGGCGCTCACCCAGGCGACGAGGCCGCCGAAGGCGACCACCACGACGAGGACCACGGCCAGCAGCCCGGCCAGCACGCGACGCAGGACGCGCATGGGAACCCCTCCTCCGGCCGCGGGACGGCGCGACCGGGGCCAGTGTGCCAAGGATGGGTCCGCTCCGTGGGCCGGCCCCGCGCGTCGCGTCAGCGCTCGAGCAGCGTCCCCAGGCCGCGCCGCTCCGCCCCTCGGAGGATCGCCGCGCCGAAGACGAGGTCGGCGAGCCCGACGCCGAGATGGCAGACGAGCACGCGGCCCCTCGGTCGCGGCCACCGGGCCGGCGCGGCGAGGACCTCGCCGAGCGTCGCCGCGGGGTCCGGGAAGCCGGCGAAGAACGTCCCGCCGGCGCGGGTCGCGTCGAACTGGCCGCGGTCGTCGGTCAGGAACAGGTCCGCCCCGCGGGCGAGGGCCGCCGAGGCGTACGTGTCGTAGTCGACCGCGACGACGAGCGCGGCGGCGTCGAGCGCGTCCAGCTGCAGCAGGCCGTGACGCGGGCCGAAGGCCGCCGTCGTGACGACGACGCCCGCCCCGGCGAGCGCGTGGACCGGGTCCGCCGCGACCCGCGCGGCGGCGATGCCCGCCGTCGCGCCCGCCACCTCCGCGAGGGCGGCGGCGCGAGCCGGGTCCGCGTCGAACACCGCGAGCTCGACGCGCGGCAGCAGCGCCGCGAGGACGGGCAGGTGGCTCCGGCCCTGGACGCCGGCGCCGAGCAGTGCGGCCCGCGGCGGCCGGTCGGTCGCCGCGCGAGGGGCGAACCGGGCGATCGCGACGCCCGAGACGGCGGCCGTCCGCTGGGCGGTGATCGGGCCCGCATCGAGCAGCGCGATCGGCACCCCCGAGCGCGGGTCGTTCACGACGAGCAGGCCGTGGATCGCGGGCAGGCCGCGCTCGACGTTCGCCGGGACGCCGCTGACCCACTTGATGCCCAGCAGGTCGCCCGAGCCGTCGCCAGCGTCGCCCCGCAGGAAGGCCGGCATCGCGTGAGCGAACGAGGCCTCCGGTCGCGGGTGGACGCCGATCTTCGCCGGCAGCTCGCCGGCGCCGGAGGCGAGGGCGAGCATCGTCCGCTCGGCCAGGGCGAGCCGCTCGGGGAGGTCGGGCATGGCCGCCTCGACCTCGGCTGCGGCGAGGTAGCGCAGGGGCGGCAGCGACGGGGCGCGGCGGGCCACGTGCGCAGGATACGGCGCCGCGCGCGGCTGGCTCGAACCCGCCGGCCAGGACGACCCGACGCGGTAGCATCACCGTCGCGCCCCGCGAGCGTGGAAGGAGGAGGAGCCGTGGCCGCCCCGCCGGCCGACATCGACCGCAGCCTGGAGAACCTCAAGCTCGAGCGCGACGCGATCGTGCTGTACGACGCCCTCGCCTCGATCGAGAAGGACCCGCGCCGTTCCGAGGCGTTCCGGACCATCGCCGGCAACGAGCGCCGCCACGCCGAGGTCTGGGCCGAGAAGCTGCGCGCAGCCGGCGCGGCCGTGCCCGAGCCGGGCGGCGCGCGGCCCCGTGTCCGGCTCATCATCCTGCTCGCCCGGCTGCTCGGGACGAACGCGGTCTCCGACCTCGTCCAGGCCCTCGAGGGCGACGAGGAGGAGATCTACCAGGGCCAGCAGGTGAGCCCGGAGGTCGAGGCCATCGCCGCCGACGAGCGCGAGCACGCCGAGATCTGGCGGCGCCTCGAGACAGCGGCGGCAGCCCGCGACATCCCCGCCGCCGACCGCAAGGCGATCCGGACCGAGGACGAGCAGGCCGGCGTGGAACGGGCGCGCCGGGCCTCGTCGCCCGACGAGATCGTGGGCGCGGAGCGCTGGCACCGGGCCGGCCAGTCCGGGACGCTGCGGGCCGTCATCTTCGGCGTCAGCGACGGCCTCGTCAGCAACCTCTCGCTCATCACCGGCGTCGCCGGGGCGAACCCCGAGCCCCGCTTCATCCTCCTGGCCGGCATCGCCGGGTTGCTCGCGGGCAGCTTCAGCATGGGCGCCGGCGAGTACATCTCGATGACGAGCCAGCGCGAGCTGTTCGAACGCCAGATCGCCCTGGAGAAGGCCGAGCTCGAGGCCATCCCCGAGGAGGAGGAGGCGGAGCTCGCGGCCGTTTACCGCTCGAAGGGCTTCGCGCCCGAGGAGGCGGCCCGCATCGCCCACCGCATCTTCCAGGACCGCCGCGCGGCGCTCGACACCCTCGTCCGCGAGGAGCTCGGCCTGGACCCGGGCGAGCTGGGCAACCCCTGGCGTGCCGCGATCGGCTCGTTCTTCGCCTTCGCCGCCGGCGCCGCCGTTCCCGTCGTGCCGTTCCTGTTCGGCGGTGGGCCGGTCGTCTTCGGCCTCGGCGTGGGGCTCGCCCTGCTCGGCAGCTTCCTCGTCGGCGCGGGCGTCAGCCTCTTCACGGGCCGCAGCATCGTCTACAGCGGGGTGCGGCAG
>DASVYJ010000026.1:0-28206 GCA_036392215.1 Candidatus Limnocylindrales bacterium | reverse complement strand
TTGCCACCGTCGACGATGAGCGTCTGCCCCGTCACGTAGCTCGCCCCGTCGGAGGCGAGGAAGGCGACGGCCTGGCCGACCTCGGCCGGCGTCCCGGAGCGCCGCAGCGGCGTGTTGGCGCCGCCGATCGCCTCCTCGGGGAGCTGCGACCCGCTGGCGATCCAGCCCGGCAGGACCGCGTTGACGGTGACGCCCTCCGGGCCGAGCTCGATGGCGAGCGCGCGCATGAGCCCGGTCAGGGCCGCCTTGGCGGCGCCGTACACGCCGGAGCCGGGGTTGCTGACGAGCGGCCCGGTCACCGACGAGACGAAGACGACGCGACCGTGGCCGCTGGCCACGAGGGCGGGGATCGCGGCGCGCGTGACGAGGAAGGCGGTCCGCAGGTTGCGGGCGATGCCCCGGTCGAACTCCTCGTCCGAGAGGTCGCGGACGAGGCTCGATTCCTCCGCGGCGCCGACGGCGACCATCCCCGCGTTGTTGACGAGCACGTCGAGCCGGCCGCCGGTCGCGGCCAGGACCTCCCCGACGAGTCGGTCCGCGGCGGCGTCCGCCATCAGGTCCCCGACGTGGCCGCTCGCCGTGACACCCTCGGCCGCGAGCTCCCGGACCCGTTCGTGGATGCGATCCGTGGTCGAGGCGATCGCCACCCGCGCCCCCTCGAGTCCGAGGAGCCGGGCCGTGGCGAAGCCGATGCCGGTCGGGCTGCCCGCGCCCGTGACGAGGGCGACGCGGCCCTCGAAGCGGCGCCCGCCGCCCGGCCCGTCGCCGCGCCGGCGCGACCCCGCGCTGTCGCCCAGCCCACCCGCCGGCGCGCCGCCTGCGTCGCCCGCCATGCCCATCGCCACCCTCCATCCTGGCCCGCCGCGCCGACCATCGGGCTGCCGCGGACGAGCCGCCGCCCGGCCGGTCTACACTGCCGGCTCGTGAGCATCCCCCAGGAACGGCTGCGGAACTTCTCCATCATCGCCCACATCGACCACGGCAAGTCGACACTGGCGGACCGGTTCCTCGAGCTGACCCACACCATCGACGCCCGGCAGATGACGAGCCAGGTGCTCGACTCCATGGACCTCGAGCGCGAGAAGGGCATCACGATCAAGGCCCGCGCGGTGCGCCTCGAGTACGCGGCTGCCGACGGCCGGATCTACGGGCTCGACCTGATCGACACGCCCGGCCACGTCGACTTCAGCTACGAGGTCAGCCGCAGCCTGCAGGCCTGCGAGGGCGCCGTGCTCGTCATCGACGCGACCCAGGGCATCGAGGCCCAGACGCTCGCCAACGTCTACCTCGCCCTCCGCCAGGACCTCGTGATCATCCCGGTCGTCAACAAGATCGACCTGCCCTCGGCGAATCCGGAGATGGTCATCGAGGAGCTCGAGTCGGTCCTGGCCATCCCCCGCGAGGAGGTCCTCCTGGCCTCGGCCAAGGACGGCACCGGCGTGCCCGAGATCCTGCAGGCCATCGTCGACCGGATCCCGCCGCCCAAGGGCGACCCCGAGGCGCCGCTCGAGGGCCTCATCTTCGACTCCCACTACGACCCCTACAAGGGCGTCGTCGTCTACGTCCGCCTCGCGGAGGGCCGGCTGCACGAGCGCGACCGCATCCGGCTGATGGCGTCCGGCGTCGAGTCCGAGCTGCTGGAGCTCGGCGTCTTCCGGCCCCAGCTCGTGCCCGTCAGCGAGCTCCGCGCGGGCGAGGTCGGCTATGTCGCGACCGGGCTCAAGAACGTGCGCGAGGCGCGGGTCGGCGACACGGTCACGACCGTCGACCGCCCGGCCGCCTCGCCGCTGCCGGGCTACCAGCCGGCGAAGAGCCTCGTCTTCGCCGGCATCTACCCGATCAGCGGCCCGGACTACCCCGTCCTGCGCGACGCCCTCGAGAAGCTCCACCTCAACGACGCGAGCTTCAGCTACGAGCCCGAGTCCTCGGTCGCCCTGGGCTTCGGCTTCCGGCTCGGCTTCCTGGGCCTGCTGCACATGGAGATCGTCCAGGAGCGGCTCGAGCGGGAGTTCGGCCTGGAGCTCATCGCCTCGGCCCCGTCGGTCGAGTACGAGGTGGTTCTGACGAACGGCCGCGGGACGGTCACCGTCGACAACCCCTCGCAGATGCCGAACGCGGGCGAGATCGAGGAGATCCGCGAGCCCTGGGTGAAGGTGAGCATCGTCACTCCCGGCACGTACATCGGGGCGCTGATGGAGCTCGGGACGAACCGGAGGGGCGCGTTCCTGGGCATGGAGTACCTGGATCCGCAGCGCGTCCTGATGACGTTCGAGCTGCCGCTCGGCGAGGTGATCGTCGACTTCTACGACCAGCTCAAGAGCCGGACCCAGGGCTACGCCTCGATGGACTACGAGGAGATCGGCTACCGGGCGGCGAACCTGGTCAAGGTCGACGTCCTGGTCAACGGCGAGCCCGTGGACGCCCTCTCGATGATCGTCCATCGCGATCGGGCGCAGGGGGTCGGCCGGGAGCTGGTCCACCGGCTCCGCAAGCTCATCCCCCGCCAGCTCTTCGAGGTCCCCATCCAGGCCGCGATCGGCTCGAACGTGATCGCCCGCGAGACCGTCGCCGCGATGCGCAAGAACGTCCTGGCCAAGTGCTACGGTGGCGACATCACCCGCAAGCGCAAGCTGCTCGAGAAGCAGAAGGAAGGCAAGCAGCGGATGAAGCGCGTCGGTTCGGTCGAGATCCCCCAGGAGGCGTTCCTGGCCGTGCTCCGGATGGACGAGGGCTGAGCTGGGCGTGGAGAACATGCTCCGGGCCCTGGTCGCCCTCGGGGTCACGCTCCTGCTGGTGATGCTCCGCCTGGAGGCGGAGCGATTCGGGGCGGCCGAGTACGACGAGATGCGGGCGGGTCACCTGCCCTCGCTCCGACGGCGGCTCTCGTGGTACGTCCTCGGCGTCGTCCTCGTCGGGGCGCTCGTCGTCGTCCACCCGGCTCCCAACGACGTGCTCCACCTGCGCTCGGGCGACCGGCTGCCGGCCGTCCTCCTCGGCCTGCTGTACGGCGGTTTCGGCGCCGCGCAAGCCGCAGCTTTCGCCCGGCTCCGCTACCGGCGCCTCCGGCTGCCCGACGATTCGCTCTACCCGGGGGCGGTCCTCAACGCGCTCGCGACCGCCCTGGTCGACGAGGCGACGTTCCGCGGCGCGCTCCTCGGCTTCCTCCTCCTGGCCGGCGTCGACGGCTTCCTGGCGGTCATCCTGCAGTCCCTGGTGTACGCCCTCGCGACGCGCGTCGCGGCGCCCGGCCGCGACCCGTACATGCTCGGCCTGACGCTCGGCATCGGCCTGGTCGGGGGCTGGGTGACGCTGCTCACCGGCGGCATCGGGGCGGCCCTGCTGGGCCACGCGGTGACGCGGTTCGCGGTCTTCGCGGCGACCGGCCACCCGGGCCAGGTCGCCCTCGCCGGCCGCGAGACCGAGGACGTGGATCGCGGGCGCCGGCCGCCCGACGGCTGGCGGGTGGTCCCCGAGGAGCGCGGCTCACGGCCACGCTGAGCCGATCGTCGGCGGGGATCTCTGCCCCGCTGCGGTCCCTCCCGCCGGTCGCGCTGTACATCCACGTCCCGTTCTGCGTCTCGCTCTGCCCGTACTGCGACTTCGTGGTCCTGAGCGGGGCCACGACCCGCGGCCCGCGCTCCCGCATCGAGGCGTTCCTGGCGGCGCTGCGGACCGAGCTGGAGCTGCGCGCGGACGCCCTCGACGCGCGGTTCGGCGCGGCTGGCAGTCCCGGGCGACCCGCGCTCGACAGCCTCTACCTCGGCGGCGGCACGCCCTCGCTGCTCCCTGCCGAGGCGGTGGCCGGGCTGCTCGAGCGCGTCCGGACGCGCTTCGGGCTGGCGGCCGAGGCGGAGGTCACGATCGAGGCGAACCCAGGGCCGGACGAGCGCGGGGACCTGGCGGGCTTCGCGGTCGCAGGCGTGAACCGCGTCTCGTTCGGGGCCCAGGCCCTCGACCCCGGGGAGCTGCGCCGGCTCGGCCGGCGCCATCGGCCCGCCGACGTCCGGGAGGCCGTCGCGGCCGCTCGCGCCGCCGGCCTCGCCTCGGTCAACCTCGACCTGCTGTACGACGTGCCGGGCCAGACGCTCGAGACCTGGGCGGCCAGCCTCGAGGAGGCGCTCCGGCTCGAGCCGGACCACCTCTCGCTCTATGCCCTGACGCTCGACGACCCGGATGCGGAGGGCCTCACCGGCCCGCGCGGCGACCATCTGCCGACGCGGCCGGGCGCCCGGCGCTGGCGAGAGCGGGCCGCCCGCGAGCAGGACGGGGACCGCGCGGCCGACGAGTACGAGCTCGCCTGGCGCCGGCTCGACGAGCTCGGCTGGCGCGGCTACGAGCTGTCGAACTGGGCTCGGCCGGGCCGGGAGAGCCGCCACAACCTCGCCTACTGGCGGCGGCGACCGTACGACGCCGTCGGGCCCGGCGCGCATGCCTTCGACGGCGCGACACGACGCTGGACCGTGGCGCGGCTCGACGCGTACCTCGCTGCCCTGGCGGGTGACGCCCCGAGGCTGCCGCCGGGCGGCGGCGAGGCGCTCGATCCGGAGGCGGCCGCGGCCGAGACGCTCATCCTCGGCCTCCGGCTCGACGAGGGCGTGGCCGCGGAGATGGCTGGCGGGGGTCCGCCGGAGGCGGGGAACGCCCCGGCGGGCCGGCGCGCCGCGGCGCTCGCCTGGGGCGAGGCGAACGGACTGCTCGAGCGATGGTCGGGCGGCGAGGGCGACGGCAGGCTCCGCCTCACACTCCGGGGACGGCTGCTCTCCAACGAGCTCTTCGCGCGACTCGTGTAGTCGTCCGCGCCGCGCGGGTGCGGACGACGTTCAGCCCGCGGCCAGCCGGACCGGCAGCCGCCGCCGGCCCCAGTCGCCGGCCGGTCCGTCGAAGACGCCGGGGAGGGGGGTCCCACAGCGGCGGCAGCGCCCGTCGTCCGTCAGCCGGTACGCCCGCAGCTCGTACCAGTCACGCTCGATGACCGCGACGCCGCAGCCCTGGCAGTGCGTCACCTCGCCGGCCGGGTCGGCGACGTTGCCCGTGTAGGCGTAGCGCACCCCAGCCGCCTGGGCGATCGCTCGCGCCCGGCGCAGCGTCGCCGGGGGCGTCGGCGGCACGTCGAGCATCCGGTAGTCGGGGTGGAAGGCCGTGAAGTGGACGGGCACGTCCGGGCCGAGCGCGTCGACGATCCAGTCGGCCATGGCGCCCAGTTCGGCGTCGCTGTCGTTGTGGCCAGGGATGACCAGGTTCGTGATCTCGAGCCAGACGTCCGTCTCGTGGGCGAGGTACCGCAGCGTCTCCTTGACCGGCTCCAGGTGGCCCGCGCTCAGCTCCTCGTAGAAGGCGTCGCGGAAGCCCTTCAGGTCGACGTTGGCCGCGTCGATGTGGCGGTAGAACTCGGCCCGCGCCGCCGCCTGCATGTAGCCCGCCGTGACGGCCACCGTGCGGATCCCCCGGACCCGGCAGGCATCGGCCACGTCCATCGCGTACTCGAGGAAGACGACGGGGTCGTTGTAGGTGAAGGCGACGCTCCGACAGCCGAGCCGCTGCGCCGTGGCCGCGATCGCCTCCGGCGAGGCGGCATCCGCGAGCGTGTCGAGCTCCCGGGACTTGGAGATGTCCCAGTTCTGGCAGAAGCGGCAGGCCAGGTTGCAGCCGGCGGTGCCGAAGGACAGGACGGAGCTGCCAGGCAGGAAGTGGGCCAGCGGCTTCTTCTCCATGGGGTCGATGCAGAAGCCGGACGAGCGGCCGTAGGTCGTGAGGACGATCGCGCCAGCCTGCCGCGCCCGGACGAAGCAGAGGCCGCGCTGGCCCTCGTGCAGCCGGCACTCGCGCGGGCAGACGTCGCACTGGACGCGGCCGTCCGGGAGGGGGTGCCAGAAGCGGGTAGCGACGGCGTCGGCGGCCACGGTCGGATGCTACGCCGGCGACGCCAGTCGGCGGCGCCCGGACGCTGTTGCTCGTTGACACTCCCGAGCTTCGACTGCTACCATCCACCCGTCGCGGTTAGCACTCACCACCATAGAGTGCTAACAGCAGGGGCGGGGCGACGCACCCGCCCCGGATCGCACCGAGGAGTCTCCGGCACATGGCGCGACGCCCACGTCGCAGCAGCGGCCCCCTGGACTTTCGGGCCCAGGCCATCCTGCGGGCCGTCATCGAGGAATACGTCACCTCCGCCGCGCCCGTCAGCTCGCAGGCGCTGGTGGAGCGCTACGGCCTCGGCGTGAGCAGTGCGACCGTTCGCAACGTCCTGGCGGAGCTCGAGGCGTTCGGCTACCTGACCCACCCGCACACGTCGGCCGGGCGCGTCCCGACCGACGCCGGCTATCGGCTCTACGTCGAGTCGATCGCGGAGGGCGAGTCGCCCCCGCCCGTCGAGCAGCGGATGATCCGCCACCAGTTCGGCCAGGTCGAGTACGCCAGCGAGCACTGGTTCCGACTGGCAGCGAGCACGCTGGCGGGCCTGACACGCAGCGCCGGCCTCGCCACGCCGGCCAAGCCCGAAGCGGCCCGCATCCGGCGCGTCGACCTGGTCGCCATCAACGAGCGGCTGGCCAGCCTGATCCTGGTCCTGCGCGAGGGGACGATCAAGCAGCTGATGGTCAACCTGCCGGCGCCCACGGACCAGGCGGACCTGGCCGCGATCGCGGCTCGCCTCGACGACCTGGCGGCGGGCCTGACGGCCGACGAGCTGGGCACACGCCTCGGCCGGCTGGCCGAGGACGCGGCCTCGGGGGGCGCCGATGAGCCTCGGACCATGGACCTCATCCTGCTCGTCGGCGGCCGGATCGTGCGGACGTTGCGGGAGTTCGACGCCGCGGTCATCGAGGACGTCTTCAGCGACGGCCTGCTGAACGTGATGGAGGCGCCGGAGTTCGCCCAGAGCGACAAGCTCCGACGGGTGTTCGCGGCCCTCGAGAACCGGGCTTACCTCGGCAGACTCGTCGAGGCGGTCGCGCGGGCCGGCGTCACCCAGGTCTTCATCGGCCACGAGAACCTGCCCGCGGAGATGACCGAGGTCTCGCTCGTCCTCGCGCCGTACGGGCAGCCCGGGCGGGCGGTCGGGGTCGTCGGCGTCCTCGGCCCGACCCGGATGGCCTATCCCCACGCCATCGGCACCGTCCGCTTCGTGTCGGGCCTGATGAACGAGCTCGTGGAGCACCTCTACGCCTGACGTCCCAACCCCCGGCGAGGGAGCGGTGGTCCGCCGCATCCCCGTCACCCACCTGCATCGAGATCGACCCATGACCCATCCACATCGGACCCGCGCCCAGGAGCGCATCGACCAGCTCGACGCCAGCCCGGCGGCCCTCGCCGCCGAGGCCGAGCGCCTGCGCGGCGAGATCGACCGCCTCACCGGCGAGCTGCGCGAGGCGACGGCCCGGACGGAGGAGTACCTCGGGGCGCTCCAGCGGGAGCGGGCCGAGTTCCAGAACTACAAGCGCCGGGCGAGCGAGGACCGCGAGCGCGACCTCGGTCTCGCCAGCGAGAGCCTGCTGCGCAAGGTCCTCGCCCTGGCCGACGACTTCGACCGGGCGCTGGAGGCGATGCCGGCGGAGCTCGCCGACCAGGGCTGGATCGAGGGCATCGTCGCCATCGACCGCAAGCTGCGCCAGACGCTCGAGAGCGAGGGCCTGGCCCCGATCGAGGCGGTCGGCCGCCCCTTCGACCCGCGCGAGCACGAGGCGGTCGCCAACGTCCCCGGGACGGGGCGGCCGGACGGCGAGGTCGTGGCCGAGCTGCGCCGCGGCTACCGGCTCCGCGAGCGCGTCCTCCGACCGGCGATGGTCGCGGTCGCCCAGGGCGGCGAGGCGGGCAGCCGCCCGGACCCGAGACAGTCGACGAACACCACGAACACGACGAACACGAACACGGACAGCCACGAGGAAGGTAGTCACTGATGGGCAAGATCATCGGCATCGACCTGGGGACGACGAACTCGGTCGTCGCGGTGATGGAGGGCGGCGAGCCCACCGTCATCCCGTCGGCCGAGGGTGGCCGGACGGTCCCCTCGGTCGTCGCCTTCACCAAGAGCGGCGAGCGCCTCGTCGGCCAGCTCGCCAAGCGCCAGGCCGTGACCAACCCGGCCAACACCGTCTACTCGATCAAGCGCTTCATGGGCCGCCGCTGGGACGACCCGGAGGTCAAGCACTCGCGCGACCTGGTTCCCTACAAGGTCGAGCGGGACCAGAAGAGCGACGGGGTCAAGGTCGTCCTGGCCGACGGCAAGAGCTACACGCCCCCCGAGATCAGCGCGATGGTCCTCCAGAAGCTGAAGGCGGACGCGGAGTCGTACCTCGGCGAGAAGGTCACCGAGGCGGTCATCACCGTCCCGGCCTACTTCGACGACACGCAGCGCCAGGCGACCAAGGACGCCGGCCGGATCGCCGGCCTCGACGTCAAGCGGATCATCAACGAGCCGACGGCCTCGGCCCTGGCCTACGGCCTCGACAAGAAGCACGACGAGAAGATCGCCGTCTACGACCTGGGCGGCGGGACCTTCGACATCTCGATCCTCGAGCTGGGCGAGGGCGTCTTCGAGGTCAAGGCGACCAACGGCGACACGCACCTCGGCGGCGACGACTTCGACCAGCGGGTCATCGACTGGCTGCTGGCCGAGTTCAAGAAGGACCAGGGCATCGACCTGCGGTCGGACCAGCAGGCCCTCCAGCGGCTCAAAGAGGCCGCCGAGAAGGCCAAGATCGAGCTCTCCTCGACGAGCCAGACGGAGATCAACCTGCCCTACATCACGGCCGACCAGTCGGGCCCCAAGCACCTCGTGATGACCCTCTCGCGGGCCAAGCTCGAGGACCTGGTGGCCGACCTGGTCGACAAGACGAAGGGGCCCGTCCAGGCCGCCCTCAAGGACGCCGGGCTCAAGCCCTCCGACATCGACGAGGTCATCCTCGTCGGCGGGATGACCCGCATGCCGTCCGTCGTCGAGGCGGTCAAGCAGATGTTCGGCGGCAAGGAGCCGCACAAGGGCGTCAATCCGGACGAGGTCGTGGCCATCGGTGCCGCGATCCAGGCCGGCGTCCTGGCGGGCGAGGTCAAGGACGTCCTGCTCCTCGACGTGACCCCGCTCTCGCTTGGGATCGAGACGCTGGGCGGCGTCATGACCCGCCTGATCGACCGCAACACGACCATCCCGACCTCCAAGTCGCAGGTCTTCTCGACCGCCTCGGACAACCAGCCGCAGGTCGAGATCCACGTCCTCCAGGGCGAGCGCGAGTTCGCCGCGGACAACAAGACGCTGGGTCGCTTCATCCTCGACGGCATCCCCTCGGCGCCGCGGGGCGTGCCCCAGATCGAGGTGACGTTCGACATCGACGCGAACGGCATCCTCGACGTCAAGGCCAAGGACCGCGCGACGAGCCGCGAGCAGCAGGTCCGCATCACCGCCTCGTCGATGCTCAGCAAGGACGACGTGGATCGGATGGTCCGCGAAGCCGGCGAGCACGCCGACGAGGACCGCCAGCGCAAGGAGGAGGTCGAGACCCGCAACCAGGCGGACGCCCTGGCCTACCAGGGTGAGCGGACGCTGCGTGACCTGGGCGACAAGGTCTCGTCCGAGGACAAGGCCGAGACCGAGCGCCGGATCGAGGCCGTCCGCGAAGCGCTCAAGGGCTCCGATCTGGACGCCGTCCGGTCGCGGGCGACCGAGCTCGCCGAGCAGCTCCAGAAGGTCGGGACGGCCGCCTACCAGGCAGCCGGCGCGGCCGGCTCCTCCGACGGGGCGCAGCCGGGCGGCGACGGCCAGGCCGAGGGCTCGCAGGGCGGCGCCGAGGACGAGGCCGTCGAGGGCGAGTTCAAGGAGGTCTGAGTTCGGCTGCAATTGTTGTTCTGGCGGGACGATCCAAGCTGCGTTCACTCCCGGCAGATTGACAACGGGTTCAGCCCCACGATCGGGTCAGCCCGACGCGGAGGCAGCATGCACAGGGCCGGTGACGAGGAGGTCCCTCGCCACCGGCCTTTCGTCTCACTCGAGCGCCCTGGACGCGGCGTACCATCCCGAGAGGCGACGGCGCCGGCTCGCGGCGCGTCCGGCCCCGCGCCGTCCTCGCCCCGCTTGAGGGAGCGACACCCCGCGCCTGACCACCGGCGCGGCCCGAGCGCCGCGGTACCATGGCCGCCCATGCCCACTGTTCCGGACGCATCGTCCGCCGGGCGTGCCGTGTCCTCGTCGCCCGCGAGCGCGGCCGCAGCCCCTGCCGACGTCGCACCTGCTCCGCTCATCCGCGCTCGCGGCCTGACCAAGCGTTTCGCGGCGTTCACGGCCGTCGACGCCATCGACTTCGAGGTCGGCCGCGGCGAATCGTTCGGCTTCCTCGGCCCGAACGGGGCGGGCAAGACCTCGACGATGCGGATGATCGGCTGCGTCTCGCCGGTCACGGCCGGCGAGCTCACCGTTCTCGGCCTCGACCCGGCCCGCGACGGCCGGCGGATCCGCGCCCGCCTCGGCGTCGTGCCCCAGGCCGACACCCTCGACCTCGAGCTGACCCTGCGCGAGAACCTCCTGATCTACGGCCGCTACTTCGACCTGCCGCGGGGCGAGGCGCTGCGGCGAGCCGCCGACCTGCTCGACTTCGTCCAGCTCGGCGAGCGGGCCGACGACGAGGTCGAGAACCTCTCGGGCGGGATGAAGCGGCGGCTGACCATCGCCCGCGCGCTCATCAACGAGCCCGAGCTGCTGCTCCTCGACGAGCCGACGACGGGGCTCGACCCGCAGGCGCGGCATCTGCTCTGGGACCGCCTCTACCGGCTCAAGCAGCGCGGCGTGACGCTCGTTCTCACGACCCACTACATGGACGAGGCCGAGCAGCTCTGCGACCGCCTCGTGGTCATGGACAAGGCTCGCATCGTCGCCGCGGGCTCGCCCCGCCAGCTCATCGAGCGCTACAGCAGCCGCGAGGTGACCGAGCTGCGCTTCGCGCCCGGCGTCCAGGAGGCCCTCGACGGCCAGCTCGACGGCATAGCCGAACGGGTCGAGCAACTCCCGGACCGCGTCCTGCTGTATGCCGACGACGGCGAGGCGGCGGCGGAGGCGGTCCACCACCGCGGCCTCCGGCCGGAGAGCGTCCTCGTCCGCCGGAGCACCCTCGAGGACGTCTTCCTGCGGCTGACCGGCCGCTCGCTCGTCGACTGAGCCGTGGCCGCCCTCGCCGCCGGCCTGCGGGTCGTCGAGCACAATGCCCTCGTCTACCGGCGGACCTGGACCGGCTCGATCCTCGGCACCGTCCTGTCCCCGGTCCTCTTCCTGGCGGCGATGGGGCTCGGCCTCGGCGGGTACGTGAACCGGGCGGGGGACGCAGCCCTCGGCGGCGTCGACTACCTCGCCTTCCTGGGACCGGGCCTGCTGGCGGCGCAGGCGATGCAGACGGCGGCCTTCGAGACGACCTGGCCGATCATGGGCAAGATCGTCTGGAACAAGCTGTACGAGGCGATGCTGGCGACGCCGCTCGCGGTGCCCGACCTGCTGGCCGGCGAGCTGGGCTGGCTGACCGCGCGGCTGACCCTGGTCTGCGGCGTCTTCCTGGCGGTGCTGGCGGCCTTCGGCGCGATCCGTTCGCCGCTCGGCCTGCTCGCCCTGCCCGTCGCGGTCCTGACGGGGCTGTCCTTCGGGGCGCCGATCATGGCCTTCTCGGCGACGCAGAAGCGCGACTCGGGCTTCAACGTCATCTTCCGTTTCGGCGTCACGCCGCTCTTCCTGCTCGGCGGGACGTTCTTCCCGATCGAGCGGCTGCCGGGCCTCGTCCAGCCGCTGGCCTGGCTGACCCCGCTGGCCCATGGGGTCGCCCTCTGCCGGGCCCTTACGCTCGGCCGGCTCGAGCCGGCCGACGCCGTCGTCCACCTGGCGGTCCTGGTCGGCTTCGTCGTCGCCGGCGTCGCCCTCGCGCGGCTCGCCTTCCGTCGCCGGCTCGTCGTCTGATGGCCGTCGACGCCCGTCGTCTGGCGCGCGACCGCAGCCTGCGCCGCCGCCTCGCCGCGTTCACCCCGCTCGTCGACGCCCCCCGCGCCGCGCGCCTCGTCGAGCGCAACCTGCTCGTCTACCGGCGGACCTGGATGGTCATCTTCTCGGGCTTCTTCGAGCCGCTGTTCTACCTGCTCGGCATCGGCTTCGGCATCGGCGCGCTGGTGGGCACTGTGACTGGCGCCGACGGGCGGAGCGTGCCGTACCAGGTCTTCGTCGCCCCGGCGCTGCTCGCCTCCTCGGCCATGAACGGGGCGATCTACGACAGCACCACGAACGTCTTCTACAAGCTCAAGTACGCCAAGACCTACGAGGCAGTCCTGACGACGCCGGTCGGGGTGGCCGACGTGGCCGTCGGCGAGATCGTCTGGGCGCTCGTCCGGGGGACCCTCTACGCCCTGGGGTTCCTGGTCGTGATGGGCGCCCTGGGCCTCGTGTCGTCGCCCCTCTGGCTGCTCGCCCTGCCGGCGGCGATCCTCATCGGCTTCGCCTTCGCCTCGGTCGGGATGGCCCTCGCGACGTGGGTCCGGGGCTGGCAGGACTTCGACAAGCTGCAACTCGTGCTCCTGCCGATGTTCCTCTTCTCGGCGACGTTCTACCCGCTGAGCGCCTATCCGGAGCCGCTGCGGGTGGTCGTGGAGCTGACGCCGCTGTACCACGGGACGGACCTCCTCCGGGGCCTGACGAGCGGCCTCGTCGGCCCGGCCCAGGTCGTCGACGTCGGCTACCTCGTGGCGATGGGCCTGCTCGGCCAGGCCATCGTGGCCCGTCGCCTGGCGCGACTGCTCCTTCGCTAGCCGCCGTCCGGGCCGCGGCATCCGGGCCGGCCCGCGGCCCGGGCGGCCTCACAGCGGATGCGACGCGGGGGGACGGTATCCTTCTCGTCCGGATGGTCACCGAACGCGACTACTACTCGATCCTGGGCGTGGACCGCGGCGCGAGCGACGCGGAGATCAAGCGCGCCTTCCGCAAGCTCGCCCAGCAGTGGCACCCCGACGTCAACCGCGACGCCGGGGCGGACGAGCGGTTCAAGGAGATCAACGAGGCCTACCAGGTCCTGTCCGACCCCCAGCGGCGCCAGACGTACGACATGTTCGGGCGAGCCGGGCTCGGCGAGATGCCCGGGTTCGACGCGAGCGGCTTCGGGGCCTTCGGCGGCTTCGGCGACCTGTTCGACGCGTTCTTCGGCGGGGCGACGGGAGCGGGGCGGCGGGGCCGCCCGCTGGCGGGCTCCGACCTCCGCTACGACCTCCGGATCGGCTTCGAGGAGGCGGTCCACGGCGCGGAGAAGGAGATCGAGTTCCGGCTGCTCGACCGCTGCCCGACGTGCGCCGGGAGCGGTGCGGCGCCTGGGACCTCGACGGTCAGCTGTCCCCAGTGCGGCGGGCGGGGTGAGGTCCGCACGGTCCGCCAGACGATGCTCGGCTCGATGGTCAACGTGAGCGCCTGCCCGCGCTGCCGGGGCGAGGGCCGCATCGTCGAGACGCCCTGCGAGACCTGCCACGGCGAGGGGCGGACGGAACGGGCGAAGACGCTCCGGGTGACGATCCCGGCGGGCATCGACGAGGGCCACCAGATCCGGCTCTCCGGCGAGGGCGAGGCAGGGCCGCGCGGCGGCGTGCCGGGCAACCTCTACGTCGCCGTCCACGTCGCCTCGCATCCGTCGCTCCGGCGCGAGGGGACCGAGCTGTACCACGAGCTCGGCATCTCGATCGCCCAGGCGGCCCTGGGGACGAAGGTCCGGGTCCCGACGGTCGAGGGCGAGGAGGAGCTCGAGATCAAGCCCGGCACCCAGCCCGGGACCGAGGTGCGCCTGCGGGGCCGCGGCGTCCCGCATCTCCGCCGCTCCGGCACCCGCGGCGACCTCCACGTCCTCGTCGACGTCACCGTCCCGACGCACCTGACGAAGCGCCAGCGCGAGCTGCTGCAGGCACTCGCGGCCGAGTCCGGCGAGGAGGTCGGCACGGCCGGCGCGGGCCTGTTCGATCGCGTCCGCGATGCCCTCGGCTGAGCGGGCGGCCGCCCGTGGGCAACGGAGCGCCGACGGCGGGGCGTGGCTCGAGCTGGCGGTCGAGGCGGATGCCGAGGCGGTCGAGGCGGTGAGCGAGATCCTCGCGCGCGTGGCCCCCGGCGGGACGAGCGTCGAGCCCGGCTTCGAGCTCGTCGAGGAGGGCCTGGCGGCGCGGGTCGATCCTGCCCGCCCGGCCGTGGTGCGGGCGTACGTCCCGGCCCGCGACCCCGCCGCGGCGGAGCGCGCCGCTGCCGACGCGTCGGTCGCCCTCGGCCACCTCCAGGCGTTCGGGCTGCGGCCGATCGGCGAGCTCCGGACGCGGCTCGTCCACGAGGAGGACTGGGCGAGCGCCTGGAAGTCGCACTTCCCCGTGCTGCGGGTCGGGCGCCGCCTCGTCGTCCGCCCGACCTGGCGCCGCCACCGCGCCGCGCCCGACGAGGTCGTCCTCGCCCTCGACCCGGGGATGGCCTTCGGGACCGGGCTCCACCCGACGACCCGGCTCTGCCTGGCCGGGCTCGAGCGCTGGGCCGACGCCGGCCGGCTGGCCGACCGGACGATCCTCGACGTCGGCTGCGGGTCGGGCATCCTGGGCATCGCCGCGGCGAAGCTCGGCAGCGGGCGCGTCCTCGGCATCGACCCCGACCCGATCGCCGTCGAGGCGACCGCCGCGAACGCCCGGCGCAACGGGCTGGGCCGCCGCATCGCCGTCCGCGAGGGGTCGCTTCCCTCCGGCGAGCCACCGTTCGACCTCGTGGTCGCGAACCTGATCGCCTCGCTCCTCGTCCGGCTGGCACGGGAGTTGCGGGCCGAGCTGCGGTCGGGCGGGCGGCTGCTCGCCTCGGGCATCATCCGCGACCGCGAGGCCGACGTCCGGGCCGCCTTCGGCGCCGCCGGGCTGGCCGTGTCGGACCGCCTCGCGGAGGGCGACTGGGTGGCCCTCGAGGCCGAGGCGGTAGCGCGTGGCTGAGCGGGCCAGCCTGCGTCGCGGCAGGGCGCGCACCGCGGCGATCACGAACCTCGGCTGCAAGGTGAACCAGGCCGAGATGGACGCGGCGGAGCGCCTCCTCCGGGGCAGCGGCGTCCGGCTGGTCGACGCGCACGAGCGCGCCGACGTGTACCTGGTCAACACCTGCACGGTGACCGCCGTGGCCGACCAGAAGTCGCGCCAGGCCGTCCGCCGGGCCCGCCGGGCGAACCCCGACGCTGCAGTCCTCGTCACGGGCTGCTCCGTCCAGACCGGGCCGGCGGCGTTCCAGGCGGCCGACCCGGAGGCCCGCCTTCTCGACAACCGGGCCAAGGACCGCCTGCTCGACGAGCTGGCCGCCCTCCTCGACCTGCCGCCCGGCGCCGAGCTGCCGACGCTTTCGGGCGTCGAGCGCGAGGGCGACGGCGAGTCGGCGGCCGCGATCGACGAGGCAGGCGAGCCGGAGATGTGGCCGACCCTCGCCCCCGGTCGGCCGATCCCCGGCATCGCCGACGAGCGGACGGCCATCGACCGGACGCGCGCCTACGTCAAGGTCCAGGACGGCTGCTCGTTCCACTGCACCTACTGCGTCATCCCCCGCGCCCGCGGGCCGGAGCGCAGCCTGCCACCCGACGTCGTCCTGGCCGACGTCCGCCGGGCCCTGGCGGCCGGCCACCGCGAGATCGTGCTGACCGGCATCAACGTCGGGACCTACGACGGCGGGGCGTCAGAGCGCGGGCCGCGCGGCAGCCACCGCTGGGCGGCGCTGACCCTGGCCGGCCTCGTTCGGCGCATCCTGGCCGAGACGGAGGTCGAGCGGATCCGCCTCTCGTCGATCGAGCCGCAGCACGTCGACGACGAGCTGCTGGCGACCTGGACGGGGCCCGGCGCAGGCCGTTGCCTGCCGCACGTCCACCTCCCGCTCCAGAGCGGCGACGACGGCGTGCTGCGGCGGATGGGCCGGCGCTACACGGCCGAGGACTACGCCGACGTCGTGCGCCGGATCCGGGCCGCCCTGCCGGACGCCGCGGTCCACGCCGACGTCATCGTCGGCTTCCCGACCGAGGACGAGGCCGCGCTGGCGCGGACCGCCGACCTCGTCCGGCGGCTCGACCTGGCGGGCCTCCACGTCTTCCGCTACTCGGGGCGGCCGGGGACACCCGCGGTGCGGATGGCCGGCCAGGTCCCCGAGCCGGAGCGCAAGGCGCGCGCGGCGACGCTGCTCGCCGTCGCCGCGGAGTGCAAGGCGCGGTTCGCGGCGCGCTCGATCGGCCGCCAGCGGCGCGTCCTGTTCGAGGAGCGGGTAGCCGACGGCCGGTGGGTCGGCCACGCGGAGGACCATGTCCTCGTCGCGGTCGCGCCCCGGCCCGGGCAGGCGCGCGGGACCCCTGATCTCGGCGGCGCCCTCGGCGTCGTCCTGGCCGAGCGCGTGGACCCCGAGCGGGCCGACCGCCAGCTCGGGACCCTGCTCGAGCTGGTCGAGCCGCGGGCGCGACCGCGCCGGCTGCCGCTCCTGGACGACCGGCCCGCCGTCGCCGGCGTACCATCGGCGCCGTCCCGGGCCGGCGCCCCGTCGGGCGGCGTCCGAGCCCCGGCCGCCGGAGCCGACCATGCCGCCTGACGTCCCGACCCGGTCCGACCCGGACTGCCTCTTCTGCCGCATCGTCGCGGGCGAGATCCCCTCGACCCAGCTCCACGCCGACGAGCTGGTGGTCGCGATCCGGGACGTCGCGCCGCGTGCCCCGACCCACGTCCTGCTGCTGCCGCGGGAGCACATCGCGAGCGCGGTCGACGTCGGCGAGGAGCACGCGGCGATGCTCGGCCGGCTGTACGAGGTGGCCGGCCGGCTTGCCCGCGAGGAAGGCCTCGCGGAGCTGGGCTACCGGATGGTGACGAACGTCGGCCGGTACGGCGGCCAGACGGTCCCGCACCTGCACATCCATCTCCTCGGGGGCCGGCCGTTCGCCTGGCCCCCGGGATGACGGGTCCACGCCGTCTCGCCCGGGGCGTCGCCGGCGGCCTGATCGGC
Organism: Candidatus Limnocylindrales bacterium; assembly: GCA_036392215.1. Classification (GTDB taxonomy): domain Bacteria; phylum Chloroflexota; class Limnocylindria; order Limnocylindrales; family CSP1-4; genus JAJYJO01. The sequence continues at coordinate 11,237 of DASVYJ010000026.1, read as the reverse complement.
CTCGTCGCGGCCACGTCCCTGGCCGCCTGCTCCGGGAGCCTCCGGCCGCTGCCCGCCACCCCGCCGCCGACGCCGGCGCCGACCGCCACGCTCGCCATCCGCCAGGTGCGCGGCCAGCTGGAGGCCGACCTCCGGCTCGCCGGCATCGGGCTCATCGACGCGTCGCAGCCGTTTCGCCCGCCGGAGCCGCCCGAGCTGACCGGCGCGCCGCGAGCCGTGCTGCAGGCGGTGCTCCCTGACGACCCCGAGCATGGCTTCGTCGTCGTCTACGACCTGGGCGACCCGGCGGCCGCGGCGACGACCGGTCGGGCGATGGCGGCCTACCTTGCCGGCGGCCCCACCCGCGTGCAGTTCCCCTCCGACACCCGCTTCGTCCTGCGCCAGGTCGGCTCGACGCTCGTCTTCTACCCGTGGTCGACGGCCGGCCCCGACCCGACCGCGGGCCGGGTCGCCCAGGTCCTCGGCGGCCTCGGTTCCAGCTTCCCGGGCGCGGGCTGAGCCGCGGGCTGTCCCCGCCAGGAGCGCCTACTGGCCGGCGCCAGGCCGCGGCGCGCGCCGCCTGCCGAGGTGGGCCCGGCGGCGGCCGCCGCCGACCGCCTCCGGCTCCGGGGCGTCCGGCGGCGCCTGACCAGCGTGCTCCTCGGGGGCCGTGCCCGAGACGCTGACCCAGGCGCGGACGAGGTCCCGCTTGACCTTGTAGGTGTGGGTCCGCGGGAAGTCATCGCCGGGCCAGAGGCGCCAGCCATCGATCCGCTGGTTGATGCCGAGCGTCGCGTTGGCGGCCTTGACCGCGGCGTCGATCCGCGCCGCGACGTCGCTCGGGTCGGTCATCGCCGCGAGGCCGTCGGACTCGGTCGTCCCGGGGATGACCGGCCGGTCGGGGGCCAGGACGATCGCCTCGATCCGCCCCGGCCGCGTCTGGAGGACGACCGATTCACGGATCCCGGCGTCCCGCAGGGCCTTCTCGACGTCCTCGGGGAAGACGTTGAAGCCGTTCGGCAGGACGATCATGTCGCGGGTCCGGCCCTGCAGCACCAGTCGGCCGGCGGCGTCGAACCGGCCGGCATCGCCGGTGTGGTACCAGCCTTCGTCGTCGAACACCGCAGCCGTCGCCTCGGGATCCTTCCAGTAGCCCTTGAAGAGGGTCGGTCCCCGGAACAACACCTCGCCGTCCGGCGCGATCCTGATCTCGAAGGGCGGCACCGTCCGCCCGACGGTGCCGGGTCCGCGGTCATGCAGCCTGTTGCCCGTCCCGAAGGCGGTCTCGGTCGAGCCGTAGCCCTGCAGGACGATGATCCCCAGGTCCTCCCAGGCGAGTTGGAGGGCCGGCGGCAGATAGGCGCCGATGCTGACGACGAGGCGGAAGTCCGTGCCCAGGAACTGCCGGTGGACGGACCGGAACAGCCAGCGCCGGACGGCGAGGGGGAAGTGCCGGGCGATCCCACGGAGCCGTGCGAACGACTTCGTCCGGCCCGTCCGCTCGATCTCGCGCTCGAGACCGGTCCAGAACAGGTCCAGGAGCTGGGGGACCAGGATCATCGTCGTCGTCCGATGGCGGCGGATGGCCTCGGCCAGGATCCGGGGCTGGCGGCTGCGGACCTGCAGGATGTCGGCGCCGACGTCGAGCGTGTAGAAGGTCCCGACCGCCTGCTCGTAGAGGTGGGAGAGCGGCAGGATCGAGGTCAGGCGGTGCCGCATCGGCGGGACGACCTTGTGGATGCTCTCGACCGTCTGGTAGATCCGGTCGTGGGCGAGCATCACGCCCTTCGGTGTCCCGGTGGTTCCTGAGGTGAAGACGAGCTCGAAGACGTCGTCGTCGGCGGGGCGGGGCCAGGCCGCGACCTGCTGTTCCCAGTCGGGCGGGAACGATCCATCGGGGTCCGCGGTCAGGTCCTCGACGAGGGAGGTCGGGAACTCCTCGAGCCCGGCGGCGGCAGGGTCCGGCGCGCCGCGGCCCGTCCCGAGGACCAGGTGGCATGCCTCGGACCGCTCGATGATCCGCTGGATCGCACTGGGCGCCATGCCCATGTCGATCGGGACGTAGATGAGGCGGGCGCGCATCGCCCCGAAGTAGACGGCGACGAGGGCCGGGGTGGACAGCGACCAGGTCAGGATCCGGGCATCGGGCTCCAGGTCGAGCCGGGCCAGCCGCCACGCGGCGACGCGGCTGCGCCACTCGAGCTCGCGATAGGTCCACTGCCAGGTCGAGCCGTCGTCGCGGCGCAAGCCGATGGCGGGGCGGTCGCCGTAGCGGCGAGCTGCCGACTCGATGAGATCGAGGAGGGTGGCCACGGGCCGGAATCCTACCCCGCTACGCCAGCCCGTCTGTCGGGGGACCGACCTCCGGACCGTCGGGCTGTCGGCCGGCGGCGACGGCCGGAAGCGCCGGATGGACCGCCGCCTTGTTTGACCCGGCCCGGACGCTCGGCTACACTCCGCGAGCCTGTCCGCAGGTCCGTCCGTCACGTCCCGCGGGAACGTGGTTCGTGACGGCGACCGCGAGCGGCAGGCCCGAAGGAGGTGATCCCGGGATTGGCAGAAGTCCGAGTTGGTGAGAACGAGACCTTCGAGAGCGCGCTCCGCCGCTTCAACAAGAAGATCCAGCAGAGCGGCATCCTCGCCGAGGCTCGCCGCCGCGAGCACTACGAGAAGCCGAGCGTGAAGCGCAAGCGCAAGGAAGCCAAGCGCAAGAAGGTCGCCCGCCAGCAGCAGAGCTAGGGCCGGCGCCCGAACAGGCCGCGCCGCCCCAGCTCCCGGGCGCCGGGATCGCCCGAGGTGCCAGACCGGTGACGCTCCGTCAACGCCTCCAGGCCGGATTGACCGCCGCGATCCGCTCGCAGGATTCCCTGCGTCGGGATGTGCTCCGGATGGCCTGGGCGGCGGCCTATGCGGTCGAGAAGCGCGAGCACCATGAGCTCGGCGACGACGAGCTGCTCACGGTGCTGACGCGCGAGGTGAAGACGCGCCGCGAATCGGTCGAGGCCTTCCGGCGAGGCGGGCGGGAGGATCTCGCCAGCCGCGAGGAGGCCGAGATCGGCGTGCTCCAGGAGCTGCTGCCCCAGCCGCTCGGCGAGGCTGAGCTCGAGGCCCTGGTGGCCGAGGCCGTCTCCGCGACCGGGGCGGCGTCGCCGCGTGACATGGGCAAGGTCATGGGCTGGCTCTCCCCCCGGACCCGGGGCCGGGCCGATGGTCGGCACGTCAGCGAGCTCGTCGGCCGCGCCCTCGCCGCGGCCTCCGCCGACGCGCCGGAGGCGGGGCGAGCCCGATGACGGCGCACTGGCGGAGCGCCGCCGCCGACGCCGCCTCGGCCTTCAGCCGACGCGACGCCGCCCGCCTGGCGATCGCCTCGCTCGCGCTGATCGTGGCCCTGGGGGCCATCCTCTCGCTCGACTTCCTGCCGACGCGGGCGGACGTCCAGCTGGGCATGCCCGCCCCGCAGACGATCGTCGCCCCGGCCACGATCGACTTCCGGAGCGACATCGAGACGGCCCAGCAGCAGGCCGACGCCGCCGCTGCCGTCCCGCCCCAGTACGACTACACGGCCGAGCGGGCCGACGCCCTGGCCACCCAGCAGGTCGCCGCCCTCCGGGCGGAGCTGGGACCGGTCGACGCCGCCTTCGCCCCGTCGGTCAGCGCGGAGAACCGACGCCAGACGCTGCAGAACGTCCTGCCCGGCCTGTCCGACACGGCTCGCGCCACGCTGCTGGGTCTCGACGCCGGCCGCTGGACGGCCGTCCGCGAAGAGACGGCCCGGGTGCTGGACCAGGTCGAGCGGACCGAGGTCCGCGACTCGGACGTGGCCGACCAGCGGGCCAAGCTGCCTGACCTGATGGCCGGCGGCCTGTCGGCCGCCGAGGCCCGCCTCGCCGCGGAGGTCGACTCGCCGTTCGTCCAGCCCAACTCCTCGTACAGCGCGGCACTGACCCAGGAGGCGAAGCAGCGGGCGGCACAGGGCGTCCCGCCCGTCCACTACCAGATCCGCCAGGGCCAGGTCATCGTCGACCGCGGCCATCCCGTGACCGAGCTCGACATGGCCAAGATGCAGGCCCTCGGGCTCCTCGAGCCGCGGTTCGATCTGGGCCGCCTCGTCGGCTGGTTCCTGGTCACCCTCCTGCTCGTCGGGCTGCTGCTCGCCTGGGTCTGGCGCTTCCGCCGCGAGTTCTGGCACCGCAACAATGCTCTCGTCCTGGTCGGCCTGGTGCTCGTCCTGACGACGCTCGCCCTCAAGCTCGCGGCCGGCCGGCCGGTCATCCCCTACATCGTCCCGACCGCGGCCGCCGGGATGCTGATCGCCATCCTCCTCGATGCCGACGCGGCCACGGTCCTCATGGCGGTGCTCGCCGTCATCGCCGGGATGGTCAACGACCGCTCCCTGGAGCTGTCGAGCTACGTCTTCCTGGGCGGATTCGCGGGCATCGTCATGGTCCGCCGCGGCGAACGGCTCCAGCAGTTCGTCCAGGCCGGCCTGGCGGTCGCCCTCGTCGACGTCATGGTCGTGAGCGTCTTCGCCCTCTTCGGCGAGCACGACATCTCCGGCCTCGTCCAGCTCTGGGGCGCCTCCGCCGCCGAGGCGGGCGGCTCCGCGGTCGCCGCGGTGGGTAGCTTCGCGGTGCTGGGCAACCTGTTCGGCATCCTCACCGTCTTCCAGCTCCTCGAGCTGGCCGGCCCGTCCCAGCCGCTGCTGCGCCGGCTGCTGACCGAGACGCCCGGGACGTATCACCACTCCCTGATGGTCGGCAACCTGGCCGAACGGGCAGCGGCCGCGATCGGGGCCGACCCGCTGCTCACCCGTGTCGCCGCCTACTACCACGACATCGGCAAGCTGGCCAATCCACTCGCCTTCATCGAGAATCAGGCGGGTGTGGAGAACATCCACGACCAGCTCGAACCGGAGGTGTCGGCTCAGGTCCTCCGCCAGCACGTCCCGGACGGCATCGACATCGCCTACGAGGCCCGCCTGCCGAAGACGCTCATCGCCTTCATCCCCCAGCACCACGGGACGGCCCTGATGAGCTTCTTCTACGCGAAGGCCCGGGAACTGGCCGCCGCGCCGTTCGGCGGCCTCGAGACGGCCGGCGGGCGCACGGCGGCGGAGGGCGTCGACGGGCGCCGATTCCGCCACTCGGGGCCGAAGCCGCAGAGCCGCGAGGCGGCCCTGCTGATGCTCGCCGACGGTGTCGAGGCGTCCGTCCGCTCGCTGTCGAGCCGTGACGAGCCCGCCATCCGGGCGATGGTCGGCCGGATCATCGAGGAGCGCCTCGCCGACGGGCAGTTCGACGAGTGCGACCTGACGATCCGCGACCTCGAGCGGGTCCGCGAGGCGTTCGTCCAGCAGCTGCTCGGGATGTACCACCAGCGCATCGCCTACCCCCAGAACAAGATCGTCGAGCTGGAGGCGCGGCGAGGCTCGGGGGCCGGCTGACATGGCGGCCAGGCCGCGGGCGGACGACGCTGCCGGGCGGCGCGCGGGCGACGCTGCCGAACCCGACGGGGGTGCCGCCGAGCTGGACGCGGGCGCCGCGGGCATGACGATGGGCCAGCGGCCGCTCGTCGTCTACCGTCGTCCCTGGCGGATCGAGCTCACCGTCCGGCCGGACGTGCCGGTCCTCGTCCCGCGTGGGCGCCTGGCCCGGGCGATCGCGGCCGCCCTGGACGCCGCCGGCGCGCCGGCGCCAGCCTCGGTCGGCGTCGTGCTGGCGGACGACGCAGAGCTGGCCCGGCTCAACGAGGCGCACATGGGGGCGGTCGGGCCGACCGACGTCCTGAGCTTCCCGCTGCTCCCCCCGACCGAGTTCCCGCCGCACGAGGGCCAGTCGCGGGCGCCGGGTCCCGCGGCATCGACCCTCGGGGCCGACGCGCCGGCGGCGTCGCCCGCAGCGCGTGCCGCGACGACCTTCCGGCTGCCGCCCGGCGTGCGGACGCATCTCGGCGACATCGTCGTCTCGGTCGAGCGGGCGGCCGCACAGGCCGAGGCGGGCCGCGGCGGCCAGACCGGCGACGTGCGCTGGACCGCGGCCCAGGAGCTGCTCCTGCTCGTCACCCACGGGACGCTCCACCTGTGCGGCTGGGACCACGCCGAGCCGGACGAGGAGCGGGCGATGCGGGCGCTGGAGGCGCGGCTGCTCGAGGCCGCCTGACGCTGGAGGCGGCCTGGTGGGCGCGAGAGGGCCAGCTGCGCCGCGGGCCGGGGGCGGCCGTGCCCGGTACCATGCCCCCGATGGGTCCGGCCAGCATCGGTCGGGGCCCGTTTCGGCGTGGTGCCCGCGCCGCTCGCAGTCCCAGGGAGGGTCGGTGAAGGTCGTCGTCGGACTCGGGAACCCGGGGGAGCAGTACGCCCGCACCCGGCACAACGTCGGCTGGCTCGTCCTCGACCGGCTGGCCGAGCGGGCGGGCTGGGCGGGCCGAGGCCGGAACCGGGACGCGGCCCACGTCGTCCAGGGCCGCTTCCAGGGCCTCGACCTCGTCCTCGCCAAGCCGCTGACCTACATGAACGACTCCGGCATCGCCGTCCGCAAGCTGCTGGCCCGCGAGCGGGCGCCGCTGGTCGAGCTGCTCGTCGTCGTCGACGACTTCTCGCTGCCGTTCGGCAAGCTCCGCTTCCGCGAGGCCGGCTCGGCCGGCGGCCACAACGGCCTGCGCTCCATCATCGAGGAGCTGGGCACCGAGAAGTTCGCCCGGCTGCGGGTCGGCATCGGCGAGCCCGGACGCGACGCGGTGGACCACGTCCTGAGTCGCTTCCAGCGGAGCGAGGAGCGCCGCCTGCCGGAGCTGCTCGACGCCGCGGCCGACGCGGTCGAGTCGTGGGCGCGGGAGGGGACGAGCCGGGCGGCGAATCGCTGGAACGCGTACGAGCTGCGGCCTGCGGACGAGGAGCGCTCCGCCCTGCCGGGCGCGGTGGACGGACCGCCAGGCGTCGACGGGATCCGCCGGACGAAGACCGGCTGGCGGCGACCGCGGGCGCCCGAGGCGGACGCGTGACCGACCGGACGCAGAAGCTGCGCGGGACACCCGGGGCGGAGCCCGGCGACGCCGACGAGGTCGACGAGGTCGACGAGGTCGACTGGGAGGCGGAGGCCGACCGGGCCGAGTGGGCGACCGAGCCGGACGAGCTCGGAGCGCCGCTCCGCCGGGACAGGGTCGACGCCTCCGCTCGGCTCCCGGCGATGCGCGGCAAGCGCGGCCGCGAGCGACGGCTCGGCGAGCAGGTCCGGGCCGAGCACGCCGCGCGGCGAGTGGCCGCGGCCCACGCCGGCCCCCACCCGACCGACACGCTGGCAGGCCTCGGCCGACGCCGGCTGCCCGACCTGTCCGGCCTGCCGCCGCTCCTCTGGCCGAGCGGCGCCTTCGTCGCCCTCCGCGAGCGGCTCGGCGCACCCGGCACCGTGCCGGGGCCGCGCGGGCGGCACGGCGGGCTGGCCGCGGTCCCGCACGGGGCGAAGAGCTTCCTGGCGGCGGCCCTCGCCCTCGGGGAGGCCGGCGAGCGGCTGTGCTGGGTCGCCCGGGACGCCGAGATCGGCGACCGCGTCGCCGAGGAGCTGCAGGCCTGGCTCGGCGACCCCGACGCCGTCGCGGTCCTGGAGCCGCGGACCGCCCTGGCCTACGAGCGCAGCGAGCTCGTCCGCGACGAGACGGCGGCCCGCGTCGCCGCACTCGCCGCCTGGCGCAACGGCCGCGCGCGCGTCCTCGTCGCCCCGGTCCAGGCCCTGCTCCAGCACACCCTCGAGCCGGCCGACCTGCCCCGGGAGCCGCGGCGGCTGCGGCGCGGGGCGCGGCTCCGCCTGGACGACCTGCTGCGCGACCTCCTGGCGCTCGGCTACGAGCCGGCGGTCGAGGTCGCCGGGCGTGGCGAGTTCGCCCGCCGCGGCGGCATCGTCGACGTCTTCCCGCCGGCCAGCCCGCTGCCTGTCCGCATCGAGTTCTTCGGCGACGAGATCGACTCGCTCCGGGCGTTCGACCCGGCCGACCAGCGTAGCGTCGGCCCCGTCGAGGAGGCCGTCCTGCTGCCGGCCAGCGAGTTCCTCCTGCCGGCCGGCGGCCTCGAGGCCGTCCGCGAGCGCCTCCTCGGCGCCCTCGGCAGGACCGGGCTCGGCCGCCTCCCCGAGCGGCTGGCCGCGGACCTGGAGCGCTTCGAGGCGGGAGCCCGCGACGCGCGCCCCGTGGACGCCGCGGGCCGCCGCCTGCCGGCCGCTGTCGCCCCGGAGGAGCCGACCCGGGCGCTCGACGCGGGGGACGCGGCGGAGGTCTGGGCGAGCCTCGTCTGCCCGGCCACCGGCCTCGACCACGTCGGTCCGGGAACGCTCCTCATCCTCGACGAGCCGGGCGACCTCGCGGAGGCGGCCGAGTTCCTCTGGCGCCAGGCGGCCGAGCGGCGCGACGAGCTCGTCGCGGCCGAGGAGCTGCCGGCGCGCTGGCCGGAGGCGTACCTCGGACCGCGGGCCTGGAAGGCCGCCCTGCTCGGCGCCCGGACCCTCGAGCTGACCTGGGAGTCGGAGATCGGCGGGACCGTCGGCGGCGGGACCGTCGCCGGCGACGCCTTCGGCTGGCGCGAGCCCGTCCTCGCTCCCGCCCGCGCCGGACACCTCGTCGAGTTCGTCGAGCGCTGGCTGGCGGACCGCGGCCGCCTCGTGGTCACGACCGACCAGGCGCCGCGCCTGGCCGAGGTGCTGGACGAGGCCGGCCATCCGGCCGCCGTCGTCGGCGTGGTCCGCGAGCCGCCCCCGGCCGGGGCGTTCGCCCTCGTCGAGCGGAGCCTCAACGGCGGCTTCGCCGGCGGTCCCGACGGCCTCGTCCTGGTCACCGACCGCGAGCTCTTCGGCTCGGTCCGCGTCCGGCGTCCCAAGGCCCTCCGGCGGGTCGTCCCGCGCGACCTCCTGGAGCGGTTGACGCCCGGCGACCTCGTCGTCCACGTCGATCACGGCATCGCCCGCTACGAGCGGATGCTCCGTCGCGGCGCCGCCGGCGAGGAGCGCGATTACCTGGAGCTCGGGTTCGCCGGCGGCGATCGGATCTTCGTCCCGGTCGAGCAGATCGGCCGGCTCAGCCGCTACAGCGGGGGCGAGCATCCGCAGCTCTCGCGGCTCGGCGGGACCGACTGGTTGCGGACCAAGCAGCGGGTCAAGCGGGCGGTCACCGAGCTCGCGACGGAGCTCCTCGAGCTGTATGCCGCCCGCGCCCGGGCGGCAGGCCACGCCTTCGGCCCGGACACGCCCTGGCAGCAGGAGCTCGAGGCGTCGTTCCCCTACGAGGAGACGGTCGACCAGCTCCGCTCGACCGGCGAGGTCAAGCTCGACATGGAGGCCGGCCGGCCGATGGACCGCCTGGTCGTCGGCGACGTCGGCTACGGCAAGACCGAGGTCGCCCTGCGGGCGGCGTTCAAGGCGATCCAGGACGGCCGGCAGGTGGCCGTCCTCGTCCCGACGACCGTGCTCGCCGACCAGCACCACCGGACCTTCAGCCAGCGCTTCGGCGCCTTCCCGGTCACCGTCCGACTCCTCAGCCGGTTCGTCTCCGGGCGGGACCAGGAGCGGACGATCGCGGGGCTGGCCGACGGCTCGGTCGACCTCGTCATCGGCACCCACCGCCTGCTGAGCAAGGACGTCCGCTTCCGCGACCTGGGGCTCGTCGTGGTCGACGAGGAGCAGCGCTTCGGGGTCGCGGCGAAGGAGCGCCTCAAGCGCCTCCGGCGCGAGGTCGACGTCCTGACCCTGTCGGCGACGCCGATCCCCCGGACGCTCAACCTGGCCCTCGCCGGGGTGCGTGACCTGTCCGTCATCGAGACCCCGCCCGAGGACCGCCTGCCGATCCAGACCCGGGTCGCCGAGGCCTCCGCCGGCCTCGTTCGCGACGCGGTCCTGCGCGAACTCGACCGCGGCGGCCAGGTCTTCTACGTCCACAACCGGGTCGAGACGATCGAGGCCCAGGCCGAGCAGCTGCGGCGGCTGCTGCCGGGCGTGCGCATCGCGGTCGGCCACGGCCAGATGGCCGAGGGAGCGCTGGAGCGGGTGATGCTCTCGTTCGCGGCCGGCGAGACCGACGTCCTGGTCTGCACCACGATCATCGAGTCCGGTCTGGACATCCCCAACGCCAACACGATCATCATCGACCGGGCAGACACGCTCGGCCTGGCCCAGCTCTACCAGCTCCGCGGCCGCGTCGGCCGATCGAGCCGGCGGGCCTACTGCTACCTGCTGTACCGCCGGCGCGAACGGCTCTCCGACGTCGCCCGCAAGCGCCTCCAGGCGATCTTCAACGCGTCCGAGCTCGGGGCGGGCTTCCAGATCGCCCTTTCCGACCTGGAGATCCGCGGCGCCGGCAACATCCTGGGGGCCGAGCAGCATGGCCACCTGGCGGCGGTCGGCTTCGACCTCTACTCGCGCCTGCTGGCGGAGGCGGTCGAGGAGCAGAAGGCGGCCTTCGAGGGCCGGGCGCCCGTCATCGAGCGGCAGGGGGCGGTGGTCGACCTGCCGGTCGACGCGCACCTGCCGGACGGCTACGTCGCCGACGAGGCGCAGAAGCTCGAGCTGTACCGCCGCCTGGCCCGGGTCCGCGAGGCGGGCGAGCTCGCGGCGTTCCGCCAGGAGGTGAGCGACCGCTACGGGCCGCCGCCGGAGCCCGTCCTGCGCCTGATGGAGGTCGCCGAGCTGCGCCTCGACGCCGAACGGATCGGGCTCGCCTCGCTCTCGCGCGAGGATGGCCAGCTCGTCGTCCGGCTCGGCACGCTGTCCCGCGCGACGGCCGTCCGGGCGCTCGCCCCGATGGGCCGCGACGCGGTGAGCTTCGGCTCGAACCAGGCCCGGCTGCGCCTGCCGCGCGACCCCGCGCGCGCCTGGCAGCTCGCCCAGGGCATCGTCGCGCGCCTCGCCGCGGCGGCCGAGGCGGAGGGCGGCGCCGCGGCCGGTGGCGTCGCGTCCCGCCCGGGCTGAGTCGGGTGGACGAGACGGCGGCCGACCTGGCCGGGCTGCAGCGGCTCCTCGACGAGAGTGCGTCCCGGGCGGGTCCGCACCTTCGCTCGATCTTCGCCCCGGCGCTCCGGCTGAGCGCGGCGGAGGCGTGCGAGCGGCTGACGGGGATCCGCATCTGGACGGTGGCGACATCGAGCGCGGCAGGTCGCCCGCTCGCGGCGCCGCTCGACGGCGTCCTCCATCGAGGCCGCCTCCACGTCGCGACGGCGCCGACGGCCGTCCGGGCCCGTCAGCTCGCCGTCCGGCCGGCCGCGAGCGCGACGTACCTCGAGGGCG
>DASVYJ010000025.1:0-24293 GCA_036392215.1 Candidatus Limnocylindrales bacterium | reverse complement strand
GGCGGCGGCCCGCTCTTCCGCGGCGCGGCGGCCGGCCTCGGCATGTCGTCGGCGGGCCGCGTCCAGCTCCGCGGCCCTGGCCGCCTCCGCGCGGCGCAGGGTCGCCAGGGCCTCGCCGCGCGCCTGACGTGCCGCGCGCAGGGCGGCCAGCTCCTGGAGCGCCTCGGAGAGCGCCCGCTCCACGTCGGCGAGCGCCTCCCCGAGCGCCTCGTCGCGACCGGGCACCGGCAGGGCGAGCGTCCGCCGCTGGACCGCCAGGTCCGCCTCGGCCAGTGTCCGTTCGCCTTCCAGGCGCCGCCGCTCGCGCTCGATCGCCTCGGTCTCGCTCCACAGCCGGGCGGCCCGGACCTGGAGCGCGGTCAGCGCGGCCCGGGCGGCCTCGTGGACGCTCCGTCCCTCCTGCTCTCGGGCGGACCGGGCCGCCATGTCCCGGGCGAGCGTGGCAGCCGCCTCCTCGGCCTCGCGCAGGGTGGCCATGGCCCGGTCCGCCTCCGCCCGCCCGCGCCGGAGCCGCTCACCGGCCTGGGCGGTGCGGGCCGCCTCGACGTGCCAGCGCCCGTGCGCCGCGGCGAGGACGGCTCGGCCGTACTCCCGGCCGGCGGTCTGGCGCGAGGCCTGCTGCTCGGCCTGGGCGGCCAGGCGGCGGAGCTGCGGCCGGAGCTCGACCATGACGTCGTCGACCCTGGCGAGGTTCGCCTCGGCCTCGGCCAGCTGCTCCTCGGCGTGGCGCCGGCGCCGCTCGTGGCGGCGCACGCCGGCCACCTCCTCGAACAGCGGCCGGCGCTCCTCCGGCCGCAGCGCGAGGGCCTGGTCGACCATCCCCTGGCCGATGAAGAGGAACGCGTTGTCGGCCAAGTGGGCCGCGTCGAGCAGGTCGACGAGGTCGCGCAGGCGGACGCGCTGGCGGTTCAGGAGGTAGTCGTTCTCGCCCGAGCGGTAGAGCCGTCGGCCCAGCTCGACCTCGCCGAAGTCGAGCGGCAGCAGGCGGTCCGCGTTGTCGAGGACGAGGGTCACGTCTGCCATCCCGAGCGCAGAGCGGCGCTCCGAGCCGGCGAAGATGACGTCCTCCGAGCGCCGCGAGCGCAGGGCCCGGCCCTGTTCGCCGAGCGCCCAGCGGAGCGCGTCGGCGAGGTTGCTCTTGCCCGCTCCGTTCGGCCCGACGACGGCGCTGATGCCCGGCCCGAACTCGACCAGCGTCCGCTCGGCGAACGACTTGAAGCCCTGCAGGCGCAGGGCCACGAGGCGGCCGCGCTCGGTCATCCGGGGTCCCGCTCGACCGTCGCCGTGGCCAGGAGGCCCTCGAGGGCGCGGGCTGCGGCGGCCGTCTCGGCGACCCGCCGCGACGGCCCCTCGCCCGCCCCGACGACCTGCCCGCCGACCTCGACCTCGATCCGGAACGTCCGCAGGTGGTCCGGCCCGCTGGCCTCCACGACCCGGTAGACGGGCCGCTCCCCCGAGGTCCGCTGGGTGTACTCCTGGAGGCGGCTCTTGGGACTCTTGAGCGTGCCGACGGGCTCGCTGCTGGTCAGCTCGGGCGCGGCCAGCTCGTGCAGCCAGGCACTCGCCGCCGCGTAGCCCAGGTCCAGGTAGACCGCGCCCACGACGGCCTCGAAGGCTGACGCGAGCAGGCTGGGTCGGCGTCGGCCGCCGCGCTGCGACTCGCCTTCGCCGAGGAGCAGGACGTCGCCCAGCTCGATGCGGTTGGCGAGCCGCGCCAGACCGGCGGTGCTGACGATGGCGGCCCGGCGGGCCGATAGGACACCCTCGTCGTCGTCCGGATGCCGACGGTAGAGGGCGTCGGAGATGCTCAGGCTGACGACGGCGTCGCCGAGGAACTCGAGGCGCTCGTTGTGACCGCTCGCCCGGTCGCGGTGCTCGTGCAGGAAGCTGCTGTGAACGAGGGCGCGCTCGAGCAGGGCGAGGTCACGGATGGGCAGTCCGAGTCGGGCCGCGAGCGCGCTGGCCGGCCCCATCCGGGCGCGGGGCCGAGGTTCGTCAGGCGGCGTGCTCGTCGATGTAGTCGACGGCGTCCTGGACCGTGCGGATCTTCTCGGCGTCCTCGTCCGAGATCTCCGTCCCGAACTCCTCCTCGAGACTCATGATGAGCTCGACCAGATCGAGCGAATCGGCGTTCAGGTCGTCGACGAACGAGGCTTCGGGCGTCACCTCGCTCTCATCGACGCCGAGCTGCTCGACGACGATCTTCTTGAGTCGCTCGTAGGTCGTGGCCACTGACTCCCTCCTCGGGCTCTGACTCGTCGGCTCCCGGGCCGCTCGTCGCTGGTGCGATCGCCTCCGGGCCGGCGCCCGCCGCGACTCCCCCCCGTGCGATCCGCCCGAGCACGCCGTTGACGAGGCGCCGGGCAGGCTCTCCACTGTAGATCCGCGCCAGCTCGACCCACTCCGCGATGGCCACCCGGGCCGGCGTCGTGGCGGAGTGTAGCACCTCACCGATGGCCGTACGGAGCAACGCGCGGTCGATCCGGGCGAGCTGGACGACGGGGTACTGGGGGGCCAGGCGGCCGAGCAGCTCGTCGATGCGGTCGCGTCGCTCCACCGTCACGGCGACGAGGCGGCGGGCGAATTCGGCGGTCGCGGGGTCGCCCTCCGACTCGGCCAGATGGCGCTCGAGGATCGCCGGCGCGGTCCGCTGGCCGAACTCGGCCTCGAAGATGGCGGCGAGGGCGAGCCGGCGGGCGGCCCGCTCGGCGCGGTGGCGGTCTCCGCCGGGACGCTCGGCGGGACTCACCCGCCCCACGGCCCGACGCCGTCGACCACGACGTCGACCCGGTCGAGCTCGAGGCCGAGCAGCCGTTCGACGGTCGCCGCGACGGCCTGGCGGACCTGGGCGGCGAGCGGGCGCAGGGCGTGGCCGGGACGCGCGACGAGCCAGACGCGGACGCGGACGGTCCCCGCCCGGACGTCGGCCCGGACCGGTGTCCCGGACAGCCAGGCCCGCCAGCCGGCGCCGCCGCGGCTCACCTTGAGCACGCCCGGCACCTCGAGCGCGGCGACCCTGACCATCTCGGTGACGACGCGGTGGCTGACCGTGAGCGAGGGTGTCGTCATGCCCGGGCCTCCGCATTCGGTGTCGCGGCGCCGCCGTCCGCCCCCTCCGGCGCCACTGCCGGGCCACCGTCCGCGGGCCGGGGCCGGACGACCTCCGCGATCGCCTCGGGGATGCGCAGCCGGGCCGCCTGCGCGCTGACGCGCACGGCGTGGTAGATCATCCGCCGCTTCGCCCGGCCGTGGGTGATGAGCACGGTGCCGCGAACGCCGAGCAGTGGCGAGCCGCCGAGCAGCTCGTAGTCGAACGTCCGGCGGATGCGAGCGATGCCGGGTCGCAGCAGGAGGTAGGCCAGCCGGCCACGCAGGTCGCGCTGGAACTCGCGGCGGAGCAGGTCGAAGATGAAGCCCGAGAGGCCCTCGAAGAACTTCATCGTCACGTTGCCCAGCACCGCGTCGCAGACGACGACGTCGGCCAGGTGGTGGACGAGGTCCTTGCCCTCGATATTGCCGATGAAGCGCAGGCTCGAGGCGTCGAGCAGCTGCGTCGCCCGCTGGATCCGGGCGTCGCCCTTGCCCTTCTCCTCGCCGATCGAGAGGAGCGCGACGCGCGGCTCGCGGACGGCGAGGACGCGCTCGGCGAAGAGGCTGGCCATCTGGGCGTACTGGAGCAGGTTCTCGGGCGTCGAATCGGGGTTGGCCCCGATGTCGACGAGGATGAAGGGCCCGGTGTCGGTCACCATCTGGACCGCCAGCGCAGGTCGGTCCACGCCCGGCAGGCGACCGAGGCGCAGGACGGCCGCGGCCATCCCGGCGCCGGTGTGACCGGCGGTGACGACGGCATCGGCTCGCCCGCTGCGGGCGAGGTCCATGGCCACCGTGATCGAGGCGTCCTTCTTCTCGCGCAGGGCGAGGGCCGGCGACTCGTCCATCTCGACGACCTGACTCGCCCCCACGAGCTCCACGTTCGGCGGCAGGTCGTCGCCGGCGGCCCGCCGCACGGCGGCCGGGTCGCCCACCAGCAGGAGCTGGTCGCCGGGCTGCTCCGCGGCGTACTGCAGGGCGCCCGCCACCACCTCGAGCGGCGCGAAGTCGCCGCCCATCGCGTCGACGGCGACGCGGACCCGGCGCTCCTCCCCGACCTTCCGGACGGCGCTCAGGTCCACGGGTTCAGGCGGAGGTCTCGCCGGCCGGCTTCTTCAGCTCGATGGCGGGACGGCCGTTGTAGTAGCCGCAGTTCGGGCAGACGTGGTGGATCCGCTTGGTCTCGTGGCAGTGCGGGCAGGACTCGATGGCGGGCACGCCAGCGCCGAGGTGCGCCCGGCGCTCGCCCTGGCGAGCGTGCGAGACCCGTCGCTTCGGGACACCCATCTGGTGGTTCGCTCCTTTCGGGCGCGCGCGGCGCCGGACTCGTCATTCGGGGGCCGGTCCGGGCCGGGGCAGGGTCGCCGACGGCAGGTGGGGCCGGAGGGGGAGTCTACTCGCTCCGCGGCCCGCCGTCGACCTCGCTCCGCGGCTCCTCGGGCAAGTGGAGGTCAGCGAGGGCCTGGAGTCGCGGATCCACCTCCTCGTCGGGATGCTCGTGCGGCCCGGCGGACAGGTCCGCCCCGCAGACGACGCACAGGCCTGGGCAGTCCTCCCGGCAGAGCGGGGCGATGGGCTCGGCGAGCTGGATCGCCTCGCGGACGGTGGGCTCGAGCTCGAGCTCGTGATGGTCCGTGAGGCGCAGGACGTCGGGCTCGGCGCTCAGATCGAGGGGCTGCCCGGTCGCGATGTCGATCGAGGGCAGCGCCTCCTCGACCAGATCGATGACGACGGGGACCTCGATGTCGCGCAGGCAGCGGCTGCACTCCTGCTCGATGGCCGTCTCGAGGTGGCCGTCCACGAGCAGCCCCCGGTTCGTCCGCGCCAGCCGGATATCACCCTCGAGCGGGTCGGCCTGGCGAAGGTCGGCCCCCAGGTCGAGCATCGGCCCGGCCACGTGGTACTGCCGCGTCGAGCCGACCGGCTCCGCCAGGAGGCCGGCCACGTTGTAGGTCAGGGTCTCAGCGGCCGACCGGCTCGCCCGCCCGCTCCGTCTCGTCGTCATACGCCTCATCCATCGCCGCCGGTGCCTCGGCCGTCTCGTCGGCGCGCCGCTCGTCGAGCAGCTCGATCCCGCGCTTGATGGTCTGGAGCGTCTTGACGACCTGGCCTTCGAGCTCGATGAGGACCGCCGCCGCATACTCATCGGCCCCGCGCCGCACCTCGGCCGCGTCGTCCTCGGCCCGGGCGACGATCCGCTCGCCCTCCTCCTGGGCCGCCCGGGTCAGCTCGCGCTCCTCGATGAGGAAGGCCGCCTGCTCCTGGGCTCGGGCGAGGATCCGCTCCGCCTCCTCGCGGGCCTGCTCGATGAGGTGCTCCGCCTCGGAGTTGATCCGCTTCGCCGAGCGGACCTCCTCGGGGACGGCGACCCGGAGCTGGTCGATCAGGTCCAGGGCGCTGACCTGGTCGACCACCACGTTGTTGGTGAGCGGCAGCTTGCGGCCGTTGGCGACGAGGGATTCGAGCCGCTCCACGAGGAAGATGATGTCGATCGGACCTGCCCTCCTGGGGCGGCTCAGCGGCGCCGTCGGGACGGCCGCGCCACCCCTCGGCGGGCAGCGGCCACGGCGCCGATCATAGCACCCGATCAGGCCCGTCCAGCCGCTCGGCCGGGGCGGCGTCCGGCCGCGGCAGCCGCTCGGCCGCCGCCGGCGGCACCATCCGGCCGACGTCGCCGCCGAACGCCGCGATCTCCTTCACCAGGCTCGACGAGAGGTAGCTGTGCTCGAGGGCGGTCATGAAGAAGACGGTGTCGACGCCGGGCGCCAGCTTCCGGTTGGTGTGGGCCATCTGCAGCTCGGACTCGAAGTCGGATACGGCCCGCAGGCCGCGGACGATGAAGGCCGCCCCCTGGGCCCGACAGAACTCGACGGTCAGCCCGTCGAAGGCCTCCACGACGATGCGGTCGGCCACCTCGGGACAGGCCTGGGCGACCGAGCGGCGGATCGTCTCGAGGCGCTCGTCGACGCTGAGCTGGGGATGCTTGCGGGGGTTGACGAGGACACCGATGACGACCCGGTCGAAGACGCCCGCGGCGCGCTTGACGACGTCGAGGTGGCCGTAGGTGATCGGGTCGAACGAGCCCGGGTAGACCGCTACCTTCACCGCGCTCCCTCCTCGCCGGCTCGCCCCGCCCGGCCGTCGTCCGGCTCGTCGGCCGTGGCCGTTCCCCGCTCCACCGTCGCCGGGGTGTCGTCGCGGCGATAGAACGTGAGGGCCGTCTCCCCGAAGCGACGCTCGCGTTCCGATGCTAGCAGGCCGACCCGGGCCGGTGGGGGGTCCCGCCAGAAGTGCTTGGCGACGACGCGGGCACGCGGCGCGAGGAGGTCGCTGGAGGACACGCCCAGGCGCTCCAGCGCCGCGGCGAGGAGCGCCGTCTCGGCGTACGGCGGGTCCGCCAGGACGACGTCGAACGGGCCGTCGTCGGCCGCGTCGAGGGCGAGGTAGGCCAGAGCGTCGCGGCGGACGACGCGTCCGCGAGCGGCCAGCCCGGTCCGGCGCAGGTTCTCGGCGATCGTCCGGGCCGCGCCGGGATCGCGCTCGACGAAGACGGCCCGGGCGGCACCCCGGGAGAGGGCCTCGATGCCACCGGCCCCGCTGCCGGCGAAGAGGTCCAGGACCACCGCGCCTGGCAGGTCCGGCTCGAGGATCGCGAAGAGCGGCTGCTTGACCCGGTCGGCCAGCGGCCGCGTCCCGGGACCGGGCGCGACGAGCCGGATGCCGCGGGCAGCGCCCGCCACGACGCGCCCGGCTTCGGCCACGGCTCAGGCCCCGGCCGTGGGCTCGGCGGCGGCGGTGCGCGCCAGCCAGCCCGAGGTCAGCTCGCGACGGAGGAGCGGGAGCGCCGTCTCGAGGTCGGCCGACCCGCCGAGCAGGTCCTCGGCAGCCGCGCGCGCCCGGATGGCGAGCTCGCGGTGGTCGGCCCGTTGGAGCGAGGCGACCCGCAGCCGCGGCAGGCCGCTCTGGGCGAAGCCGAGCACGTCGCCCTCGCGGCGCAGCTCGAAGTCGGCCTCGGCCAGGGCGAAGCCGTCGCGGGTCGTCGCGACGGCCACTAGGCGAGCCTGCTCGGTCGACTCGGCCGTGCGCCTGCCGTGGACGAGGTCCTCCCACTCGCGGGTGCTGGCGGCCGCGGCCGAGACGAGGACGCAGTACGACTGGGCGCTCCCCCGCCCCACCCGGCCGCGAAGCTGGTGGAGCTGGGCGAGGCCGAACCGCTCGGCGTCCTCGATGACCATGACCGTGGCCTCGGGCACGTCCACGCCGACCTCGACGACCGTCGTCCCGACGAGCACCGGCACCTCGCCCCGGCGGAACGCGTCCATCCTCGCGTCCCGCTCGGCCGGCCGCAGCCGCCCGTGGACGAGCCCGACCGGCAGCGGGGCGAGGAGCGCGGCGAGGCGGTCGTGCTCGGCCTCGGCCGCGGCCACGTCGCCCGCCTCGTCGCCGGCCTCGCCGTCCAGCTCCTCGTCCCCGATCCGCGGCACGACCACGAACGCCCGATGGCCGGCCCGCGCCTCCTCGGCCACGAACGACCAGAGCCGGCCCACGTCGTCCGGATGACGGACGCCGGTCCGGATGCGCAGCCGACCCATCGGCGCGGTGCGCAGGTCGGAGACATCGAGATCCGCGTAGAGGACCTGGCCGACCGTCCGCGGGATGGGTGTCGCGGTCATGAGCAGGACGTGCGGCGCCGCGCCGGTGGCCTTGGCCTCGAGGGCCGTCCGCTGCTCGACCCCGAAGCGGTGCTGCTCGTCGACGATGGCCAGGCCGAGTCGCGCGAAGGTGACCCGCTCCTGGAACAGGGCGTGGGTGCCGACGACGACCGCGGCGTCGCCCCCGGCGATCGCCGCGAGCGCGGCCGCGGTCTCGCCGGGCGGCAGCGAGCCCGTCAGGAGGACCGGGCGCAGGCCGAGGTCCGCGAGCAGGTCGCCGAGGGTGGCCGCGTGCTGGCGGGCGAGCAGGTCGGTCGGGGCCAGCAGGGCGCCCTGGCAGTCCGCCGCCGCCGCCAGGGCGAGCGCGTGGGCCGCCACGGCGGTCTTGCCCGAGCCCACGTCGCCCTGGAGGAGCCGCAGCATCGGGGCGGGGCCGGCCATGTCGTCCCGGACCGCGTCCATCGCCCGGACCTGGTCGTCGGTCAGGGCGACGGGCAGGCCCGCGCGCCGGCCGAGCGCCGTCGCGATCGCCTCCCGCGCCCGCCCGTCCGCCCCGCCGGCGACCACGATGCGGGTCGACCGCTCGCCCTCCCGGGCCCGGCGCCGCGCCACCATCCCGAGCTGGAGCGCGAGGAGCTCGTCGAAGGCCAGCCGGCGGAGGGCCGCGTCGCGCCACTCGAAGGTCGCCGGGTAGTGGGCCTGCTCGACCGCCTCGCCGATCGGCAGCAGGTCGGCCGACGCGACGAGCGGCGCGGGCAGGTACTCCGGGAAGCCGGCCAGCCGGTCCAGCGCGGCCCGGATCGCCCGTCGCAGCGTCGCCGCGGTGAGCCCCGCGGTGAGGCGGTAGACCGGGACGATGCGTCCCGCGTGGAGGACGCCCTCGCCGTCGTCCACCCCGAAGTCGGGGTTGTCGAAGCTCGGCACGAAGCCGCGCTGGCGGACACGGCCGCTCACGACCACCCAGTCGCCCTCGCGCAGTCGGCGCTCGATGAAGCGGCGGCCGAACCAGGTCGCCTCGACGTCGCCCGTCGCGTCGCCGAGATAGGCGGTCGTCCGCTGCACCCGGCGTCGGAAGGTCTGCTCGACGCGCAGGCCGCGGACCTGGAGCCGGGCGCTCGCCGTCTCCCCGTCGTCGACCGCCAGCAGCCCACGTGCCGTCCGCAGCTCGCGCAGGTCGTCGTAGCGGCGGGGCAGGTGGAAGAGGAGGTCCTCGACGGTCCGGATGCCGAGCCGCGGGCCGAGCCGCCGCAGGACCGAGGCGCCGGGGATGCCGCTGCTGCCGACGGGCGTGCCCGGCTCGAGGATGGCCGCCGGGGCGCGCCCCGCTGCGGGTCGCTGCGGCCCGCCGCTCCGGGTCCGGCCACGAGCCGGCGTGGGCGTCACGCCTACTCGGCCGCGATGAGGTACCGGTAGTGCGGCTGGCCACCGTGGACGACCTCGACCTCGAGGCGCGGTCGCCAGTCCGCGACCCGTCGCGAGAGCGCCTCGGCGTCGGCCAGGTCCGCCCCTTCGCCGTAGTAGATGGTCACCAGCTCGAAGCCGGGCCGGAGCGCCTCCAGGGCGCGGATCACCGCCCGGTCGCGGTCGCTGTCTGCCGCCAGCAGCCCGTCGTCGGGATCGAGGACGATGGTCTGGCCCTTCTTCACCTTGCGCCCCGCCACCGCCGCGTCGCGGACGGCCTCCGTCACCTGGAGCGTCTGGATGGCCCGGCTGGCGCCCGTCATCGGCTCGACGTTCGCCCCGGCGCCGCGGGTGGGGTCGAGCGCGAGCAGGGCCGCGAACCCCTCCGCCGCGTTCCGCGTCGGCACGACTTGGACCGGGCGGTGGGCCATCGCCGCGACCTGGCGGGCGGCGAGCAGGACGTTGGCGTTGTTGGGCAGCAGGAGGACCTCGTCGGCGTCGAGTCCGTCGACGGCGCGGAGCAGCTCGCCCGTGCTCGGGTTGTCCGCCTGGCCTCCCATCACGACGCCGGCCACGCCGAACGAGCGGAAGACGGTGGCCAGGCCCTCGCCGGAGGCCACGGCCACGACCGCGAGGGGCAGATGGACCCGGCCGTCGCCCGGCACCGGGTCGTGCCCGATGCCGTTGCCGAGGACCGCCGCCGGGTCGTCCGCCGGGCGAACGTCGAGCAGCCGGCCGGCGGGATGGGCGGCGCCGGGTTCGCCGAGCGCGGTCCGGCCGTGCCCCCGGCGGTCCCCGGACCCGGCCGCGGGATCGGCGCTCGCCGGGTCGGCCGACCCGCTCGTGAACTGCGTGGCGCGCCCCTCGCGGACGTCGCGCGCCATGTCGTCGAGGTTCTCGACGCTGATCCGGGTCAGTACGCCGGCCTCCAGCCCGTAGGCCAGGACCTGGTCCGGCCGCTCGCTGTGGACGTGGACCTTGACGGCCCGGCTGTCGCCCGCGACCAGCACCGAATCGCCCATCGTCTCGAGCCGGCGGCGGATCGCGTCGACGTCGAGGGCATTGCCCGCCCGCGGCTGGAGCAGGAACATCGCCTCGTAGCCGAAGCCGGCATCGGCGTGCGCGACGAGGGCGGAGGGCCGGGGCGCGGCGGCGGCGTCGGGACGGGCCGCACCGACCGGCTCGGCCGAGACGATATAGCGCAGCGAACCCCGCAGGATCAGGTAGAGGCCCTGGCCCCCGGCGTCCACCACGCCCGCCTCCCGCAGGACGGGCAGCAGGCTCGGCGTCCGGGCGACGGCCCGCTCGGCGGCGTCGACGGCGGCCGTCAGGACCGCCTCCAGGTCGCCGTCGTGCTCGGCGCTCGCGACCGCCGCCGTCGCCGCCTCGCGGATGACCGTCAGGATCGTCCCCTCGACCGGCTTCAGGACCGCCCCGTAGGCCGTGCTGCTGCCGACGGTCAGGGCGTGGGCGAGGTCCGGCCCGTTGACCCGGCGCTTGCCCTGCAGTCCCTCGGCCATGCCCCGGAAGATCTGGGAGAGGATGACCCCGGAGTTGCCGCGGGCGCCCATCAGGGCCCCGAACGAGATCGCCCCGGCGACGCGGTCCACGGCATCGGACGCCGCGCCGTCGGCCTCGGCCAGGGCCGCCCGGACGGTGGCCAGCATGTTGTTGCCGGTGTCGCCGTCCGGGACGGGATAGACGTTGAGGGCGTTGACCTCTTCGACGTGCACCTCGAGGGTCGCGACCGCGGCCCGGAACGCGTCCAGGACGCCGCGGCCGTCGCAGGAGCGGCGCGCCATCAGGCCGGACCGTCCCCCGGCGCGCCGTGCGCCTCGATCGCCGCCCCCGCGGCGGCGTCGACGGCCGCGGCCCCCCCGAGGGTGGCGGTGCGGCGGCCGAGCCTGCCTGGGGCGCGGCCGTCGTGCTCGAGGACCGCTTCGGGCTCCGCGGGGATGTCGGTCACGGGTGCCGCGGAGGGCAGTGTCGCGGACGTGCCGGGCGGCGCGGCCACGGGCTGGTAGTGCAGCCCGCCGACGTGGACGGTGAGCCGGCGCACGTCGCGCGCGATCGAGCGGCGGAGCGCGTACCGGACGGCCGAGTCGACCTGCCGGGCGACCTCGGCGACGGGCACGCCGTAGGCGACCGTGAGGTACAGGTCGAGGTCGAGGTCGCCCTCCAAACCGAGTCGGATGCCAGAGGTCCGCAGCCCGAGCCAGCGCAGCAGGCGGCTCGCGAGGTCCGGGTCGGAGAGGCCGGTGACGCCGTAGCTCCCCTGGACGGCGGTCCGGACGATGTCGACGATGGCCCGGCGGGTCACGATGGCACGACCCGGGACGGGTCCCTCGTGCATGGGACTGGCTTCCTCGCGCTGCGACGGCCCGGCGGGAGGCCGGGAACGGTGTGCTATCATACCGCCCCGTTCCGGCCCGACATGGGCCGGAGCGTTCGTGCTCAGCACTCCCGTCGATCGCATCCCGAGGTTCCCATGGCTCGTGCCTGCGCCATCTGCGGCAAGGTCTCGATGGGCGGCTTCAACCCCCAGTCGTCGGGGATGAACCGCGTCCGGGCCCACCGCCGCTATCAGCCCAACCTGCAACCGCTCGAGCTGACCCGCAACGGCCGGACCAGCCGCGAGCTGGTCTGCACGCGCTGCCGGCGCACGACGCTCCGCATCAAGGAGTAGTCGCCGGGCCCTCGCCCGGGCAGCCCCCCCACCGACCGGTCGCCTCGCGACCGGTCGTCGTGTGTCCGGCGCCCGACCGCGCCGTCCCCCCTTGCCGCCGCGCCCTCACCCGGGCAGCGCCTGGGGAGCCGCCGCCGGACCCTGCGAGCCACTCTCGAGACTGTCGAGGAGGATCGTGAACGGGCCGTCGTTGACCAGCTCGACCGCCATCTTCGCCCCGAAGCGGCCGCGGGCCACGGCGACGCCCTCGGCGGCGAGCGCATCGCAGAACGTCTCGTAGAGCCGCTCGGCGAGGGCCGGCTCGGCCGCACCCGCGAACGATGGCCGCCGCCCGCGCCGGGTGTCCGCGTAGAGCGTGAACTGGCTGACGACGAGCGCTTCCGCGCCGACGTCGCCCAGGGCCAGGTTCGTCCGGCCGGCCGCGTCGGCGAAGATCCGCAGCCGCGCGGTCCGCTCGGCGAGGCTGCGGGTCGTCGCCTCGTCGTCGCCGGGCGCTACCCCGAGCAGGACCAGCAGGCCGCGACCGATCGACCCCACGACGGACCCCTCGACCCGCACCTCGGCGCGGCTCACCCGCTGCAGCAGGGCGCGCACGGCAGCGGATCAGCGGCTCAGGAGACCGACGGCCGCGCGCCAGGCCCCGCCGAGGATCGCCAGCCAGGGGAGCAGGTAGAGCGGCGAGCCCGCGCCGCCGGCGAACCCGGAGCCGGCGAGGCCCGCCGCCAGCGCGGCGCCGAGGGCGAAGGCGACGACGCCCTGCAGCACGACGTCCCATCGGACGTGGCGGCCGAGCCGCCCCAGGGCGCCCCGCTCGCCGGCGTCCTCGGCCTCGACTCCCGCCTCGAGCTCCTCGTCGGCCGCCCGGTCCACGACCCGGCGGAACCAGCCCGGCGCGTGGAGGACGAGCCAGTAGGCCGCCGCGGCGTAGGCCAGCCCGCCCAGGATGTCGACGACCCAGTGCTCGCCGAGGTAGACGATCGAGAACCAGACGCAGGCCGCGTAGGCCAGCATGAGCCAGCCCGGTCGCCCGAAGGCCCGCCGGGCGAAGAGGAAGGCCAGGAAGGGGTAGGCCGCGTGGAGCGAGGGGAAGGCCGCTACCTCGTTGGGGTTGATCTGGTAGATCGCATAGCTGTAGACATAGCGGCCGTCGAACCCGAACGTCGTGGCGAGGGCCTGGAAGCCCTCGTCCTTGAGGTGGAGGATCGCGTCGGCGGGCAGTGCGCCGTGCTGGGCGGCCCACCAGGGCGGCGCGACGGGCAGCAGGATGTACGTCACGAAGCCGGCCATCGAGAGGACGATGAGGGCGGCGACGTAGTCGTAGTAGACCCGCCGGCGGCGCAGCCAGAGCAGGAAGGCCACCGCCAGCGGCAGCGGGAAGTGGAGGAAGTAGAAGACCGTCCCGGCGGCAGCCAGGAGGTCCGTCCCGCTGGCCGGGTGGAGGGCCGACTGGAGGAGCTGCGTCGGCAGGTGGCCCAGGGCGACCAGCCGCTCGGCGGCGATGACGTCGGTCACGTGGACCGCGGCCCCGAACTTGTCGGCGTAGCCGCGCATCAGCTCGTAGGCGAAGAAGAGCCCGATGAAGGGGATCCAGTCGCGCAGGAAGAGCCGGCCGCGGCCGAGGATGACCGCCGCCAGGCCGAGGGCGACGAGGACGACATCGGGCGTGACCGAGATCCCGCGGGCGATCATCAGGCCCGAGAGCAGGACGACATAGGCGGCGACGGCGGCCAGCAGGAGCCGGTCGTTGCGCGCTCCCAGCCCCTCGTGCGCCTTCGGCGCGACCGGCGCAGCCGTCGCGTCGGTCGCGCCTGCGTCCGCCGTCTCGCCGCTCGCGGCCGGCGGGACCGGGCGCGCGATGGCGTCCTCGCTCATCGGGTCCGCCGTGCCGGCTCGCCTGCGGCCACGCCGCCGCGATCCTGGAGGCTGCTGGCCTCCGCGGGCGCCGTCCCCTCGATCGGGAAACTCGCCCGCCACGCCCCGGCCTCGGCCTCGGCCCGCTGCCTGGCCTCGCCCCAGTAGCGGACCGCGGCAGCCTCGGCGGAGGCCGGCACCAGCAGCTCGTAGTCGCGGACGCCGTCCGGATTGATGCGGCCGTCCGTCCGGAGCTGGATGACCGGGATCCCGCCGCGCTCGATCTCCGCGGCGAGGCGCTTGCCGATCGCCTTGGGCAGGCTCGCGAAGGAGACCCAGTTGTCGCGTGGGATGGGCGGCACGCCGCCGTTCAGACGGTACTGGTAGCCCTCGTCGGCGAGGGCCTTGATCAGGCGGACTTCGCGGCCGATGTCGTGGCCCTTCGTGAAGAGGGCCGAGCCCGCCACGAGGACGTCGTAGCCGAGGCCGCCGACGAGCTCCGCGGTGTCGCGGTTCACCCCGCCGTCGGCGTGGATCTCGCCGCCCCAGGCGCGGTCCCCGAACAGGTCGCGGGCGGCGAGGGCCTTGCGGGCGGCGTCGACCATCAGGTGCTGGCCGCCGAAGCCCGGCTCGACGCACATCACCAGGACGATGTCGAGCTGGCGGCGGTACGGCTCCAGGACGGCCACGCTCGTGGCCGGCTTGATGGCCAGGCCGGCAGCTCGCCCCGCCCGATGGACCGCCTGGATGATCGGCCGGAGCGGCTCGGCGACCTCGGCGTGGACGGTGATCGAGTCGCAGCCCGCGTCGATGAACTCCTCGACGTAGCGGCCAGGCTCCGAGATCATCAGGTGGGCATCGAACGGCAGGCGGGTCACCCGCCGGAGGGCCTTGACGGTCTTCGCCCCGAAGGTCAGGTTGGGGACGAAGTGGCCGTCCATCACGTCGAGGTGGATTCGGTCCGCGCCGGCCTTCTCGGCCCGCCGGACGGCGTGGGCAAGGTTCGACAGGTCGGCGTCGAGGATGCTCGCGGCGAGGCGGGCGCGGCCGGTGCCCATCAGTCGGCGGGCCCTGATTCGGCCTCGGCGGCGACGGGCCGCTCCCCACGAAGGGCAGCCGCGCTCTGGGCGACGAGGCGCGCCCGCCGCCGGGCGACTGCGGCCACGGGCGGGGTGCCGGCCCGCTCGGCCGCCAGCTGGCCGCAGGCGGCGCCGACCTCCTGGCCCCGGTTGCGACGGACTGTGACCCCGATGCCCGCCGCCCGAACGCGGGCCGCGAAGCGCTCCACCACATCCGGCGGGCTCGCGGTCCACGGGGTGTGCGCGACCGGGTTCATCGGGATCAGGTTGACGTGGGCGAGGTCGCCGCGCAGCAGGTCGGCGAGCGCGCTCGCGTCGCGCTCGGTGTCGTTGACCCCGTCGATCAGCACGTACTCGTAGCTCACCCGGCGGCCCGTCGCCCGGGCATGGTCGCGGGCGGCCGCCACGACCTCTGCGACCGGCCAGCGCCGGTTGAGCGGGACGAGGACGTCGCGGAGCGGGTCGCGCGCGCCGTGGAGCGAGATCGCCAGGGTGAACTGTGGCCCCAGGGCGGTGAGGCGGCGGATGCCGGGCACGACGCCCGACGTCGACACGGCGATGTGGCGGGCGCCGAGCCCGAAGCGGGCCGGGTCGGACAGGACGGCGACGGCGTCGAGGACCCGGTCGAGGTTGAGGAGCGGCTCGCCCATGCCCATGAAGACGACGTTCGTCAGGCGCCGCCCCTCGCCGGCCAGGCGCCGTGCGGCCACCCGGACCTGGTCGACGATCTCCGCCGTCTCGAGATCGCGCCCGAAGCCGAGCTCGCCGGTCGCGCAGAACGGGCACCCGACGGCGCAGCCGGCCTGGCTCGAGATGCAGACGGTGTTCCGCTCCCGCCTCCCGGCCCGGCCCGGGTAGCGCATCAGCACCGACTCGACGACCTGGCCGTCCGAGAGGCGGTGGAGCGCCTTCTCGGTCAGGCCGCCGTCGCTGAGCGCGAGCTCGCTCGACTCGATCGTGTCGACCCGGAACTCAGCGGCGAGCGCGGCGCGGAGGGGTCTCGGCAACGTCGGCAGGTCGTCCGCGTCGCGGACCAGGCCACGCCACAGCCCGTCCGCGATCTGGCGCGCCCGGTACGCCGGCTCGCCGCGCTCGGCCAGCCACGCCGCGAGGTGCTCCGGGGCGAGGCCGCTCAGCCCGGGACGCCGCTCCGGCGCGGCGGGTCCGGGCGAGGATGCGGCGGCGCCGGGCTGCGCGTCGCGGTCGAGGATGACGAGGGATCGAGGGGTCACTGGCCCGCGATTATCGCACGAGGCGCCCTGCCGACTCCCTGCCGCGCTCGTCGCCGGGCCTTGCGACGGCCGATCGCCGGCGCCCGCCGCGCGGTCACGAACGAGCGGCATCCTCCCCGTCGGCCGGCCCGATCCCCGACCCCGCGAGGCCGGGCCTCCCTCGCCGGAGCTCGGCAGCCGACATGCGACGACCGCCGGCGAGCTGCACCTCGAGCAGCCGCAGCAGCCCGTCGGCCGTCGCCAGGGCGAGGCCGTCGCCGTCCGCGACGAGGCGGCCCGGCGGCGCGACGCGTCCTCCGCCGCCGTCGTCCGGCGACACGGGCCGCACGGCCGCCTCGGCCCGCCAGACCACCAGGCGCCCGGCGGCCGTCTCGACGAACGAGCCCGGCCACGGCTGGAAGGCGCGGACCTGCCGCTCGAGGGTCACGGCGGGTCGCCGCGGGTCGAGCCGCCCGTCCTCGCGTCGGAGCGGCCGGGTGAGCGTCACGCCCGCCGCCGGCTGCGGGGCCGGGGCGACTTCGCCCACGAGCCAGCGGGGCAGGGTCCGCCGCAGGAGCGCCGCGGCCGCCTCGGCGGCCCGCGCCTCGAGCTCCGGCGCGGCCTCGTCGCCCCGCAGCGGCAGGCGCTCGGCGGCCACGATCGGCCCCGCATCGAGCTCGTGGACGAGGACGATGAGGCTGACCCCCGTCTCCGCGTCGCCGGCCAGGATGGCCGCCGGGATCGGCGCTGCGCCACGATGGCGCGGGAGGAGCGAGGGGTGGAGGTTCAGGATGCCGGCGGGGAACAGCTCGAGCACCGCGTCGGGCACGAGCCGGCCGTAGTCGGCCAGGACGCCGAGCCGGGGTCGGCTGCGGGCGAGCGTCGCGACCGTCTCGGCGTCGCCCAGCCGGGATGGCTGGAAGAGCGGCAGGCCGAGCTCACGGGCGCGCGCCGCGACGGGGGTCGGGCCGAGGACCGCCCGCCGCCCCACCGGCCGGTCGGGGGTCGAGACGACGAGGACGAGCTCGACCTGCGGCATGTCGAGGAGCGCCTCGAGGGCCGGCAGTCCGAACCCGCCGCTGCCGAAGAAGACGACCGGGACGGTGGCCGCGCGGACCGGCTCGATCAGGCCCGGGTCGCGGTCCGGCGAGGCCTCGACTGGAGCGGCTTCCGCCTCCCGCGGCTCGACGCCTGCCCGCCCGGCCCCGCCGGGAGCGGCCGGGCCAACCCCCTCATCCCCGGCCGGCTCGCGCCCCGCGGTCACGCCAGGGCCCGCTGGGCCTCCTGGACCTCCTCGGAGTCCTCGCCGTGGCCGACCTCGATCAGCTCCTCGAGCGAGTCGAGGTAGTCGATGTAGAGCTTGCCCGCGAGGTGGTCCAGCTCGTGCTGGAAGGCGCGCGCGAGGAAGCCCTCGCCGTGGACCTTGAAGCGCTTGCCCTGGCGGTTCTGCGCCACGATCCAGACGCGGTCCTTGCGGGTGACGTAGGCGACGTAGCCGGGGATCGAGAGACAGCCCTCCAGGTCCCGCTCCTCGCCGTCGGATCGCACGATGCGCGGGTTGACCAGCTCGTGCAGGTGGCCCTCGACCTCGACGACGCAAGCCTGCAGGGCGACCCCCAGCTGGGGCGCGGCGAGGCCGACGCCCGGGGCATGGCGCATGGTGTCGGTCAGATCGTCCAGGAGCTCGTGGAGGTACTTCCCGAACGAATCCACGGGCTCGCCCCTCAGGCGAAGCCGGGGGTCTCCGAGCAGGACGATGGGCTTGATGCTCATAGCGGCGGGAGTATAGCCGAGGGGTCGCCAGCGCCCCCTCGACCGGCCGACGGCCCGCAGCAGGTCACGGGTCAGAGGAGGGACTCGGGGTCCACGTCGACGGACCAGGGCGCGTCGAGGCCGCCGTCCAGGAGCGCGACAGGGCGGTCGCCGCGGAGCAGCACGTTGAAGCGCCAGCGGCCGGCCCGACGCGGGACGTAGGCGGCCGCGGGGCCGACGACGTCCACGCGGGCGCCGCGCTCGGCCACGCGCGTCCGGAGCAGCGCGGCCATCCCTGCTGCAGCCGCCTCCGCGTCCGCCCGCTCGGGCAGCCCGACGGTCAGCTTGACGAGCCGGCCGAAGGGCGGTGAGCCGAAGCGCTCCCGGAGGGCGAGCTCGGCGTCATAGAAGGCGGCGGCGTCTCCCGTGACGACGGCGCGGATCGCAGGGTGCCCCGGCTGGTAGGTCTGGATGATCGCCCGCCCCGGCCGCTCCCCGCGGCCCGCCCGTCCGACGGCCTGGACCAGGAGCTGGTACGTCCGCTCGGCGGCCCGCTCGTCGGGCAGGTTCAGGGCGATGTCGGCCGAGACGACGCCGACGAGGGTCACCTCGGGGACGTCGAGGCCCTTGGCGACGAGGCTCGTCCCGACCAGGACGTCGAGCCGGCCGTCGGCGAAGGCATCCAGGACCCGGGCGGCGCCGCCTCGTCGCTCGACGACGTCGCGATCCAGCCGGCCCACGCGGAGTCCCGGGAAGCGGCTGCGGACCTCCGCCTCCACCCGCTCCGTCCCGCCACCGAGGTACCGGATCCGGGGCGAGCGGCAGGCCGGGCAGCGGGAGGCCGGCGGGGCGGCCGACCCGCAGTGGTGGCAACGCAGCGTGTTGCCGGCCTGGTGGAACACGAGCGGCCGGCCGCACTCTGGACAGGCCTGGACGTGGCCGCAATCGCGGCACAGGACGACGGACGCGCTCCCCCGCCGGTTGATGACGAGGATCGCCCGCTCGCCGGCCGCTGCGTCGAGGGCGGCGAGCGCCTCCGCCAGGCTCGCCGACAGCAGGCCCCGATTGCCCGCCGCGAGCTCGGCCCGCAGGTCGACGGCCTCCACGAGCGGCGGGGCCCCGATCGGTCGTTCCGGCAGGACGACCCGCCGGTAGTCGCCCCGGCGGGCCCGGCCGACGGACTCGACGGCGGGGGTCGCGCTGCCCAGGACGCAGGCGGCCCCAGCCAGGGCGGCCAGCCGGACCGCCGCGTCACGGGCCTGGAGGCGCGGCGTGCGGTCGCTCTTGTAGCCCGCCTCGTGCTCCTCGTCGACGACGATGAGGCCGACGTCGGCCAGCGGGGCGAGGACGGCCAGGCGGGTCCCGACCACGACGTCGGCGGCGCCGGCCCGGATGCGGCGCCACTCGTCGGCCCGCTCGCCGTCGCCGAGCCCCGAATGGAGCAGGGCGATCGACGCGTCGAGCTCGGCCCGCAGGCGGTCGACCAGCGGCAGCGCCAGCGGGATCTCCGGGACGAGCACGAGGGCCGGCCGGCCGGCCTCGAGACACTCCGCGATGGCCTCCACGTAGATGGCCGTCCTGCCGCCGCCGGTCACGCCGTCGAGGAGGAGCGGACGTGGGTCACGTCGGGCGAGGGCGGCCCGGACGAGGTCGAGCGCCTCGGCCTGGGCCGGCGTGAGGCCGGCGCCGGGGGGCCGCCCGCCGCGGCGACCGGGGGCGCGACCGGCGAGCGGCTCGCGCGGCCGCTCGCGGGTCTCGACGGCGATGAGGCCGCGGCGGGCCAGGGTCGGCACCGCGGCGCCGCCGTGGCGTGCCGCGAGTGGCGCAGCGAGCGCGCCGTCGGGATCCTCCGCCGCCAGCTCTCCCAGCAGGGCGACCTGGCGTGGGCCGAGCGGGCGACCCGCTGGCCGCTCCCCCGCCCCGAGCGCCGCGAGGACGGCTGCGCCATCCGAGGTGAGGCGGAGCCACCGTTCGTAGCGCGGCCCCGCCGCGGCCGCGGTGAGCGTCCACTCGAGGCGGGCGAGGCCGCGGCCGGCCAGGGCGTGGAGGCGCCGCAGCAGGCCCGCCCGTCCCTCCGGCGCCGGCAGGTCGCGGACGGATCGCGGCCCGCGGCTGAGGATGTCGAGCAGCGCGACCTCGGCCGCGTCCCGGCCACCCCCGTCCTCGCGCATCACGGCCTCGCCGAGCACGGCGACGAGCTCGAGCCGCTCGAGCAGGCCGGGCGGCAGCATCGCCCGCAGGACCATGGCCGGCGGGGCGAGGTACTCGGCGGCCAGCCAGCGGGCGAACTCGAGGGCGAGGGGCGGCAGGAGCGGTCCGTCGGCCCGGACGCGCTCCAGGACGGGCTTCGTGGCCCGGGACACCGGCGCGGCTCCCGCCTCCGCCGGCGCCTCCATCGCCTCGCGCGGCGGGGCCCCCGGCCCGAGGACCACGCCGAGCGCCTGGCGCCGGCCGAACTCGACGAGGACCGCCTCGCCGGCGCCGACGTCGGCCAGCCGCTCCGGCAGGTGGTACGTGTACGTCCGGCTGCCGGCCGCCCCGGCCGCGTCGACCGCGACCTCGACCAGCCGCTGCCCCACGATCCTCGCCCCGCCAGCTGCGGCTGCGGCAGCGGCCGAGGCCGTCATCGCCGCAGGCCTAGACTCGGACGCGGCGATCGGGATGCCGCGCCGCCTCGGCGGCGATGATCTCATCGATACGGACCGCGGTCCGGTCGACCTGGCCGTCCTCATTGACGACGACGTAGTCGTAGTCGTCCTGGCGGGCGAGCTCGAGGGCTGCGTTGCGCTGGCGGAGCTCGAGCTCGTCCGCCGTTTCCGTCGCCCGGCTCTGGAGGCGGTGGAAGAGCGACTCGAGCGACGGCGGGACGACGAAGATGAGGAGCGCCTCGGGGACCCGCTCCTTGACCACCTGCGCCCCCTGCACGTCGATCTTGAGGATGACGTGGCGCCCATCCGCCAGCGCCCGGCGGACCTCGTCGCGGGGCGTGCCGTACCAGTTGCCGTGGACCTCGTTCGCCTCCAGCAGCTCCCCGGCGTCCCGCAGCGCGGCGAAGGCCGGCTCGGACAGGAAGTGGTAGCTCAGCCCGTCCACCTCGCCGCGGCGGCGGCCGCGCGTCGTGCAGGTCACGATGTAGTGGTAGTCGGGATCGTGGGGCCGCGACCGCATCGCGGCGATGATCGTGTCCTTGCCCACCCCCGACGGGCCCGAGATGATGACGAGCATCGCCCCCGGCGCCCCGGCCGCGAGGCGCTCGCCGGCCGGGCCGCCCGCGACCGGCCGGGGCTGCCTCGGTCCGGTCGCCGTCGGCGCCTCGCCTGTCGCACTCGGCGCGCCGCCCCGAGGCAGCAACTCGCTCATGGCCGCCCCGCCGCGGCGACCGGACCGCCCGACAGCGGGGACGTCTCGCGGCGCAGGCCGTCCAGGACGGCCTCGAGCTCCGCCGGCAGCGGCGCCTCGGCCCGGATGAGGTGGCCGTCCGAGGGTGAGACGAGCTGCAGTCGCCAGGAGTGCAGGAAGAGCCGGTCGAGCCCGTCCGGACCGCGCCGGGCGGTGCCCGTCCCGTAGACCGCGTCGCCGGCGACCGGGTGGCCGATCGCCGCCAGGTGGACCCGGATCTGGTGGGTCCGGCCGGTGATCAGGTCGAGCTCGAGGAGCGTCCAGCCGGCGAACCGCTCGCGGACCCGGTAGCCGGTCGTCGCCGGCCGGCCGTCCGGCACCACCGCCATCCGCAGCCGGTTCTTCGGGTCGCGCCCGAGCGGCGCCTCGATCCGCCCCACCGAGGCGGCCACCGCGCCGAGGACGAGGGCGAGGTACGTCTTCTTGACCCGGCGCGCCTTGAGCTGCGCCATCAGCGACTGCTGGGCGGCGTCGGTCTTGCCGACCATCAGGAGGCCGCTCGTGTCCCGGTCGAGGCGGTGGACGATGCCGGGCCGCCGGACGCCGGCGATCCCGCCGTACTCCGTGCCGCGGGCGAGGAGCGCATTCACCAGCGTCCCGTCCTCGTGACCCGGGGCCGGGTGGACGACGAGACCCGCCGGCTTGTCGACGACGAGCAGGTCGGCGTCCTCGTACACGACGCTGAGCGGGATGGGCTGGGCCGCGACCTCGAGCGGGACGGCGTCGGGGATCTCCAGCTCGAGCCGCCAGCCCGGCTCGACCACCGTATTTGCCTTGACCGGCCGGCCGTCGGCGGTCAGGCGACCGTCGGCGATGAGGCGCTGGACGTAGCTCCGCGAGAGCCCCGAGCGGTCCGTCACGAAGCGGTCGACCCGTCCGCGGTATCCGTCGGCCACCTCGAACGTCCGCCGCTCCATGGCCTCGCTCAGCCTGCCCGGCCGCCATCGGCCGTCGGCCGGGCGTCCGCCGGCGGCGCCGCGGCCTGGCCACGATCCCCCGCAGTCCGCTGCGTTGGCGCCTCGCCGGTCGGCCGGAGGGCGAGCAGCAGGAGCAGGACGATGGCGAGGCTGATGGCGGAGTCCGCGACGTTGAAGGTGTACCAGCGCCAGGCACCCAGCCCCGCGTCGACGAAGTCGAGGACGTAGCCGAACCGGACGCGGTCGAGGAAGTTGCCGACGGCGCCGCCGAGCAGCAGGCCCAGGGTGATCGTCAGGAGCAGGTTGCCGGCGGCCGCGCGGCCGTGGTACCAGACCATCAGACCCATCACGACCAGGCTCACCGCGGCGAACAGCACGGCCTGGTGCTGGAACAGCCCGAACAGCCCGCCGCTGTTGTGGATGAGGGTGATCCGGACGTAGTCGCCCAGGATCGGCGTCGGGACGTTGACGGCGAACGAGGCGAGGACCCACTGCTTGACGAGCTGGTCGGCCACGACGACGAGCGCGGCGAGGCCGACGAAGGGCGCCCACGCCGGCCGGGGCCGGGCGGCGGGAGCGTCCGGGGTCGGCGCGGCGATGTCGCTCGGGTCCAGGGCTCGCCTCTCGATGTCGCTGGGTGTCCGGATAGCCTAGCCGTCCGACGAACGACGGCGCAAGGCGAGTCGGACAGGGCCCCCGTCGAGGGCGACGGAGGCCGACGCTACCCAGCCGACGGGCGCGGCGTCCGAGGCGGACTGGCCGACGAGCGCGGCCGTCTCCCAGCCGTCGGCGAGCGTCTCCTCGGCGACGGCCGGCAGGTACGGGACGAGTCGCTCCAGGAGCGCGGGCGGAGCCTCGATCAGCAGCTCGATCCGGTCGTCCAGGTCGAGCTCGGCCGCCTTGCGGAGATCCTGGACCGCCCGCTGGAGCTCGCGGGCGTCGCCATCGGCGAGGAGCTCCGGGGTGAGCTCGGTGTCGACCACGACCACGAGGCCCGCGTCGTGGGCGACCGCCGTGCCGGGGCGCGGCGAGGCGAGCACCTCGACCTCGTCGGGTGCCAGGGTCACCCCGGCCAGCTCGACGGACCCGTCGGGCAGGACCCGGAAGGCGCCCTCGCGGGCCGCCGCCATCACGGCGGGGATCGCCGGGCCGAGGCGTCGCCCGATCTTCGGCAGGAGCGGGCGGACGCGCCGCTCGACCAGCTCCGACTCGTCCCCGATCAGCTCCACCGCCTTGACGTTGACCTCCTCGCGGACGATGTCGAGCAGCGCGTCGAGCTCCGCCGACGATCCGCCCGGCAGGGCCAGCCAGAGGCTGGCGAGCGGCTGGCGGAGGCGGATGCCGGCCTGCGAGCGGAGCGTCCGGACGAGCTCGGCGGCCCGCCGGGCGGTGGCCATGGCGGCCTCCAGGCCCGGGTCGCGGAAGCGGGCGAGGTCCGCGGCCGGCCAGCGGGTGAGGTGGACGCTGTCGGGCAGGGTCGGCTCGACCGCGACCACGAGGTTCTGGTACATCGACTCGGCCAGGAACGGCAGGACCGGCGCCAGGACCCGGACCAGGCCGACGAGCGCGGCGTGGAGCGTCGCGAAGGCCGCCTCGCGGTCAGCGGCCTGCGCGCCTGCCCGCATCCGGTCCCGCGAGCGGCGGAGGTACCAGGTCGAGAGGTCCTCGACGAAGGCGTCGATGGCGCGACCTGCCCCGACCGCGTCCACCTCGAGCAGCCGGTCGTGGACCTCCTCGGCGAGGCCGGCGCTGCGCGAGAGGATCCAGCGGTCCAGGGCGGGCCAGGGCGCGCCGGCCGCGTCCGCTGCATCGACCGCCCCGCCGACACCCTGGCGCGGCGTCCAGCCGGCCAGCCGGGCGTACGTCACGAAGAACGCGTACACGTTCCACAGCACGAGGAGGCGTCGCCGCGCGTCGTCCGCCGCGTGCCAGCCGAACAGGATGTTGTCCTCCGGCCGGGCGTTGACGTACATCCAGCGCATGACGTCGACGCCCATCCGCTCGGCCGCCTCGTCGAACTCGATGGCGTTGCCCCAGCTCTTGTGCCTCGGCCGGCCGTCCTCGCCGAACAGCGTCGAGTAGCCGAAGATCGTCCGGAAAGGCGGCTCGCGACGGAGGACGGTGCTCATCGCCAGGAGCGAGTAGAACCAGTTGCGGAACTGGCCGGGGAAGCTCTCGGTGATGAAGTCGGCCGGGAACCAGCGGGCCCAGTAGGAGGGGTCCTCGCGGTAGTGCAGCGTCGAGAACGGGACGAT